>JACPFG010000056.1 GCA_016183125.1 Deltaproteobacteria bacterium
ATCTATCGCCGGCAGCAGACGCGGGGCATGCCCCTCTTTCCCTTCCCATTGCTCCTCGACAACGACTCGCTCCCCTTCCATCAGGGCCACGGAACCGGTCAGGGTGGAGGTCTCGATGGCCAAGATCCGGTCCATCACTCAGGAGTTCTCTACATCTCCGGTATAATCGAGCGCCTCTTTGCGCGACAGGCGGATCTTGCCGGTCTTCGGCTCGATCTCCAGTACCTTAACGATCAACTCATCCCCCTCTTTTAACACATCGGAGACGTTTTTGACCCTAGTCTGCGCGATCTGCGAGACGTGGAGCAATCCATCAGTGCCCGGAAGGATCTCCACGAAGGCCCCGAACTCCATGATCTTCTGCACGATGCCGCGATAATATTTGCCGGCCTCGGGTGTAGTCGTCACGGCCTTGACCATCTTGAGGGCCCGGTCTCCCGCCTCCTGATCCACGGCCGCGATCCGCACCGTGCCGTCCTCTTCCACATCGATCTTGGCCCCCGTAGTCTCCTGGATCCCACGAATCGTCTTGCCGCCGGGACCTATCAGGGCGCCGATCTTGTCGGTGTTGATCTTAAGCGATGTTATCTTCGGCGCGTATGGCGACAGCTCAGCGCGCGGCATCGCCAGGGCCTCCCGCATCTTCCCAAGGATGAAGAGCCTACCGTCGCGGGCCTGGGCTAGGGCCTTGGTCAACAATTCTTGCGACAACCCGGCGATCTTGATGTCCATCTGGAGCGCCGTGACCCCCTTGGCCGTCCCGGCTACCTTGAAATCCATGTCGCCTAAATGATCCTCATCCCCTAAAATATCGGAGAGGATCGCGGCCTTTCCACCATCGCATATAAGTCCCATGGCCACACCTGCTACGGGCGAATCGATCGGCACCCCTGCATCCATAAGCGCCAGCGAGGCCCCACAGACGGTCGCCATCGAGGAGGACCCGTTCGATTCCAGGATCTCGGAGACGACCCGTATCGTGTACGGAAAGGCATCCTCGCTAGGGATCACCCACTTGATTGCGCGTTCCGCTAAGGCCCCGTGCCCGATCTCGCGCCTGCCTGGGCTCCTGAGCGGCTTGACCTCGCCTACACTGAACGGCGGGAAGTTATAGTGGAGCATGAATCGTTTGTAATATTCGCCAGTGATGTTGTCTATTAACTGTTGATCCTCCGAGGTGCCGAGTGTTGCAGTAACAAGGGCCTGAGTCTCGCCTCGCGTGAAGAGCGCAGAACCATGCGCGCGCGGGAGCAAACCCGCGTCGATGGTGATCGGGCGGATGTCGGTAAGATTCCGCCCGTCGATCCTGCATCCCTCGCTTAACACGCGGGCTCGCATCGTGCGGCCCTTAAGCTCCTCGTAGGCTACCTTCACCTTCCCCGCCAGTCCGGTGGCGTCGTCGGCAGGGACCAGCTGTGCTAACAGATCGTTTTTCAGCTGATCTAGCGCCGCGTAGCGCTCTAATTTCACCGGAACCTGCAGGGCCGCCTTGAGCCTTTCCACAGCCGCCGCCCGCACCCGCTCCGCCAACTCCTGCCCCTCCTCAGGCGGCGTCACCGTCCACTTGGTCGGCGCCCCGCACCGCTCGCGCAGGGCCTCCTGCATGTCCAATATCGGCTGGATCTGCGCATGGGCGAACTGGATCGCCGCCACCAGGTCGGCCTCCGGCACCTCCCGCGCGCCACCTTCTACCATCACTACGGCATTGCGACTGGCTGCGACGATCAGGTCGATATCGCTTTCAGCCGTTTGGGCCGGTGTCGGATTGCAGATCAATTGTCCGTTCACCCTCCCGACACTGACGCCTGCGATGGGCCCCTGAAACGGTATCGGCGAGAGAGTGAGCGCTGTTGAGGCACCTATCATCCCGAGGATGTCCGCGTCGTTTTCATTGTCTGCCGAAAGGACCGTAGCGATCACCTGCGTATCGTTCCGATACCCCTCCGGAAAGAGTGGTCGGATCGGTCGGTCGATGAAACGGCTCGTTAGGATCTCCTGCTCGGTTGGACGACCCTCCCGTTTGAAAAATCCACCTGGAATCTTCCCGGCAGCGAATGTCTTTTCGATATAATCGACCGTGAGGGGGAAAAAATCGATCCCCGTTCGGGGCGTTTGGGCCCCAGTCGCGGTGACGAGTACTATCGTGTCGCCGTATCGAACCGTCACGGCGCCCCCTGCCTGCCTGGCCATCCGACCCGTCTCGATGGTGAGCGTACGCCCGCCAAATTCCGTCTTTACGGAATGTGCCATACTACCTCCTTAAGGTGTGACGTCGGTCGGCGCGGAAGAGAAAGAAGGTAGGCAACTGATAACGTACTACAGCCGCGCATGGCGTTTCACGGCTCTAAAAAATTATCAGCGTACATCCCCTCTTCGGCGCCTCCTCGTCGTTGCGTCCCCCCACTTGGGAGGACTATTTTCTGATACCTAACTCGTGCAGCAGCTTCTGGTACCGCCCGCGATCTGTTTTCCGGAGGTAATTTAACAAACGCCGCCGCTGCCCGACTATCATAAGCAAACCACGACGCGACCCCTGATCTTTTTTATGGACTGTAAAGTGCTGATTTAAATAAGTAATTCGCTCGGAGAGGATGGCGATCTGAACCTCGGGCGAACCGGTATCCCGCCCGTGGATCTGAAACTTATGAATTAACTCGTTTTTCCGCTCCAATGCCAATGTCATGTTGGAATCTACGCTATCACGTCGCCATTTTTCTTGTAAAGAAATTTATCCGCTCCCCCTATCCGATCCGCGCATACAGTTTCTAGCTGATGGGCGACGTCCAATCCAAAAGTACCGCTCCTTAGGCGTCGCAACCTGAGGACCATTGCCCCGCAGCCTATGGCCGACCCCAGATCGTGCACAAGCGAGCGAATGTAGGTCCCTTTGGAACAGCAGATGTGAAGGTCCAGGCTTGCGGGATCATCCGGCGCCCCATCCGCAGTTGGTACGAGGGCGATCGATCGGATCTCCACTGACCGAGGCGGCACCGCTACCTGTATCCCTTGCCGCGCCCACCAGTAGAGCGGCTTGCCCCGATGCTTCACCGCCGAGAATGGTGGGGGGATCTGCGCCAGCGTGCCTGTGAACTGAGGGAGTGCCGCCATTACTCGGTCAAGGAGGTCGGAAGGTACCGGATACCTGCCGGCAACCGTCCCTTCCCTATCGTAGGTTGTCGTTGCCACGCCAAACGCGGCCGTCACCAGATACTCCTTCTCATCGGTCGCAAACCGGTTCGCCCATTTGGTCGCACCATCTAGCAGTAGTGGAAGCACGCCGGTTGCGATAGGGTCGAGCGTGCCGGTATGGCCTACACGTAGGCAGCCGAGCGCGCGTTTGACGCGCGCGCAGACGTCATGCGACGTAAGTCCCTCCGGCTTGTCGATCACCACGATGCCGTCCATGCCTGCCCCAGTTATCGCTTGCGGTGCAACGCCTTGCGCACCGCCTCGCCGATCCTTGCCTTAACCGTGGGCAAGTCGGCCTCGATCGTGCAACCAGCTGCATGTTCGTGACCTCCTCCATCGAAGAGTGCCGTGATCGCCGCCACGTCGATCTCCCCCTTCGAACGGAGGCTGACCTTCCATCGGCGCCGTTCCTGCTCCCGAAAGAGCGCGGCGACCTCCACCCCGGATATAGCCCTCGGAAAGTTGACAAACTCCTCGGCATCTTCCGGCCTTGCGCGCGCTTCGCGAAGCATATCGCCGGTCAGCACAACCGAAGCAAATCGCCCACGTTCGGCCAGCTCCAATGTCTCCAACACCGATCGCATGAGCACGAAGCGAACTACCGGATGGTTCTCCTGCAATTGGCTCGAGATGGCCCACGGGTCGGCCCCGGCGGATATCAAATCTGCGGCAAGCCTCAAGACATCGGGCGTGGTGTTTGAATAACGGAAGGATCCGGTGTCCACCACAAGCGTGCAATAGATCAGTTTAGCAATCTCCGGGGTGATCCACATGTCGATCGACCGAAAGATTCGGTAGATCACCTCTCCGGTGGCCGCCGCTCGCGGGTCGATGCAATGCTCCTCGTGGCGGATTCCTGGCAGCAGATGATGATCGATGAAAAAAGGGGGCAGGCGTTTTGCAAGTTCCGCGATCTGCTCGCCGGCCCGGCGAGGTTGCGCACAATCTACCAGGATCAGGCCGTCAGGCGCCAAACCAGGATCGAGGTGTTTGACGATCCGATCAGCATAAGGGAGAAAGCGGAGCGTGCGAGGCACGCCATCGGCATTGAACATCTGCACCTGTTTGCCGAGCCCGAGGAGTCCCATCCCTAGGGCCAGCGTCGATCCGATCGCGTCGCCGTCCGGATTGGCATGGGAGGCCACCAGCAGGCGCTGCCGACTACTTATATATTTTGCCGCGCGGTCGTACATCCGCCCTCAGTCCTGCTTTAATGAGCCCAGCAGCGCGTCGATCCGTTCGCCACGCTCGATCGATTCGTCAAATAAAAACTCCAGCTCTGGGGTAAATTTCATAGCAAGCCGCTGCGCGACCGCCCGTTTGAGCAGCCCGTGCGCACATGCCAGGGCCTCGGCGCACGCGGCCCTGGCGGCCAGGTCCCCGCGTAGAAAATAGTAGACGCGGGCCAACCGCAGGTCCTTGGTGACCTTAGCCCCCGTAATCTGCATGGCCGCAAGTCGCGGATCGGCCAACCGCTCCCGACACAACTGGGCAACCACTTCATAAATTGCCTGCCCGATCCGCTCGGCCCTGTCAAAAGGCAATCGTTTCATCTATCACAGGGGCTCGCGCCCCTTCCATCGGGGGCTTACGCCCCCGCACCCCCAAAATCCTGCTCGCTCGGCCTGGCAAAGCCTCCGCCGAAGGCGGATCCGCCTCTGGCGGAAGATCCTCGCGAGCTACCGTTATCCTCACCTTCGTAAAATCTCCACGTCGTGGCGCAGAACAGTCCCGACACCCATCCCATCCACAAATTGAACCACCTTTTCCAAGAGGGAATGCACATCCCCGTCCTCGCCGGACACCGCCGCGCAGCCTAGCATAGTCCTCTGCCAGACATCTTGATGATCTACCTCGACCATCGGCAGGCGAAATGCAGCCGTCACGCGATCTTTGATCCTCCGCAGGGCCTGCCGCTTCTCTTTAAGCGACCGACGCGCCGGCAGGTGCATGTCTAGCTGAAGAATCCCCACGATCATGTCGGCAAGCGCTCCAAGCCGATCCCGCACTCCATCCCTTCCGCCACCTCGCGCGCATCGTCCTTAAACCGCCGAAGGCTGGCGATCTTCCCCTGGAAGACCACAACGGAATCCCGCAAGAGGCGGGCCTGTCCCGATCGCACTAGACGCCCGTCGACGACGGCCGACCCGGCTATAGTACCGATCTTGCTGACGGTGAAGATCTGGCGCACCTCGGCGCGCCCCAACACCGTCTCTTTCAACGTCGGCTCCAGCAATCCCTGGAGGGCCTTTTTCACCTCATCGACCAGCTCGTATATGATCGAGTAGCGCTTGATTGCCACCTGTTCTTGCGCCGCCAATTTGGCTGCGGTCTTTTCAGCCACCACGTTGAACCCGATGATCACCGCCCGAGACGCTGCGGCCAGCAGGACGTCGCTCTCGGTAATCCCCCCGACACCGCGATGAAGGACCTGCACCTTGGCCTTCTCCGTGCCGACATGTCCTAATGCCTCCGCAACGGCCTCTGCTGAACCCTGTACGTCGGCCTTGATAATGACGCTGAGCGATTTGACCTCGCCGACCTCCATCTGCCGATGCAGGTCCTCCAGACTGACCCGCGTGTACCGGGCCATTTGAATCTCCCGCTGTTTGCGCAGTCTGTTCTCGGCAATGAGCTTGGCGCCCTTCTCCCCTGTGGCCTCGGCGAACTGATCGCCCGCGACAGGCACCGATTCCAATCCCACGACCTCCGCGGCATGCCCGGGGCCCGCCTCCTTAACTGACTGCCCACGCGCATCTACCAGTGAGCGGACCCGCCCCGCGACCGCACCGCAGACGATGGAACTTCCGACACGCACCGTCCCCTCCTGTACCAGAACGGTTGCCACCGGTCCGCGGCCCCGATCGAGCCTGGCCTCTATCACCGTGCCTCGCGCCGGAGCGGCAGGATCGGCTTTGAGTTCGCACATCTCTGCCTGGAGCAGGATCATCTCGAGGAGCTGGTCTATCCCCTGCCGCGTGCGGGCGGAGGTCGGAACGCAGATGACATCACCGCCCCACTCCTCTGTAACGAGGCCATGTTCGGTCAGTTCACGCTTGATCCTGTCCGGATTGGCCTCCGGTTTGTCGATCTTATTTATAGCCACGATAATGGGCACCGCTGCGGCCTTGGCGTGATCGATCGCCTCTTTGGTCTGCGGCATTACACCGTCATCGGCGGCAACCACTAGGACGACCACGTCGGTCACCTTTGCTCCACGCGCGCGTAGGGCCGTGAACGCGGCATGGCCGGGGGTGTCGATGAAAGTGACGAGCCCCTTAGGTGTCGTCACTTCGGAGGCCCCGATATGCTGTGTGATCCCACCTGCCTCACCCGACGCAACGTCGGTCTGACGGACCGCGTCCAATAATGAGGTCTTGCCGTGATCGACATGACCCATGACCGTAACGACCGGCGGACGCGCTGCCGTGGAATCAGCTGCCGCACTCTTAGACCGTTCCGCCAGGTGTTCTTCTTCCTTCAAGGCCGCCCTCTCTATCTCGAATCCGTAAGCCTGAGCCAATAGGGCGGCGGTATCGGCATCGACCGTTTGATTAAGCGTGGCCATCGTCCCAAGTTGCATCAATTTCTGGATCAGCTCTCCCCCTTTAACCCCCATCGCTTGGGAGAGTTCGCTTAAAGAAATCTGCTCTTCCATTCGGATCACACGCTTTTCCTGCCGCATCTGAGTGATCTGGGTCTTCTTAAATTCCCGCCGCAGCGGTTTCTTGCGCCGACGCGGCCCTGGCCGAAAGATCCGCTCAATCCGTTCGGGGACCTCAGGCGCGGTGGGAGCGATCTCCGGCGCCGCGACTGTGACCTCGGGCGTTACGACAGCGGCCTCAGGCGTTACGGCTGCGGCCTCGGGCGTCACGGCTGCGGCCTCGGGCGCGGCCTCCGGCTCTAATGTTGATTCCTCCGTGGCCTCCCCTGGCAGAAGATCGGCTACGTACGCAAAGTGCTTCAACCCGCCGGCGCGACGAATATCGTCGGAGACCCACTCCTCCTTGCTCTTTTTCCGGCGCGCCGGCTTGTGCACTTGCTCCGGCGCAGCTTCTCCAGGCCGAGATGGCGCCACTGGGCGCAGCGGTGTCACGGCACCCGTCCCCACACTCTTCGACCGTTCGGTTATCGTCTCGCCGACACCAGTCGCCACGGCACGCGCGCTAGGCGCTTCACCGGTAGCTGGTGGTACTGTCGCAGGCCTCGCAGTGGAGGGTCCCGCCTCCGCACCGACCTCTTCCGCAGGCCCCCGTGCAGCTGGCGGGATCGCAGCCGGCTCCTCGGCACGCGCCCGCCTCCGGATGAGTGTGGGCTTTAGGCGCTTCTCTACCATCTTGCCCGGCGCCATATCAGGGGCTGCCGGCCTGGGCGGTATCGTTGTGGAATGCGTTACCATGCGTCACACCTTCGGCTCTATAGTCTCCTCGATCGTCTCTTCGGTTGCAGTCGCCGTCTCCGCTGGTCGGTCGCCCAGCGCGGCCTCTGCCTCCGCCTGTGCTTGCGCCTCCGCTTGTGCTTGCGCCTCCGCCTGCGCCTTCGCCTCGCGCAGCGCCGCCTCTTCTGCCTCACGCACGGCCTGCTCATCGGCAACTATCTTTGCTATCACCTCTGCCGTCGTAACACCTGATTCCTTGGCCTTTGCTGCCTTCTCGTAGATCCCTGTCAGCGTACCCTCACCCATTCCAGGCAACTTCACGAATTCGGCCAATCCCGCTTCTACAATGTCTTCGCTAGTCCTGTAGTGATGACTATACAAGATCAGCGCTGTGGAATCGTCCACCACCAGGATCTGGGCCAAGGCCTTGCGATGCCGCAAGGCCAACTCCTCTACCTTCGTTTCGCTCAAGACATCGATGTTCCAGCCGGTCAGTTGCGCCGCCAACCGCACGTTTTGACCGCGGCGACCTATGGCCAGCGATAACTGGTCGTCCGGCACGACGACCTCCATCGAGCGATTCCCCTCCTTGCCATGGATGACGACCTTCACCACCTCGGCCGGGGCAATCGCGTTGCAAACGAAACGCGCCGGATCATCATCCCACTGAATGATGTCGATCTTCTCCCCTTTAAGCTCCTGCACGATAGTTTGCACCCGCGAGCCCTTCATCCCGACGCAGGCGCCGACAGGATCGACGTCGCTGGCACGCGAATAAACGGCGATCTTGGTCCGCACACCCGCCTCGCGGGCCACAAGCTTGATCTCCACGATCCCTTCCGCCACCTCCGTAACCTCCATCTCGAAAAGACGGCGCACCAGATTCGGATGCTTGCGCGACAACACGATCTGCGGACCCCGTCCCTCGCGATTTAGCTCCATGAAATATCCCTGCACGCGCTCGCCGGGCCGGTAGTGTTCGCCCGGTATCTGCTCGGAACGCGGAATCATCGCCTCGGTGCGGCCCAGATCGATGATCATCTCCCCCTTTTCGAAGCGCCGCACTATCCCGGTGACGATCTCCCCCACGCGATCTTTAAATTCCTCGTAGACGATGTCGCGCTCGGCGTCCCGCATCTTTTGGATGATGACCTGCTTGGCCGTCTGGGCGGCGATCCGTCCGAAGACGCTCGGATCCATCTTGACGCCCAGGCTATCGCCCATTTGGGCCTCTTCATCCAGTTCGTGCGCTTCAGTCAGCGTCATCTGTGTGTTCGGATCCTCGATGGTTTCAGCTACTTGCTTGAACTGAAAGAGTTCTATCTCGCACGTGTCGCGATTGTAGTGGGCCTCCAGTTCGCCTAAGTGGCCCCATTTCTTCCGGGCAGCGCTTAAAAAAGCCGACTCTATCGCCTCGATGAGCCGCTCTTTCGGGATCCCCTTGTCCTTGCTTACCTGCTCAAGGACCCGGTCTAATTCCAGGAACATCGGCGCAATCGGTCTTGACACCGGTTTTTTCTTACGTGTTGCCATAGCCATGCTCACCCTTTCTCAGCCCTTCTCAAAGTAGCGCAGCCTCGCCTTCGCAATGACGCCGAAGGGGATGGTACGCGCCACGGTATCTATCTCCACTATCACAGCGGTCTCGGTGACCTCCTTAACCACTCCCTTAAAGTTCCCCCGTCCCTCTATCGGTGCCTGCGTCTGAATCTCGACCACACGGCCGACGTGCTGCGCAAACTCGGATGGCCGTTTCAATACCCTATCTACACCGGGCGATGAGACCTCCAAATTGTAGGCCGCCGGGATGTTCCCCTCCACATCCAGAACCCCCTCGATCGATCGGGAGAGCCGGGCGCAATCGTCCACCGTGACGCCGCCTTGGGGATAGTCCACCGAGAGCTGCAGCGTCCAGCGCCCCGGACCGGGGCGAATCGCAAGATCGATTAATTCCAGCCCTAGTTCCGTCATGATGGGAGCCACCAATGCCTCGATATGATTGCGCAATTCAGCTATTTCCATTTCGGACTCCGCCATCTCCTGGGCCGCGGCGAGCCCAAAAAAAAGTGGGCCCACCCGCGCCCACTTTGGAACTTCCCAAAGCTGGCGCTATTCTAGACATAGACCGGCAGGGATGGCAAGAGGTTACTTTTTTCATTTTGAAAATTTTAACGAGTTACTGCATATCAACCAGATGCGTGTAGGGGCGATAGGGTTTCTAAATGCCTTGCCGTTGACGCACGACCTTCCGTGGCCGGTGGAAAAGGGATCGCCGACAGAGATTCAGGCGCGTCTTCTAGCCGGCGAGCTCGATCTGGCCCTCTGTTCCGTGACGACGGCACTCTGTCACGAAAGTGTCTGGATCGTCCCGGCCGGTGGAATCGGGTGCCGCGGGGCCGTGGACTCGGTCCGGCTCGTCTTCCGTGACGGCATTCGCGATATTCGCGACTGCCGCCGGATCGCCCTAGATCCAGAATCGAATACCGCTAATCTCTTGCTACAAGTGATCTTAACCTGTCGGTACGATCGCCCACCGGGGAGTGTGGAGTATGTTACGCCTACCCAGGTGTCCAGCTCATCCCCTTCCGTTCCCCCTCCCTCGATGCCTGTCCGCCGGGTGTTTGGCGGAGGAGGGGGATGGGGGGAGGGTAAAGTCGATGCTTCTCTTCTGATCGGCGACCGCGCCCTCCTATATAACCAGCCGCACCGCGGCGGTGAGGGGGGGGCCCCGACGGCTTTGCCGGCGGGGGGGGCGACGCGAGCCCCTGAAATAGACTTAGGCGCAGCATGGACCGACTGGACCGGACTTCCTTTCGTGTTTGCCGCTTGGCTCAGCCGCACTTCCACAATCGCGGATAACGTGATGGATCAGCTGATTGCCGTTAGGGATCGGAACCTGGAGCGATTGGATGAACTTGTCACTCGTTTTGCGCCGGCCCCCTTGCGCAGCCGCCTCGCCTATCTGCGGGAACGGATCTCCTATCAATTAGGCCCCGAAGAACTGGAAGGTGTCCGCCGATTTCACGGTTGCTTACGGGAGTTACATCTCACCGCCCTTCCCAACCTTCCGCTGATCTCAATGGCTCACAACCCCGGAATCGCGAGTTTATAGACTTCCCGTCTATGGCCTATGCGGAGGATCCAAACCTGTGGTCCGGCGATTTTATAAATGATCCGCCAATCGCCGACCCGAAGCGACCAGATGCCCTGCGTCGTGTGGCGAAGCGGCTTGCCAAATGTGGCGGGGTCGGTCATCAGGCGATCCTTTATTGTCCGCTCGACCCGTTGGCGGGTGTGACGGTCTAATTTTGGGATGTCTTTCCGGAGACAATCGGAATGGTAAAGGATCTCAAACGGCACTTAAGGCCCCGCTTTTTTCCACACCACGTCGTGCGACAAGGACTCCGATCGTTTGAAGGTCTTGAGCCGTTGCTCCCCCACCCGCGACCAATAGCGGTCTTCATAACTCTCGTATGCCTCGCGGACGAGATCGCGCAACTTCATCGAAAGGGAGAGCCCATCCGACTTTGCCGTACGGCGGACCCACCGGTAGAGCGGGGATTCCAACACCACCATGACCCGCGGATGCTTCGTGCCCATGCGACAAAGTGTATCAGATCTGTTGAACTCATATCAACCGCTTTTTTGAATGGGCTAATGCCGCCGTCGCAGGCGCATCTTTTCGACGATGTCCTTCTTGTGCGGCATAAAGATGGCGCTGGCCCGGCTGATCTTCTCCAGCCGTTGCTCGGCCAGGCGATCGGCCGCGGCGGCCGTGGTGATCTTCATCTGATCGGAGAGCTGGAAGATCTGCATCAGGTTATAGTAAATACCGCGCGTCATCCGCTCCGCCCGTTCGCGGCTATACCCCTCGAGCTCTAGATAGACATTCATTAATCCACCTGCGTTGATGACATAATCGGGGGCATAAATAATGCCGCGTTGACGCAGTTGCTCGGCATGCTCCGGCCGCTCCAGCTGATTATTCGCTCCCCCAGCGACGATCTTGCACTGCAATTGATTGACGGTGGCGTCGTTGAGCACACTGCCCAGCGCACAAGGCGCAAAGATGTCGCAGGCGACTCCGAAGACCTGATCCGCCGGCACGGCCTCTACGCTCAGGTCCCGTTTCACCTGCTCTACCCGTCCTGCATCCACATCAGAGATGACAACTTTTGCCCCCGCGCCCACCAGCAGACGGGCCAGTTTGCCCCCCACGTTTCCGACCCCTTGGACGACGACGGTCTTGCCACGCACGCCGTCCTTTCCATAAACCCGGCTGCAGCAGGCCTGGATACCCTGAAACACTCCAAGGGCCGTAAAGGGAGACGGGTCGCCGCTCCCGCCGTGGCTCGTCTCTATCCCCACGACGTAATCGGTCTCGGTGAACATGTATTCAATGTCATTGACGTCGGTGCCGGAGTCTTCCGCCGTGATGTACCGCCCCCCTAGCGTGTTGAGGAACTTGCCGTAGACGCTAAACAAGGTCTGCGACTTATCCTTCTTCGGATCGCCGATGATGACGGCCTTCCCCCCGCCCAAATTGAGCCCAGCCGCGGCGGCCTTGTATGTCATCCCTCGCGAGAGTCGCAGGACATCCTTCAGGGCCTCTTCTTCACTGGCATACGGGCGCATACGCGTCCCACCGAGCGCTGGACCCAGCACCGTGTTATGAATTGCCACGATTGCCTTGAGCCCAACGTCCTTGTCCTGGAAGAAGATCAACTCTTCGTGATCGAACTCCTCCATAGCGGCCAGGATATTCATACGCGCGCCCCGTTACCTCGGTTCAGGAAATAAAGTCAACCGCAAAACTCCTTGCAGAGATGACGACGATCATCTACACAACGCCCACCATGCTATTGAAATCTCCTCAGATCATCACGATGGCAGGTGATGTCATCCTAAATGGCGCGGTGCGCACCGAGGGCGACCAAATCGTCGAGATCGGCGTAGGAGTGAAGGCCACCAAGGCCGATGCAACTATCAAACTGGAAGATTGCATCCTATTGCCCGGACTGGTGAATACGCATTCTCATTTGGATTTAAGCTGCCTTGCCGGAAAGATGGCGCCTCCGACATCGTTTGCCGATTGGGTGCGGCAGGTCATCGCCGCGCGTACGGAGGCAACCGATATGACCGTAGCCGACGGCCTACGCGAAGCACTGCAGCAATGCTATCGGAGCGGGATCACCTGCGTGGGAGACCACGTCGGCCATCTAGGAATACTTCCCTTTCTCCTGCAAACGCCCCTCAAGGGCCGGGCCTTTTTGGAGATCGTGGGGCCGACTGAAGAGCGGGGGCGAGCCGCGATCGCTAGGGCTACCGAGGCAATCCGGCTATATACCCCGTCGGCCAAGCGGATGCGCCTTAGCATGACACCCCATGCCGCTTATTCCGTCCACCCCATTATCTTGCGGGAGCTCCTTCGTAAATCATCGTCCGATGATATCGTCTCCATCCACTGTGCCGAATCCGCGGAGGAATGGGAGTGTTTCTCGCGAGCCGCGGGGCCGCTCTACGATCTGGCAACGAGTCGAGGGCTGCCTAATTTCAAATCCATGCGCTCGCCTACGGCATATCTTGCGCAACATGGCAGCATCCCCAATGCGGCTTTGTTGATCCACTGTAACTATGTAGATAACACGGATCTGGCTGCAATCAAGGCGGCAGGGGCGACGATTGTCCATTGTCCGCAGAGCCATCGGTTCTTTGGAGCCGCACCGTTTCCGATGGACCGCTTCCTAGAAACCGGCATCGCTATGGCCCTCGGCACAGACAGCCTAGCAAGTGCCGCATCGCTCAATATGCTAACAGAGATGCAGATGGTGAAAGAGGCCCATCCGGAACTTTCGGCTCAGACCATCCTGGCCATGGCCACTACAAACGGCGCGGCCGCCCTGCGGATGGCCGACCGATGCGGGGCCATCGTGCCGGGGCTGGCGGCTGACCTGATCGCGGCGCGCATCGTCGATACCGCCCTTGATCCCTATGAAAATGTCTTGCGTAATACCGAGGTCCCCTTCGTAGTGATGGGCGGCAGAATCGTTCGCAACGTCTTGAAAGGCGAGCATGGCATTTAGTTCGCTCCGGGCATTTGTCGATTTTCTGGAAGAACGCCGTCAGCTCATCCGGGTGCGCGAGTCGGTGGACCCGCGCTTGGAGATCGCGGAGATCGCCGACAGGATGATGAAGTCGCCCGGTGGTGGGAAGGCCCTCCTGTTCGAGAACGTGAAGGGCGCGCGATTCCCCGTCCTGATCAATGCGTTAGGATCGCGCGAGCGGATGGCGTGGGCGCTTGGCGTCGAGCGGTTCGAAGCCCTCGCGGACGAGATCGCGCAACTGGCGAAGACCACGCCGCCCGCCTCCTGGACCCAAAAGATCCGGATGCTCCCGAAACTCGCCAAATTTGCCTCGTACATGCCCAAAGCAATAAAGAGCGGCGCCTGCCAGGAATGCACAATCGACCCGCCCGATCTCACTGAGATCCCCATCCTTACCTGCTGGCCGATGGATGCCGGGCCGTTCATCACGTTTGCGTACGTAGTCACCAAAGACCCGACATCGGGAGTGCGAAATGTCGGGATCTACCGGATGCAAGTGTACGACAAACAGACGACGGGGATGCACTGGCAGATCCACAAGGTGGGCGCGCGGCACTATCAATACTATAAAGAGCGCGGGGAACGGATGCCGGTCGCCGCTTGTATCGGCGGCGATCCGATCTTGACATGGTGCGGGTGCGCACCCCTCCCCGACGGCCTGGATGAATTCATGGTCGCGGGGTTGTTGCGAAAGAAGGCCGTGGAGCTGGTGCCGTGCAAGACGGTCCCGCTCGAGGTCCCTGCGGAGTGCGACTTCGTGATCGAGGGTTACGTTGATCCAAACGTACCGTTGCGGGTGGAAGGACCGTTCGGCGATCATACCGGATATTATTCGCTGGCCGAGCCGTATCCGGCCTTTCACGTCACGGCGATCACACATCGGCGCGATCCGGTCTACTTCACAACGATCGTCGGCAAACCCCCGATGGAGGACGGCTGGATGGGGAAGGCGGTGGAACGACTCTCCCTCCCCTTGCTGAAAATGACCTTTCCCGAAATCGCCGACATCAACTTGCCGGTTGAAGCCTGTTTTCACAATCTGGCGATCATCGCGATCAAGAAACAGTATCCCGGGCATGCTCACAAGATTATGCATAGCCTCTGGGGAACGGGCCAATTGATGTTCTCGAAGACCATCGTCGTAGTGGATCACGATGTGGACGTCCAGAATGTCGGAGAGGTCGTCTGGCGGGTGAGCAACAACATTGATCCGCGCCGTGACGTGGTCTTTACCGAGGGACCGGTGGACGCCCTCGATCACTCCGCCCCGCGGCCGCTGATCGGATCGAAGATGGGGATTGACGGAACGCGGAAATGGCGGGAGGAAGGCCACCCGCGCGAATGGCCGCCGGACATCGTGATGGACGGTGAGACAAAAAAACGAGTAAACGCCTTATGGGAACGGATATTCAGCAACTCTTCACGCAAATTGCCCCAACCTACGACAAACTGAACCGTTGGCTCAGTTTTTCGCGGGATCGGCAATGGCGCGCCAAGGCCATCGCGGCCGCGACGGCGAAACTGGAGATGCGCGTGGTGGACTTATGCGCGGGGACATTGGATCTGACGGTAGCATGCCTCAAACGCTTTCCCCACGCCCGGATCACGGCGATTGATTTCAGCCAGCGGATGCTCGATTTAGGGCTAAAAAAAGTGCCGCACGTCTTCCACGCGCAGACGGACCTGCGGTGCGGCGATGCGCTGGCCACCGGGCTACCCGATCGCAGCGCCGATTGCGTAATGTGCGCCTTCGGAATGCGCAACCTCGCCGATCAACATCGGGCGCTGGCCGAGATCCGCCGGCTCCTGGCGCCGGAGGGCGAATTCGTGATGCTGGAGTTTTTTCCGCCGGAAACTCGGCTGGCGAGGTTATTCGCCAAGACATACGGCCGATTTGTCATCCCCGCGCTCGGCGGACTGATTGCAAAAAATCGCGCGGCCTATGAACACTTACGCGACTCTACCGCCTCCTTCTATCCCCTCTCCGCCTACCGCGCGCTGCTTGCCCAACACGGATTCATCGTCACCCGCGCCGAATACCTCTCGGGCGGTATCTGCGGGTTGATCGTCGCAAGGAAATCTGATGACAACTTTTTTTGATCTATGTTAATATTTCTGGCGATCATGACGACTATTGTCAGCCGCCCCTATCATTGCGCCGATGGGCGCGAACTCAACATCGGACGTTGGTGGACCGAACCGGTAGCAATTGCACCCGGCGAGCACATTTTTTGCGGCGGCAACCTGCCGGTCGAAGGCAAGGTGGGAACCGGAACGAATACGTGTGTAACAGTCAATGTTGACAGCTGCAAAGTCACACCTCTTCGCCGCGTGATGCAGACAGCGCGACAGGGGGTCCAACCGGTGTGTCTCACAAATGGTCAGTGTCTTCTTTTTGGTGGCAATACGAATGACGCCACACCCGCGAGCCTCCGCATTGATCGCCTTCGCTTAAACAACCAGCGACTCCAATCCACTTCGCTCCAACTTTCCGAACCGTGCATGGCGACCGCCGCGGCACGGCTCGCAGATGGTCGCGTCCTCATTACGGGAGGTTTCGGTTTGAAGGACCCGACAACCGGAAAAGGACCCGTCCTCGGTACGGCCCTGCTTCTCAATCCACAGTCAGGCAGGAAAGAAACCATCACCATGCATCATCAGCGTGGCGGGCACTCCGCCACAGTACTGCCAGACGGACGAGTGTTGATCGTCGGTGGCATTGGGGATGATCCGAGCGGGGCGGAAGTCTTCGATCCGAAGAGAGCACTGTTTGATGCC
>JACPFG010000058.1 GCA_016183125.1 Deltaproteobacteria bacterium
CGCCGCCAACCCGGCGAGGCTTAGCCAGTCAGTCCGCGGGCGTCCAACCCCGATCGTCTCCACCACTAATCCGATAACGCCTAGCCCCAGAGACCATGCCGCCAGCGGAATGAACATCGTGAGATGGAGCCTAACGAGGGCCCATCTGCCCACACCGCAGACAATCAGAAGCGGTCCGACTACCGATCCGATCGGCTGTAACATCACCGCCTCGGTCACTAACCCGATGATGCCTATACAGAGTGCGCAGGTCCATGCCGAAAGCGGCCCAAGGGTGACCCCTATCGCCAACACAAGGGCCGGATCGATACCGGGAATGCCTAGGCCGACCACCGATCCGACCAGACAAAAAACAACCAGTGAGAGGAGTCGTTTCATGGGAGGAGCGCTACCTCCTCGATGGCGGCCCAGTCGATCAGCGGTAGGACCTCCGCCTCTAGATACGATCCGGGTTCTGAACGACTAATCGTGCGCACGGTACCGACCGGGATCCCTTTCGGATAGCGGCCGTCCAGCCCGGTAGTGACCAGCATGTCTCCCACCGACAGATCGGCCTCATCGGCCAAATACTCCAGCTTGGTCACACCCGCGAGGCGATGCAGAAAGGCGCTGTATCCGCTGCCGACCAGTAATCCTCGCGCCCGGTTCCGCTGGCTCCAGACATCGACTACATGGTTTGGATCGATCAACAAAAGGACCGTGGCCTGCCGCTCCGCCACCTGTTCGACTCGACCGACCAATGCGCCGCGTGTCACGGCCACCATCCCCTTATGCACGCCGTTTGCCGCCCCGCGATCTATGAGGATCGTCTTAAACATCGCGCGGGGGTCATGGGCCACCACTCGCGCCGTTACCGTAGGGACCGGCTCTCCAACAGGGAGCTCAAGAAGCGCGCGGAGGCGGTCCCGCTCCCGGCGCAACTCCTCCATGGAGGCCAGTGCCGCCCGCTGCACGACGAGCACCTCTTCCAGCCGATGCAGGGCCTGCCTGTCAGCGCCGTGCGGGCCTAACAACCAGGCGCGGAGACGTTCCACTGCCCCGATTGCCGGCGACGCTATCCTGGCAATAGAAGCGGCAAACGGCGCTGCGACATCCCACCTTGGCCACCAATAGGCGCCGCAGCAGATCAGGGCGCCGATCGCCAAGATCCAGCCCCATCTATGCCTGGAAACCGATTCGCGATACGGACGAAGGAGGACCACAGCAGACCTTCACGATAACTAATTTATTGTTACGCTGCGATAGCGGTCAAGTTCATCAAGGGCACGACCGGAACCTAACACCACGCAGGTAAGCGGATCCTCGGCGACACGGACCTGGAGCCCAGTCTCCTCCTTCAGGAGGACGTCCAAATTACGAAGCAAGGCCCCGCCCCCGGTGAGAATAATCCCTCGATCGACTATATCCGCCGCCAGTTCCGGCGGAGTACGCTCCAGTGTGAATTTGACCGCTTCCACGATAGACTGGACCGGCTCCAGGATGGCCTCGCGAACCTCCTCAGAATTGATCTCGAACGTCCGCGGCACGCCGGCCACCAGATCCCGCCCCTTAACTAACATTGCCTTAGATTCCCCGTTCGGATAGGCCGTCCCGATCTGTATCTTGGTCTGCTCGGCCGATCGTTCGCCGATCAGCATATTGTACTTGCGCTTCAAGTATTGCACTATCGCCTCGTCCATCTTGTCGCCTGCCACGCGGATCGACTTACTAAAGACTATCCCACCCAGCGAGATTACCGCAACCTCGGTGGTCCCCCCTCCAATGTCGACGACCATATTGCCGCACGGCTCCATTATCGGCAGCCCGGCCCCGACCGCCGCCGCCATCGGCTCCTCGATCAGGAAGACCTCGCGGGCCCCGGCAGACTGCGCCGATTCCCGCACCGCTCGCCTCTCCACAGGTGTCACACCGTACGGGACGCAAACTATTACCCGTGGACGGACCAATGCCTTCCGGTTATGGGCCTTCCTTATGAAATAGCGCAACATCGCCTCCGTCACCTCGAAGTCGGCGATCACTCCGTCCTTCATCGGCCTGATGGCCTCTATCTGGATAGGCGTCCGCCCCAACATCTCTTTTGCCTCGCGGCCGACCGCCACGACGGAGGCCAGACCGCGGGCGTCGCGCCGGACGGCCACCACGGATGGTTCCGACGCGATAATGCCGCGGCCCTTCAGATAGACCAATGTGTTGGCCGTTCCGAGATCAACCGCCATGTCGTTTGAAAAACTGCCGATGAGCCGATCGAAGAGCATCCCCATCTCCCTAGCCCACGCCCCGGCAAAGATCAAGACGAATCCGCTTGCCACAGTCTCCCTTTTTACTCTAGACGTAAGTAGATGCTCGACCTCCTACGAAAACGGGCGCAATCGTGGGGCACCTTGGCCCTCTTTGCCATAGTGATCCTCGTCTTTGTCTTTTTCTTCGGGTATACCGACATCGGCCCAGGCGGGGGGCCCGGCACGGCCGCCAAGGTGAACGGCAGCGCCATATCGCAGGGCGAATTCCAGCTCGCCATGGAGCATACCACCGCGTTTTATAGGGAGATCTTCAAGGATGGGATCCCGGAACCGGTGGCCAAGGGGATGAAGTCTCAGGCCATGGAGCAGCTTATCAACCAACATATAAGGACGCAGGCCGCACAGGCAATCGGCTTGCGGGTCACAGACGAAGAGCTGGCGGAAAAGATCCGAGCCCTGCCATATCTGCAAAAAGATGGGACATTCGACATTGAGCTGTATAAAGAGATCTTCCTCCCGCAGCTAAAACGGCGCTATTCTGTAGACTTCGAAAACATATTACGTAACGAGCTATTATCTGACAAATATCATGTATTACTTAAAGACCTAATGGTAACGCCGGAGCCGGCCGTTTCCCAGGCCATGCAACATGAAGGGGCGAGTTTTAGTTTCGAAGTGGTCATTCTCGATTCCGAGGGTCAGGCCAGAGAGCTGCTAGCGGTATTTGACCAACCAGGTCCACGTGAAAAGTTGCTTAAGGCCTTCGGTCTGGCGGTCAAGACTGTCGGCCCAATCGCCCTTAGCGAGTACCGCCGCCTCTTTGAAGGGATCGAGGCGACGCCGGAGGCTTATATGACCGCCTTCGGGCTGATCCCAGAACATCCCGTTCCTACAGACCCCATTCGTACAGGAAATCGATATGTCGTTCTTCGTCTGCTAAGCCGACAGCTCCCTCTATCTACCGCAGGAACAGCGCCCAAGGAGGAGATCGACCGCCTCCGTCAGGAAGCCGCTAAGTTACGACTTGAGGAATGGTTCGGCCGCCTCAGGACTTCCGCTACGGTGCGATCGTATGTCGATCTGGGCGAGCCGTGAGCACAGCGTGGCATGCAGTGATCCAATCGGCCGGCGGGCGCCTCTATGAGGTTGGCGGGTCGGTGCGCGACCGGCTGTTAGGGTGCCCGCATAAGGATCGCGACTACCTGGTAACCGGCATTGCCATCGATCGGCTGGGTGCGCTGCTCAAACCGTACGGCAAGGTCGCCTTTGTCGGCAAGTCCTTCGGTGTGCTCAAATTCAGTCCGCATCAGTCGCCCGATGTGACGCACGATATCGCCATCCCGCGCAGCGAGATCTCGACTGGCATAGGGCATAGGGACTTCAATGTAACCTACGATCCGTCACTGCCTGTCGAGGCGGACTTAGGCCGGCGTGATTTTACTATAAATGCGATGGCGTGGGATCTGGCCACGCAGACTCTGGTCGATCCGTGTGAAGGACGGCACGATCTGGATCTTCGGCGGCTGCGCGTAGTCTTTCCCGCCGCATTCGAGGAAGATCCATTGCGCCTGCTCCGCGCGATCCAGTTCGCGGCGCGGTTTGACTTGATTATCGACGAGCCGACGCGCCAATTGATGCAGAAGCATTCTGCCCTGATCGGGTCGGTCTCGGCCGAGCGTCTCTCTGAGGAACTGCGCAAGCTCTTCCTCGCAGACCGCCCATCGCGGGGCTTCCTGCTGATGGCCGAGGTGGGGCTGCTCTCACACTGCTTTCCGGAACTGGAGGGCTGCCGCGGCGTGGTCCAGGACAAGCTTGAGGGAGACGATGTCTTCCAACATACCATGCGAGTGTTCGACGCAGCGCGCGCCGATCCTGCCTTGACCTCCCCAGGCGAGATCCATCTCCTCTTCGCAGCCCTCTATCACGACGTAGGCAAACCTAAAACCAAGCGGTTCGACCCGGCTGTAAATCGGATCACGTTTTACGGCCATCAGCTGGTCTCCAAGCGGATATGTCTTAGGCGCCTCAGGGAACTCAAGGTCGAGACAATTGGAGTAGACATTAACCGTGTGGCCAAACTGGTAGAGCTGCATATGTTCGAGACGAAGGCCCATTATACCGACAAGGCCATTAGGCGTTTCATCCAGAAGGTAGGCCCCGACTTGATCATGACCCTGCTCGATCTCCGTTTCGCGGATAACCGAGGCGGAAAATATCCAGGAGGCGTCAAGGGAGTACTTAGACTACGCCAGCGGATCCGCGAAGAGCTGGACCGCAAGCCCCCGTTCGGACCGAAGGACCTGGCGGTGAACGGCCATGACCTGATGGCGATCGGGTTCCCTGCCGGCCCGCGGATGGGCGAGATCATCAAGCAGCTCGTGGAGCTCTGCCTGGACGACCCAGCCCTAAATGACAAATCGCGCCTGCTCGACTTGGCAAAACAGATGTCGCCATGAGTGTCCCAGGAATAATCTTTAGGCGCGGAGCCACGAGGAGAGCGCCGCATCCGCCAGAGGCGGACCAGCCTCTGGCTGGGGCGTCTCCTTAATAAGGTACGTCGAGGACGCTAGACGAGGGGCGACAAAGCATAAAGTTATTCCTGGGACACGATACTAGTTACCCTGAAAATTGTTTTGCAACCGCCTCTACCTGGCGACGCGTGTCCTCGATAGACCCGCCGTTATCGATCACGAAGGAGGCACGGCGCACCTTGTCGACTAGGGGCAACTGCGCGGCGATGCGGCTATGTGTCTCCTCGGGTGACCAACCGAACTTGGCGTGGCAGCGGGCCAATTGGGCGGCCTCGTCGCACGTCACGACGACGATGGCATCCAGCCGCCAGTCGTAATTCGATTCGAACAGGAGCGGGATATCGAATAGGCAGACTCGGCTCCCCTCCTTCGCATACCGATCCCCCTGCCGTTCCATCTCGTGCCGGACTGCCGGATGGAGGATCCGCTCTAGGCGAAGGCGCTGCTTGGGATCCGCGAAGACGACCCGAGCCAGGCGCGCGCGATCGATCTCCCCTCCTACGCCCAAGATTGCCGACCCAAACGCCTTTTCCACGGCCGTCGCGGTCGGCGTCCCGGCGCACAGGAGTTGGCGTACGATTGCGTCGGCGTCGACGATTGGCCAGCCGAGCTCGCCGAACATATGTGCAACGGTCGACTTTCCCGTCCCGATCCCACCAGTGAGCCCTATGCGCACCATTCCCCCAGCCAACCGTTTATGCACCGCTTTGAGGCCCGGCTGCTCCAACTCCTGTCGTCTCATCTCCCATGACAGGGAATCGACGAAATCCTTAGGCCGCCAGGCGCTCGTGGCGGCCTGGTGGGCTGCGATAAGCTTCGAATATATGGCAGGATTGCCCGGCTCCAACCGCTGGACCTCGCGATACTGCTTGAGCGCCCTCACGGCATTGCCCTTGGCCAAGAAACGGTCCGCCGCCTGGAGCCTTCGCGCGATTGTCGTCGATGACATTTTGCGACCCATTGCATATTATCCTAGCTGACGTCGGTCATTGCCGATAGTGGAAAAATATGTTGTGCTGAATTAGGATAAGACACCATGGCATTCGATCATGACCATCGACCCAAGTCGAGTGGGCCATCAGGGGGCGATCCCGCGCATCACCGGCCCATGGAGCGCAGACGGCTTAGTTATTGCATCTGGCTGACCGGCGGGATGATGGTAGCCGAGGCTATCGGCGGTTGGCTCGTCAATAGCCTCGCCCTCCTCTCCGACGCGGGGCACATGTTGACACACTGCTTCGCGCTCTTGGTCAGTTTTCTCGCAATAGTGTTCGCCGGCAGGCCTGCTACATCGCGCGTCAGTTACGGTTTTTATCGGTTGGAGATCCTGGCGGCCCTCTTCAACGGCCTTACCCTGCTGGCCATTGCTGTCGGCATTGCGATCGCCGCTTACGCCCGAATCGTGCATCCGGAACCGGTGAACGCCGTTCCGATGTTTTGGGTGGCACTGCTCGGCCTGGCGGTGAATATCGCAACATCGGTCCTCCTTCGGGACGCCGGAAGGGACGATCTGAATGTGAAGGGGGCCTATCTCCACATGCTAGGCGATGCATGGTCGTCGGTAGGGGTCCTGGCAGGAGCCCTACTGATGTGGCGCTGGGGCTGGTACCTAGTCGATCCGCTCCTAGCGGTTGGGATCTGTTGTCTGATCCTGGTCTGGTCATGGCGTCTAATCAGAGATGCCGTCCTTGTCCTGATGGAGGCAACACCGCCCCATATCGATGTTGAACATGTGCGCGCCATGCTGGTCCGCGAGGTGCCCGGCATCGCCGACGTGCACGACATTCATGCCTGGGCGATCACCTCGGGACTATATGCAATGACAGCTCACGTGCGGGTGGCGGATCTACCGATCTCGGAAACGATGCGGATACGCGCGGCCGCGGCCAAGTTGCTGGACGACCGTTTCGACATCACTCACGCGATCCTGCAATTCGAGTGCTGACTGGTCAAAGGTGATGGACTTCAGTAACCTCTGAAACATAATAGTCCTTGTGCGACGCACGCCTTCGATGCGGCCTCGGCCGGGGTCGGTGGATTCGGGCCGCCGTCTCCTTAGCTTACGGGCCTCGTCGCGGCTTATCCTCGCTCGCCGCAACATCATAACCATAGATGCGGCTCGCTGCGCATATCCCTCATCCCCCGCCCCGCCCTCGCCGCTTTCCGAGAGCACGTCATAGCCGTTAACCCTGTGCCCCCCGCATCAAGCGGATAAGGATACTCCAAGTCTCCCCTCCTTTGTACAGTGTCCGCCTATGGCGGAAGGAGGGGATAAAGGGGAGGTAGAAGCCGGGGCGATCTACCCCACCCTAGCCGTTCGGCTGAGCTCACGGCCGAAGCCCTCCCCTTCCGCCAGAGGCGGACTAGCGTACAAAGGGGAGGGAATACAGTTGATCCCCCGTAGCAGGGGCGGCTTAAGCGAGGGTGTGCAGTTAGGTGATCTCCGGCGGCTTTGCTCCGGGATGTGGCGGGTAGGCCGGAGCGGGTCCGCGGATCCGGCATTGGCTGGGTACTTATCCCGCCGTGGCTCTCATCGTGAGGGATCGGCGTTTGACGGGATGGGGCGCCCCCGGTCCACGCGAGGGCTTGCCAATGCCAGGGCCGCGGGCAAGGAGGAAGACTGCCCCGTCCTGACGACCGACCCCGACTTCAAGAAGGCCGATATCCAGAATATCATGCCGTAAGCCTACCACTTCAACCCTTCAACTGGGACTTCCACTGTTGGAGGAGGGCAAGGGCTTCCAATGGAGTGATGGCATTGGGGTCAAGAGTCGCAAGTTCTTGCAGAAGCTGAGGGCCCGATGTTTCGTGGTAGAGGGTGAGTTGGCCCGATTGCGCGGCGGTCTCCCCTACTTCATGGCGTGCCAGTGTCGGCTGGCCTACCTCGTTTAGTTCCCCTCGCTCGAGGTTGTTTAAGACCTCGCGCGCGCGGTCAATCACCAGATCCGGCAACCCCGCCAGTTTGCCGACCTGAATCCCGTAGCTCCGGTTCACGGCGCCTGGCACGAACGCGCGCAGGAAAATGACCTTGTCGTTCCATTCCTTCACGGCCATCGTGTAATTCCGCGCCCCGGCTTTTGTGAGGGCCAGATCGGCCAGCTCATGAAAATGCGTGGCGAAGGGCGTGCGTGCCCGGACATGATCGTGCAGGTACTCCGCCACGGCCCACGCAATGGCGACCCCGTCGTACG
Source organism: Deltaproteobacteria bacterium (assembly GCA_016183125.1). Classification (GTDB taxonomy): domain Bacteria; phylum UBA10199; class UBA10199; family JACPFF01; genus JACPFG01. Next base: position 7,963 of record JACPFG010000058.1, read on the forward strand.
TGGAGGTCCCCCGCCCGATCTCGTCGATGACGATAAGGCTCCGCGCCGTGGCCTCCTGACATATTGTCGCCGCCTCGGCCATCTCGACCATGAAGGTCGATTGGCCCCGCGTGAGATAATCGGTCGCCCCGACGCGCGTAAAGATCCGATCGGTCAGCCCGATCGTCGCGGCCTCCGCCGGAACGAAGCTCCCGATATGGGCCATAAGGGTAATCAGGGCCGTCTGACGCATTACGGTTGATTTCCCAGCCATGTTCGGGCCGGTAATAATCAGCAGCCGGGCGTCGTTCGCGTCGAGGGTCGTGTCATTAGCCACGAACCGCTCCGCCGCCAGTTGCTCCACCACCGGGTGCCGGCCCTTCGTGATCCGGATCACCGGTTCGGCAACGATTTCGGGGCGGCAATAGTTATTGGCGAGCGCGGTTGTTGCGAGGGCGCCGAGGGCGTCCACGGTTCCTATCCATTCTGCGGTGGTTTTGAGTTGCGGCGCGGCGTGCGCCAGTCGCTCGCGCAATGCGCGGAAGGCCTCCTGCTCGATCGCCGCGATCCGCTCGGCCGCCGTCAGTATTTTCTCTTCATAGGCCTTCAGCTCCGGCGTGATATACCGCTCGGCATTCGTGAGCGTCTGCTTGCGGATGTAATCGCCGGGAATCTTGTCGCGGTGCGCGTGCGTGATCTCGATATAATAACCGAACACCTTGTTATAGCGCACCTTGAGAGAGTGGATCCCGGTGCGGGTCCGTTCGCTCGCCTCCAATCCGGCAATAAATCCCTTCCCTTCATGTTGGAGCCGGCGCAGTGCGTCGAGTTCCGGAAGGTGCCCTGGGCGGATGTACCCTCCTTCCGTGAGGTTCTGCGGCGGGTCGTCTACCAGCGTGGCGGCGATATCGTCGCGGACGGGCGGCAGGGGATCGAGGTGGCGAAATGCTAACGCAAGCAATCCCTCCCCTGCCTCTTGAAGGGCTTGCCGGAGTTCTGTGACGGCGTCCAGGGAATCCCGCAGCGCGATACAATCCCGCGGCGAGGCCGTGCCGGCGACCAGGCGTCCGGTGATCCGTTCGCAATCGCTCACGCGACGCAAGGGCGCGGTCAGTTGTTGCAGGAGCCAGTGCTTCAGACGCCGCGCCCCCATGGCGGTTTCCGTCCGGTCCAGCAGATGGAGCAGGCTCCCCTCCCGCCGGCCGTCACCCGCGCTGCGAAATATCTCCAGATGTCGCTGCACAGTTTCATCCACAATGAGATAATCCGCGACATGATATGCGGTCACGCGCTGGAAATGTCGCGTGAGATTCGGCGCCGCGCGATGGGTAAAGGCCACATAGGCCCCGATCGCGCCGAGTGCTGGCAAGGCCGCCGGGCATTCGGCCAGAACCGCCGCCTGGCCGTCCAATTGAGGACACTGATCGGGATCGAACTGGGCATTCTCCAAGGCGGTCCCGGCGCGGCCCTCGAGGGCCGCGGCAATAACGGTCGGCATCCCCTCCTGCTGCCATTGTTTTGGAAAGAGGACCTCGCGGACATCCAGGCGCGTCAGTTCATCGGCTAGCGCCTTGGCGGACCGGCATTGCGTCGCGAGCAATTCCCCCGTCGAGATATCGGCGACGGCGAGACCGAATCTCCCCTCTTTGCCCGTTACCGCCGCAAGGTAATTATGCTCCCGCGTCGGGAGCGCTGCGGTCGCCATGACCGCGCCCGGCGTAATCAACCGCACTACCTCGCGCTTGACGACCCCCTTCGCCAGCTTCGGGTCCTCCACCTGCTCGCAGACGGCGATCTTCTTTCCCGCCGCCAATAGCTTGGCGATATAGCCGTCCGCCGCATGATACGGGACGCCGCAGAGGGGGACCGGATTCGGGTCGTTCCGATTGCGCGACGTGAGGGTAATGTCGAGGATTCCGGACGCGACTTTTGCGTCCTCGAAAAACATCTCGTAAAAATCGCCCAAGCGATAAAAGAGGATCGTGTTGGGATCGTCAAACTGCCGCCGGATCTGCCAGTACTGCTGGAGCATTGGCGTAAGAGGGACTTGGTCGTCCATAGAACGGAGTGCCTAGCAGGTCGGCCGCCGGATGGCAACCGCCACACAAAGGCACGGTAACTGGCACCAATGTAGTCATAGTGCATAAAATAGTTGTTTTTTATGCAGTTTAATCTATAATCGTTGCGATGTCTGCGCCCCGTGAGATCCTTCTCGCACACCGACAGGAGCGGGACGAACTCCTCCAAAAGTCCTATATCCCACGGGAGGGGCTTAAGAACGCCAGAGATGGGCTGAAACACAATCTCGTCCAGGTAGTCACAGGCCCCCGCCGTTCCGGAAAATCGGTCTTTTGCCTTGAACTGCTGGGCGACACCCCGTTCGCCTACGTCAATTTCGATGATGAGCGAATCGTCCAATTGACCGATTATGACGACCTCATTGCGGCCATCCGGGAGGTCTATGGGCCCAACCAAATCTTCCTATTTGATGAAATCCAAAATCTTGCCCGGTGGGAACTCTTTGTCAACCGTCTCCAGAGAAAAGGGATCAAACTGATTCTGACGGGCTCCAATTCGAGGCTGCTGAGTCGGGAGCTCGCCACCCATCTGACGGGACGACATCTGGCCCATCGCATCCTCCCGTTTTCATTTCGGGAGTATCTTCAGGCCAATAATGTTGCTTTCACAACAACCCCTCAGCTCAAAGAGCACCAGGGAGATCTGAGACATCACCTGGAAAAATACCAGCAATGCGGCGGCTATCCTGAAATTGTTGTCCGAGGCATCGAGCCGAAAAGCTACTTAAAGACCCTCTTTGAGAGCATCCTTTTTACGGATATTGTCAAACGCTATAATGTCCGCTATCCGCAAAAGTTGTATGATTTGGCAACGTATCTATTCACTCATCATGCGAGTGAATTTTCTTACACCGCCTTGAGAAAGTTCCTCGCGTTCCGCAGCGTTCATACAGTTGAAAAATACGTCGGCTTTCTTGAAGAGGCGTTTCTTCTCCTCAAAGTGGGCCGTTTTTCATTTGCCCCGAAGGAACGGGTGAAGAGCCCGAAAAAGGGATACGGGATCGATACGGGGATGATCGAGGCTGTCAAGTTCAAGACAAGTCCTGATTCGGGGAGGCTCATGGAGAATACCGTTGCGCTTGAGTTATACCGAAAAGAGGTCGACTTTTACAGCTACAAAACCAGAACGGGGAAAGAAGTGGATTTTGTTATCAAGGAAGGACCGCGCGTTACCGGCCTCATCCAGGTGTGCTATGACCTGTCCGTGACCAAAACCAGAGATCGGGAGGTGAAGGCGCTAGTGGAAGGGATGGAAGAGTTGCAGGGTCGGCACGGTGTTGTCCTGACGTGGGATGAGGAAGGCGAACAGAATGTTTCAGGAAAACACCTCTCCTTCATCCCTTTGTGGAAGTGGTTGCTCGGCAAGTCAGCGCCTTAACTCCAGCACCGATTATGCGGTCGTCGGATTGACGATTTCAATTCCCTGAAACCCTTCATCCAATACGGAGAGGCAGGTACTCCTGTCCGCCGGGTCAAAAGAGGACATCATGATGCGTTGAACGGTGGGGGGGCAGGATCACTACGGCCCGACTCCGCCTTCAGCGGGCCAACAATTGTTCCACAACTCTAGAACCATCCCCGTTGGGGTATCCGTCATGGTCGTCCCCTTCGGGCTGTAGGCCGTCGCATTGAGGAGATCGCTCGCCAGGAGGTCCGGAACGATTGGCCAGGAGTGGCTCACCCGTCCCTTCGGCGCGAACTGATCGCCGGTTGAGGTGTACCGCTCGATCACCGCATAGTTCTGCCGATAGAGGAGCAGATCCGCCATGGCATCCCCGTCGGAGGGGAAGAGGAGGAGCTGATCCCCTGCGGCCATGTCGGGCGGCGTGGTAAATGTCCCCCACGTCAGCGGCGGCGCAAGACTTAACGCATCACTCGACGTATTTTCCTGGACGAGGATCGGCAGCGTAGTCGTCATATTGCTCGTCGCCATCCAGACGAGATCGGTCTTCGCATCACCGGTCACATCGCCGACGCGCGCGGCATCGCCGTGCGCCGGATCGATCCCGCATCCGGAAAGCGCGATCCACTGCGGCGGATCGTTCGTAAAGACCCAGAAGGTCGTCTTCTTCGGCGCGATCCAGACGAGATCGGCCAGCATATCGCCATCCAGATCGGCCAGTTCCACGACGTCCTCCGGCCCGACACCCCCCATCGTGGCCGTCGATGCGAACAGAGCCCAATCGCTTAAACTCCCCGCGTCGGTGATGAGCGACCGGTAGAAGGCGCGCGGCATCGCCCGGTAAACGACCAGGTCATCCCGGCCATCGCCGTTGATATCACCGACCAGCAGCCGATCCCCCACGGTCGTATCGATCCGGAACGGAAGCGTT
>JACPFG010000059.1:0-2896 GCA_016183125.1 Deltaproteobacteria bacterium
CGAGGCCGCATCCGATGTGTGAGTCGAAGAAGGGCTATTATGTTATTTCGAAATTGCGCCGACGTTGGCGCGCTCCCTTTGAGGCCTGTGATAGCCCGCGCCTATCGCTCATTTTTATCCTTCCAGGGGATGGTCCCCCAGGTGCCGGCATCTTGAACCTGGGGAAGATGGGCGAAGGTGATTTTGAAGAGGGAGGGCGTGGCTTCCGCCTCGTCGCCGACCAGGACCGCCTTGGCGTCGCCCACATTGTAGGCAACTGTGAGTGCTCCGTGCGCGACGACATCCGCTATCGTGATTGCAAATTGAATTATCACTGTATCCTTGCCCCGGTCGCTTTCGTACACAGTGCCGCAGAAGTTTGCAGCCCCTTGAAAGATCTCGGGGCGCCTCTGATCGTCCAGGTCGAGGATCGGCCGGGGTGGATCGTATGTCACCGCCTGCCACTGCTGCCCGAATTCGCACTGCTCCGGAGGGACAGGCCAGTGCCCCTTCAGCGCCGACGGCGCATGCGATGGATAAGGCCCCGGGAGCGACATGCCGACTACATCGCCCTTCAGTTCCATAGCCTCCAGGTCCTCTGCAACCCCCATCTGCCCGCGCGGTGTCTTCGACGTGCGTTGCTGAAGGCCATCGAATTCACCAAGGAGTTGGCCGAAGTCGCCAGGCGGGATCGCCGCGGGAATCGGCGGCGACCACGGTTCACACCGTCCCGGCCGTAGGTAGAGGATCAGATAGCCAAATTTTGCCTCGCCTAAGAGATTGCCCCAGGCATGGCCCTCGGCATCCCCATTGCCGATCGTTTCGACACGCTTGACCGCCAGGACGTTTCGTTGATCGGTAAATTTGCTTGCCTGAGTAAAGAGCCCGTTTCCAAGCGAGTAGGTCGACGGGTTATACAGATAGCGTTTAGTATCGAGTTGCCACTCATACCGATAATCGTGCACTGTAGGCTCACCGGTTGCCGCGAAGCACTTGCCATAATCGGCCGGATAGTCATAAGGGGGCTCCGTATGGAGCAACTGGCAGAACCGGAGGACCGCTTGCGGGTCCATCCAGTCGGGAAACCGCAGGTTCTTACAGTCAAATTCGGGCATAGGGACTCTCCTCGTGTTTTATACTATATATCGGCGGGTTGTCACAAAAGTTGCTAAAAAAGGACATTTTATTGCCTTTCAGGGCGTAATTGGCTATAGCCGCAAGCAATGGCGAAGGAGAGGAAAATCTTCGGTACGGATGGGGTGAGGGGGGTTGCCAATCGCTTTCCGATGACCTCGGAACTGGCATTGCAACTGGGCCGTGCGGCCGGTCATGTCTTCCGGCAAGACAAACGGCACCATAGCGTAGTTATCGGCAAGGACACGCGGCTCTCCGGCTATATGCTGGAGACGGCGCTCGCCTCCGGGCTCTGCTCGATGGGTGTCGATGTGCTGTTGTGCGGACCGCTCCCCACGCCTGGGATCGCCTTTCTTACCCGCGGTATGCGCGCCGATGCAGGGGTGATGATCTCGGCCTCGCACAATCCTTATCAGGATAACGGCATCAAGTTTTTCGATCGCGATGGATACAAGCTGCCGGACGCCACGGAAACGGAGTTGGAGCGGCTGATAGTCTCCGGAGAGCTAGACTCCTTCCGGCCAACCGCCGAGGAGATAGGCAAGGCAGCCCGGATCGACGCCGCCGCCGGCCGATATATCGAATTCCTGAAACGGACGATCCCAGCAGGACTTAAGTTCGATGGCCTCAAGATAGTGATCGATTGCGCACATGGCGCCGGTTACCGCGTGGCCCCGGCAGTATTCTCCGAACTGGGCGCCCATGTGATTGCCGTGGGCGTTAGCCCGGACGGCAAGAATATCAACCGCAATTGCGGATCGCTCCATCCGGAACTGATGACACGGACGGTGAAAGAGCAGGGAGCCGATTGCGGGTTTGCCTTAGATGGAGATGCCGACCGTGTGATCATGTGCGATGAAAACGGCGAGGTCGTCGACGGCGATGCCATTCTTGCCATCTGTGCAGTGCATAGGGCTCGAGAGGGGACGTTGGCCAAGCGGACCGTGGTGGCCACCGTCATGAGCAATGCCGGACTCGATTGCTCCCTGCGAGAAGTGGGAATTAACCTGGTGCGTACCGACGTGGGAGACCGCCATGTCGTGCAGGAGATGCGTGCGCACGGCTATACACTGGGAGGTGAACAGTCGGGGCATCTTCTCTTTCTCGACCAGAATACGACGGGAGACGGAATCTGTGGGGCATTGCAGGTTCTTTCCATCTTGCGGGCAACCGACCAGCCTCTCTCGCGGGCCAAACGGGTCTTTACTCCCATGCCGCAGGTTCTCTGCAACGTGCGCGTCCGCGAGAAGCGGCCGGTCGAAACCGTGGCCCCAGTGGTCGACGCAATCCGGTCCTGCGAGGCCGCAATGAACGGACGCGGCCGCGTCTTGGTCAGATATTCCGGTACGGAGATGATCGCCCGCGTGATGGTCGAGGGCGAAGACTCTACCGGAATAAGATCCATGGCGGGGACGATAAGCGATGCCATCCATTCTGCGCTCGGCGTGATCGATTAGATGATACGACTCGGCGTCAACATCGATCACGTTGCAACCGTTAGACAGGCCAGATTTACACGTTATCCCGATCCGATCGCAGCGGCCGCCGTGGCTGAGGCTGGGGGAGCCGATCAAATCGTCTGTCATCTCCGGGAGGACCGCAGGCATATCCAAGATGCCGACCTCTGGACATTGCGGAAGACCGTCCGCACGGCGCTCAATCTCGAGTTAGCCTGTATTGAGTCCGTTATCGCGATCGCCGAGGAGGTCCGACCGGATACCTGTACATTTGTCCCGGAGCGTCGGCAGGAATTGACCACAGAGGGGGGCATGGACGCGCGGCG
>JACPFG010000059.1:2945-7960 GCA_016183125.1 Deltaproteobacteria bacterium
GGGGGCCGCCAAGGCCCTGGAGGTCCAGGCAGTGGAACTACACACGGGGCCCTTTTGCACAGCGGTGGGAGAAACGGCTATCCAGAAGGAGCTAGACCGGCTCCGCGGTGCCACGGAGCAGGCCTGCGAACTGGGCCTACAGGTGGCCGCCGGACATGGGCTACACTATGAAAATATAAGGCTGGTTGTAAAAATGGTGCCCGGCATAGTAGAATATAACATAGGCCATAGCATCGTGGCCCGCGCGTTCTTTGTGGGGATGGAATCCGCCGTGAGGGAGATGAAGGCGCTTCTCGCATTCGGGACTCAAATACCATGATAGTGGGGATAGGGATCGACATTGTGGACGTCCGGCGGATCGAGGCGATCATCTTCCGCTGGCAAGAGCGTTTCCTCCGCCGCATTTTTACCGACAAAGAGATCCGCCACTGCAACAACAAGAAGAACCCGGCACAACGGTTCGCCACGCGCTTTGCCGCCAAGGAGGCCTTTATCAAAGCCCTCTATCCGAAGGGGACAGAGGGGATCTGTTTTCGCGATATCGAGGTCGACCAGAAGGATAATCGGCCGGTCATCAACACCTATAATAAGGTCACAGCGCATGTCGAGGCCCAGCAAGTAAGTAAGATCTTCGTGATGCTCTCGCACGATGGGAATTATTCGGTTGCTCAAGTAATCCTTGAAGGATAAGTTGCCGACATGATGCTCCTTACCGGCGAGCAGATGCGTGCGCTAGATCGCCTGTCGATAGCACGACACGGCGTCCCGTCCCTTACACTGATGGAAAACGCCGGACGCGGGGTAGCAAGGATCGTCGACAGACAGTTGAGGCCTGCCGCCGCTGTGGCGATTGTTTTGGGTAAGGGGAACAATGCCGGTGATGGGCTTGTGGCCGCGCGTTATCTGGCCAAGGCCGGACATGCCTTGGCCTTTTTTCTAACCTCGCCGCCCGACCGTTTTTCTCCCGATGCAGCGACCAACTGGCGGCGCCTGAGGCTCCCACTTAAGGTAATTCATGAGGTCTTTACACAGGAGGCACTGGAGACTGCGCTGCCGATGCTCAAGCGGGCCAATGTGATTGTGGATGCCCTGTTCGGTACGGGTCTCAACCAGCAGGTTACGGGCCATGCGAAGGCCGCAATCGAGTGGATTAATGCCTCCGGTCGACCGATCGTCTCTATCGACATCCCATCCGGGCTCTCAGCCGATACCGGGGAGCCGCTAGGTATTGCCGTTCGGGCCGGTAGGACTGCTACATTGGGATTCCCTAAGTTGGGCCTGGTGATGCAGCCTGGATATGAATATGCCGGCGCGATAGAGGTTGTCGATATCGGCGTCCCGCCTGCTGCGGCGGAGACGGTCACATCGTGTTATCACTTAACGACCGTTGCCGATTTTGCCGCATACTGGCCCAAGCGAGATCCGGCCAGCCATAAGGGGACATTTGGGCATCTGCTGGTCATTGCCGGATCAATAGGCAAGATAGGGGCGGGGTTTCTGGCCAGCCGGGCGGCCCTCCGCTGTGGCACAGGACTGGTCACCTATGCGCTGCCGTCCGCCGCGTACGAAAAGATGGAACCTAGCGCTATGGAGGCCATGTTATTGCCGCTCCCGGACGGTGGAACGGGGCGGCTTACCGTTGCCGCGATTGAAGAGCTTTCGCTCATGCTCCCAGCGATCAGTGCAGTAGCGGTCGGCCCTGGGCTGGGAACCGATCCTCAGACTATAGGAGCGATAAAGGCCCTGCTTAGCAAGATCTCCGTGCCGTTAGTTGTCGATGCCGATGGGTTAAACGCGGTGGCCACCGATATGGAATGCCTGCGCGGACGCAAGGCCCCGACAATATTGACACCTCACCCGGGAGAGATGGCTCGACTTTGCAATTGCTCCACGGCGACTGTGCAAGCGGAGCGGCTGGATCAAGCCTCAAGGCTGGCAACGGCATACCGCCTTACCTGCATCCTGAAAGGCTACCGTAGCATCACGGCGCTTGCGGATGGGAACTGCTTCGTCAATCCGACCGGCAATCCCGGCCTTGCAACGGCCGGAACGGGGGATGTCTTAACGGGGACCATAGGGGGCCTGCTGGCCCAGCGAATCCCCGCCGACCGGGCGGCCATCGGGGGAGTATATTTGCACGGCCTGGCGGGCGATCTCGCTGCCCAGCGGAAGGGGGCCACTGGTATGATCGCCGGGGATGTCATAGAGGCCCTCCCCGATGCGATCAGGCTTATCGAGTCATCTATGAGATCAGGCCGAACCGAATGAGTTCGATTCACCGTACATCTGTCTCCCCGGCCGAAACGCGGATGGTTGCAGCCGGCTTGGCGGCAGTGTGCCGAGCAGGCGACGTGATCGCGCTTGTCGGCCCCCTGGGTGCCGGCAAGACCTGTTTTATCCAGGGATTGGCAGAGGGACTGGGCGTCCCGAAGGAGGCATACGTAAATTCGCCGACGTTTATATTGCTTAACTGCTATTGTGGTCGACTGCCACTTTACCATTTCGATTGGTATCGTCTGCGCGGACCGGAGGAACTCGGCGCGCTGGGCCCGGAAGAATATTTTGACGGGGAGGGGATCACTGTGGTGGAATGGGCGGATAAATTTCCTCCGGGGGATATGTAGCTGCTATCCGGGCACGCCAGCACGGGGCATCTGTCGCACTCGTTGAAAAAGAAAATCTGGGCGGTACCTGTCTTAATAGAGGCTGTATCCCGAGCAAGGCCCTGATAGCGGGCGCGCGCAGGCTGGAGAGCGTCCGGAAGGCGGCGGCCATGGGGATAGAGGGGATCCCAGCGGATGGGGTGAGGGTGAATGTGGCCGCCCTGATGGACCGAAAAAACAGGGTGGTCACGACGCTGCGCGGCGGGGTAGAACAGCTGATGAAAGGCCACGGCGTCGAGGTGGTCCGAGGCGCAGGCCGGCTAAAGGCGCCCGATGTCGTCACGGTGGACGGAAGGGAACTTAACGCGAAGGCTGTGATTATCGCCACCGGGTCCGCATGGCGTTCTCTGCCGGACATACCGGTCGACGGCGAACGGATCGTCGCGAGCGATCATCTGCTCAACTGGACGGAGGTGCCGGCTAGATTGGGGATCATCGGCGGCGGGATCATCGGCTGCGAGTTTGCCTCGATGATGCAGACATTCGGCGCTAAGGTAGTCATGGTGGAGGCGGCCGCTACACTGCTCCCAGGCGAGGATCCGATCGTCGGACGGACGCTGGCGCGGCTCTTCACGAAGCGGGGGATGGAGATCTTCACGGAGACGACGGTCGGTGAGGTCCGCCGTCAGGGGGCAACAGTCGCCATGCAGCTCTCTAACGGGCAGACTCGCGAGATCGACGTATTGCTGGTAGCTGTTGGGCGTCGGCCGTATACCGACGAGCTCGGCATAGCCGAACTGGGGATCGTAAACGAGCGAGGGTTCGTGACCGCAGATGAACGGATGGCAACGCCTGTCGGCAGCGTCTTCGCGGTAGGCGACGTCATCGGACACTCGATGCTTGCTCACGTAGCCTCGGCCCAGGCCGAGGTAGCGGTTCAAAATGCGCTGGGAGGAGAGGCCGCCATGTCATATCACGCAGTCCCGCGGCCGATCTACACAGATCCGGAGGTCTGCGGGGTCGGGGCCACCGAAGGCGAATTGCAGGCAAAAGGGGTTGCCTACCGGACCGGACGTTTTTCCCTGGCGGCGGTCTCCAAGACGCTTTGCGACGGCGAGTCGCCCGACGGATCGATGACCGTCTATGCAGATCCGGATGGCTGCCTCCTCGGAGGACACCTGATATCGCCGCACGCCACGGACCTTGCCCAGTCGCTTTGTGTTGCGATCCAGAACAGGCTCACCGTCAAGGATATGATGACGACCATCTATTCGCATCCGACGTATAGCGAATTGGTGAAGGAGGCGGTGGAGGACGTAGAAGGGCGGGCCGTCCATAAGGTGACCGTCAAACGGAGCGCCTAAGTGGCCAAGTTGTCATCACGACGGTATTTTCTTCTCCTCGGCCTGACAGTATTTAGCGGTTGCAGCGGCTGCCCTCGCCGGGATGACGTGGTAACCGTTGCGGCTCCACCCCTCACCCTGCAGGATGTCCCACCGCCGGCAACGATAGAGCCGTTGCGTGCGCAACCGCCGCCTGCCTCCCAGTCATCTACACCTGCCACGCCGCCGCTATCTGCAGGGCCGCCATCGTTACCGCAACCGTTAGGACTGCTCGCTACTGCCGGTCCTCCACCTGTACCGCCAGGGGCCTATGTCGCCGAGGACCTCACCCAACGACTTAAAGAGAAGATGGCCGAGGCCTACGGGGGGGATCTGACCAAGGTCCCCGATGCGAAGGTCTATTTGGGGACCGAAGAGCTTGATAGTTTCGCCAAATTTTACGAGCAGCGAGGCTACAAAACCGGACGGGTCACGATACCGGTGAGCCAGATCATACAGGCAGCCATGCGCGATCGGCCAGAGCTCAAAGAGCGGGTAAACCTCTCGGACTACGACGGCATCGTGATCGAGCAGGTGATGGTAGAAGGGACCGGAGTCAGCGCAGCCAATAAATATATTGATCCGGACACGCTAAAGGTGGTTGATAAACTGTTTGTCACCGTTATGCCGCTAAAGTAGGGGATAAGCAGGGAAATCTATGCTGATAGTCCAGAAATACGGCGGCACCTCCGTCGGCTCCGTTGAGCGGATTCGCGCGGTGGCCCGACACATCGCGGCGACCAGGCGCAGCGGTCACGATGTGGCCGTCGTCGTCTCCGCTATGGCAGGGGAAACCGATCGTCTCCTCGCGCTCGTGCAATCAGTGGTAACGGATCCGGCAGAACGGGAGGCGGATGTGGTTGTGACGACCGGCGAACAGGTAAGCTCAGGCCTAGTCGCGGCAGCTCTTCAGGCAGAGGGGGTGCCCGCCATATCGCTGCTAGCCCACCAGGTCCCGATCATTACAGACGGGATCTATTGCCGCGCCAGGATACAGTGGATAGGGGCCGAGGCAATCCGTGCGGCCCTT
>JACPFG010000057.1 GCA_016183125.1 Deltaproteobacteria bacterium
CGGCGCTACAATCCACCATCCGCGTTACGCTATCGCCTATAAGTTTCAGGGCGATGCCGGCGTCACGACGTTGGTGGATGTCCGTTGGAGCGTCTCCCGCACCGGAACGATCACGCCTATTGGGATAGTCGAGCCGGTGGAGCTCTCTGGGGCGACAGTTACACGGGTCAGCCTGCACAACGTCGGTCTGATGAAAAAGCTAGGCGTTACCAAGGGGGCCAAGGTCACGATGATGCGCAGGGGGGGTGTTATTCCGAATCTGGAAAATGTCGTCGCGCATGGGAAGGAGCCGATAGCTGTGCCCAGGCGCTGCCCTGCGTGCGGGGCGAGGGCCGAGTTGAGCGATGACTTCCTTGTCTGCACTAATGCAAAGAGGTGTGTGCAGGCAAAGTTAGGAGAGTTGAAGCACTTCATGCAGGTGATCGAATGCGAAGGCTTCGGCGACAAGTTGTTGGAGCAGTTGGTGGCAGCCGGCCTGGTGGACGACCCCGCGGATTTTTACACCTTGCAGGTTAAGGACCTATTACAACTTGAGCGGATGGGATCTGCCTTGGCAACCAAGCTGACCCGTCATGTAGCGGAAAAGCGGGAGATCCCGCTCGATCTCTTCTTGCGTGCCTTGGGGATTAGGGAATTAGCGAAGCGGACCTCGCAAATCCTGGCAGGCTTCGGGACGCTTTCGCGTGTGATGGCCTGCACAGAGGAGGAGCTGGCCTCAATCCACGGGGTCGGCCCCGTGATCGCGCGCGAGGTGGTCGCCGGTCTTAGGGCCAATGAGCCGCTTATTAAGCGTTTGCTGAAACATGTGCGGGTGACTTCTATACAACACGCCCAAAAAAAGGAGAGAGGGCCTTTTTCCGGTAGGCACGTGCTATTTACCGGCACCCTTCTTGCGATGGAGCGGAAGACGGCCCAGCAATTAGTCGAGAAAGAGGGGGGTATAGCTGCAAGCGGCGTCTCCAAGTCGCTAGATTATCTGGTCATAGGCGATGGCGGCGGCACCGGGAGCAAGCTTGCCAAGGCCCGTGAGCTGGTAGTGACCGGGGCCGAGCTAAAGATCATCGGCGAGAAGGAGTTCTTGAAACTCCTCCACGGTGGTGATTAACATATAATGTTAAGGGTTACCCTAGGCCCTGAATCTATGGGAGAGGCGGCGCTAAAAATAGATCTCCTGCGGGAACTCGTTCCGGCACCCGAGCTTGCGTTGGCATTGCCGCTGATCGAGGAGATTAGTCGCCTCAAAAGGGAACGCCGGGCCGTGGTTCTGGCTCATAATTATCAGATCCCGGCAATTTATCACGGTATTGCGGATTATACCGGCGATTCGCTCGGTTTGAGCTATGCGGCAGCGGCAACGGAGGCGGAGACGATCGTCTTCTGCGGCGTCCACTTCATGGCGGAGACCGCCAAGATCGTAAATCCGGCCAAGACGGTCCTCCTCCCCGACATGAAGGCTGGGTGCTCGCTCTCCGAGAGTATCACGGCCGCTGATGTTCGCGCGCTTAAGGCGCGCCACCCGGGCATGCCGGTGGTCTGCTACGTTAATACCGAGGCCGACATCAAGGCGGAGTCGGATATATGCTGCACCTCGGCCAATGCCGTTAAGGTAGTGGAGAGCCTCGCCGGAGATTCGGTGATCTTCGTGCCCGATGGGTATCTGGCACGCAACGTCGCCACGCAGACGCGCAAACGAGTGGTCTGGTGGGAGGGCCGATGCATGGTCCATGAGCAATTTACTGTCGAACAGATTGCTTCCCATCGGGCGCAGTTCCCCGGGCTGCGTGTGGTCGCCCATCCGGAATGTTCCCCGGAGGTGGTGGCCGCCGCCGATTATGCGGGGAGCACGGCGCAGATGATCGATTATCTACGGGATCGTCCGGCCAGGAAGGTCATGTTGATTACCGAGTGCAGCATGGCGTCAAACATCCGCGAGCAATTCCCTGAGACCGACTTCCAGATGCCCTGTACGCTCTGTCCGCACATGAAACGGATAACGCTGGAAAAGGTGGCGCGCAGTCTGCGGGAAGGGGTCTATCCTATCGAGGTGCCCGAACCGGTCCAGACACGCGCCCGCAGGGCGATCGAGGCTATGCTGGCGATTGGGCGCTGATCCCGTATTTCTTCATCTTTGCCGACAGGGTCGTCCGCGCGATCCCCAACTGCTTGGCCGCCTGCGTGCAGTTTCCCTTATGGTCTGCTAGCGCTGTCACGATCGCCCGCCGCTCCTGGGCATTAAGCGAGGGGTCCTCTGCCAGGCCGTCCATGGTGGCCGGCGCGAAGATCAGGTGTTCCGGCTGCACCGGGCCGGGGCCCGCCAACAGCAGGGCACGCTGCAATGTATTGCGCAACTCCCGCACATTGCCCGGCCATCTATAGCGGCGCAGCGCCTCCCGCGCGGCCGGACTGCAGACTGCACGTTGCCCCTTCGGCGCAAGTGCCTGTAGGTAGTGATCGATCATAAGCTCCACGTCCTCGGACCTCTCCTTCAGCGGCGGGATGACGATCGGGACCACATAGAGGCGATAGTAGAGGTCCTCGCGGAATCTTCCTTCCGTCACCAGGGCCCGCAGCTCTTGGTGGGTCGCGGCGACCAATCGACAATCTACATTGATCTCCGCGGTCCCTCCCACACGCCGCACGGTACGGGTTTCCAGCACCCGCAACAGACGGGTCTGAAGCTCTATCGACATCTCTCCGATCTCATCTAGGAAGAGCGTGCCGCCGTGGGCCTGTTCGAAGACGCCGCGATGTTGGGATGTGGCACCGGTAAATGCCCCGCGCTCGTGGCCGAAGAGCTCGCTTTCGACGATGTTAGCAGGCAAGGCGCCGCAGTTGATTGCCACGAATGGGCGGTTGGCCCTAAGCGAGGCCGCGTGGATCGCCCGTGCACAGAGCTCCTTGCCTGTGCCCGATTCGCCCTGGATCAGGACCGTGGCGTCGCTCGGCGCTACACGCTCTATCAATGCAAAGATTTCCTGTAGGGCGCGGCTGGCACCGAGCAATTCGCCGCAACGGCGCCGGCGGCTAGGGGCCACCGTCTCTACCCGTTCTTCGATCCGGTAAGAGACGTGCGTCTTGCCGATCACAAACGCACCTGCCGGCGGCAGGACCTGGCTGGCGATCTTTGCCCCCTGCCACCAGGTGGCGTTACGACTGCCGGTATCACGCAGCAGGAGCCCTGCCGGGCTCTGTTCGATCACACAGTGCGTGCGCGAGACGTACGGATCCTCCGAGACGACGATGTCGTTACCTGCGGCGCCCCCCAGGGTCACCGGCAGCCGGCGGATTGTCCGCTCCTGTCCGGTCCCTTTTACCGGGGTGATGCAAAAATGGAGCGTCTCCGTGGTAAGCGTTTTCTCGGCGGGATCGTATTTTAGCACCAACGTCGGCTGACGATCGTTTTCCACCGTCTCCGTAGTGATCGGCAACTCCTCCGCACAATATTCGAGTGTCCATTCGCCTATCTGGACGACGTCGGACGATTTCAAGACGGTCGGTGCAACCATTCTGGCATCGTTCAGAAAAGTTCCGTTCCGACTTTTATCGACCAGGAGACGTGTCTTACCGTTCCATTCAAGAATGCAGTGGGCGCGCGAGACGGCATCTCCCGAAAGTGGAAGATCGCAAGCGATCTCACGGCCGATGGTGATCGGCGATTTGCTAAGCGGATACCGAAATAGGGACTCGCCTCTACGGGATACTGTGAGAAAGGGCATCGACCGGAATCTATGAATATTATGAGGGTTTGGTCAATTGCGTTTTCGCTAAGCTATCGATTGCCGGGGGATTAAGTCACCATCGCCGACGCTGGCCCAAAGGGGGAAAATTATAACCGTTCGATATTATTGTCTTATTTTTACATATTTTTTGACGCATGGTGGCATATTTCGTGCAGGTAGGGTTCCACCATGCCTCGATTTATCCTCCTTATCTTAAGTCAAATAGTAATATATGCTGCGGTCACCTTCCCGGCGGCACATGCAATGTGGACTCCACTTACCACCTCGCTTGAGGAGTCGTGGCACGCGCTGTCGACCTGGAAGGATGGCGGCGTCTGGCGGGAAGGCCCGCTGCCGGTTATTTTCCCGGCGATCGGCATAGTGACGAGCGGCTTTGGCGGCAGGCGCGATCCTCTCTGGCGGGGGCGCCGGTTCCACAGGGGGATCGATATCGCAAATGTTAGGGCCACCGCGATCCACGCGGTGCAGGCCGGGATTATCCGCGCCGCCGGGAGGGCCGGGGGATACGGGTTGCTGGTCGAGATAGATCACGGGTATGGCTGGCGCACGCGCTATGCACATCTGGCCCGACTCGACGTACAGGTAGGCGACCTTGTTATGGCAGGGGCGATCATTGGCGGCATGGGTGCCACCGGTCGTGCTACAGGGACGCATCTTCACTTCGAGCTGGAATACTTAGGAATGCCGATCGATCCGATGCCGTTTTTCCTATAGAAGGCCGCATATTTTTGTAGACGACCTCCCGGAGAGATAGTAGGGATGCCCACGGTGGGGGAGGGAGGAAGCATCGTGGCAATCGAAGGTGCGGCCAAGTCCCTTGACCACTGGTATCGCGCTTGGCGCTATGCGGTGGACCCGACAACGTGGAGGTCCGCCGATCCATCCGACCTTTATCGGCTACCCGATCCTGCCGGACAGTGGTTGACTGAGTTAGCGGTCGATACCGTCGATTATTGGGGGCTTGCCTATTGGCGAACCCGCCCATTGGCTGAAGGGGTGGCCGAGGCGACAGCACTGACAGCAGATCTATTTGAGCGCTCCTTGCGCGGTGCCGATCCCTCCATCCAGCAGCAGGTCGCCTCCGGATTGGCCCTGGCTGGTCTGGTTGCCGAATGGTCGCTCGCCCCATGGGATTGGCTGGTCACTATCGGCGATGCGATCCCGCGCGGGCCGTTGGCGACTGCGGCGGCACTTGCCTTGCCGATCACTTCCATGATCGAAGGTGGCCGATACGTTATCTCTCAGACAGAACGATGGTTAAATGGGGACCTCGGTTCTAGCAGTCCCTTTCGCGCCACGTATGAAAAGGGCCGAACGGTCGGTACCGCCGCACTTCTAGCAATAAGCGGATACGCACTGGTCAGGGGCGGTGCGATTGCGGCAGGCAATCGACCGGAAGTGCGCCCGCCGGCGGCACCTACACCTGCGGTTGCGCTGGCGGGCGGTGGGAGTATAGCTATACCTAGCCAGACACTGGCCCTCGCGCGTCCTTCGATAACCCCTCACTTTCCCATCTTTTTTAGTAGAAATAATGGAGATGCGATTGCGGATGAATCGGTCCCGCCGCCAGACCAGCTAATTAACGCGATTGATGGGGCTCTTCTATCGGTTCCAGACTTGGCGAAACAGGATCCCGCTTTATATAGGCAACTAAGTGCTCTAAGGGATGCCTTGCTCGATGGCACAGCTTCTTATCGCAATAGGTTTCCTCAGCCGGTGCGTATTCCGCAAGGGGTGAAGACGGCGCTCGACAGGGTGCTAAATGGCGGACGGCTTGAGCCCTGGAAGCGTGCCAGAGAAGCGGGCAGCTTGCCCGGCCTGGCGGAGTTGCTTCGCCGCACCTCGATTCAGATTGCCATCCAGGAACCGTCCGTTACGGTTCCGATACAACAGATAAGCGACGGGAATTCATGGACGGGGCCTAAACATTGAACGCGGCGCCGGTA
>JACPFG010000061.1 GCA_016183125.1 Deltaproteobacteria bacterium
ACCTGATGTATATCAGCCGCTTTACCTCGCCTGATCAGGTAATCTTTTGCGAATGCAACGGAGAAAAATATCTGCTGTTAAGCGACCTAGAGCTGGACCGTGGGCGAAGTACGGCAGCGGTCGACCGAGTTCTCCCATTCTCGACATATCAGGCCCGGACGGCAGGCGGTAAAGGGGACCGGGTGGCAGTGATCGATGCCTTTTTGCGCGAACACAGTATCAGACGTTGCGTGGTTCCCGGATCGACATCGGCTGCGCTGGTGGAGGCCCTCCGGCAGCGCCGCTATAATGTCGCTATCGGCAGCGAGCCTTTCTATCCCGATCGGCTCTGCAAGAGGGCATCTGAGTTAAACGCTATCGCTGCGGCACAGCGCGCGACCTTTCAGGCCATCCGTTTGGCGGAGACGATCCTGCGGGCCGCCAGGATACGAAACAAATTTCTCTACTATCGCGGCAACCGGTTGACATCGGAATATATTAAGGCGGAACTGACGGCCTTCCTGATGCGAAAGGGTTACCGGATCCCAGAAGGGATCATAGTAAGTTGCGGAGATCAGAGCATCAATCCCCATGAGATGGGCCATGGCCCGCTTCGGGCCCATCAGTCGATCATCGTAGACGTCTTCCCGCGCTCAGACCGCACCTTCTACTACGGCGATGCAACCAGGACCTTCTGTCGCGGCATGGCGCCGCCCGCGCTGAAGCGCTTGTATCGCACCGTGATGGCCGCGCAGGCCTTAGGCTTTCGGCTAATCCGCGGCGGCATCGACGGCAAGGCCGTGCACACGGCGATCCGGCAATTTTTCACGTCGAAGGGATATCGTACGGGTGTTATCGACGGCCGGCGGCAGGGCTTCTTTCATTCAACGGGCCATGGCTTGGGGTTGGAGCTCCACGAGGCAACGCAACGGATCGGTCCAGCTCCGTATCGGCTCCAGCCGAGCCACGTCTTCACAGTGGAACCGGGTCTATATTACAAAGGGATCGGCGGCATCAGGATAGAAGATATCGTCCATGTTACGCAGACCGGCTGTCGAATCTTGGGCAGCCATTACCCCCGCCACCTCGAAATTCTGTAGGGGACGTTCCACCCTCTTCCAACTATCTAATATAACTTGGCTTCTGCGCCTGTTATGTAAAACCAGTCCTCTGTTGGTGGTTTGTGCAAGGGGAGTGGGCTTGCCGCCTCTGTGGCCCCGCCCTATGCCTGACCTGCGTGCTTACCTTTTTCGGCGGGCCCCTACGAGGAGCTTGGGATCGTCGGTATACACTGCATCGGCCCCTAATTTGGCAGCAAGTGTATAATCGGCAACGGTATTGATCCCGAAGAAGGCAAGTTTCGCTCCTCGGACCATACGCCGGGCGCAGTGGGTACTCTCCGGTGTCCACATCTGTTGTGGCGGCAACGTCACGCAATTGCTCCCCAACTTAAACCGTTCGCACTCATCCAATGCGCGCCTCAGCTCAAAACCGATCCATGGCGCGGCATTCGGAAGCGCGCAGTCTTCTCCCGCCTTCACCTTGACCAACCGAGCAAACGTGGTGGCCCGATTCTCGAACAGCACCGCATCCGGTCTATGCGCCTTCATCGCTTCTAAATGCTCTGCTTGTGTCGAGTACACGGTAATCCGTCGCCACTCGGTTGGGGGAATGACTTTGACGATGGCCTCAACCAGCGGGGTGGCCGGCAAGGACTTGAAATCGAGGATCAACGGTGTCTCGGGAATGCGTTCCAAAACCTGGGCGAGGGATGGAATCTTTCTCTCTTCGGGTGCACAATCAAATGGCACTGCGCCTTTAAACCCCTTCGCCACATCCAGCTGGCGCAGTTCTGCCCATGTATGGTCAGCCACCATCCCTTTTGTTGTCGTCCACTGTCCCAGATCGTCCGGATGATACACCACGGGGACGCCATCTTTGCTCACTTGGACATCGAGTTCAATCGCGTCTACCCCTGCCTGCCTTGCCGCGGCAAACCCGCAGATGGTATTCTCCGGCCAGTTCAAATTCCCCGCGCGATGCGCGACGATCAACGGACCTGCCATCCCCACACCTCCGGTGCCGGTCAACAAGACTCCGACGACAATCAGCCACATCCGCCAAGGCATCATGAGTCTTGACCGTAGTAAATCTCCCGCCATCTCGCAACCCTTTTAAAAACCTTTTAAAAATGGGGGGACGTTCCACCACTGTCTAATCCATTGGAATCATTTCACTCCTGATACAACTTTGCGAAACACGTCTATTGCAAGCCTTTCTCCTCGAACATCTTTTTCGCCCGCTGGTAATCCATATCAATGCCTTCCCGAACGAACTCAGCATATGGCGGGCCCGGGCAAATGACCCCTCCACTATCGGCGGTAACAATCGGATTTGTCGTCACCAAAGCATCCGGCGTATTTGCAGCATAAAAATGAAAGCTGGACCAAGGATAATGGGCTGGGTCTTTCTTTAATCCAGCGTGGACGGCATTTAACTCGATATATCGCCCGCATTGCAGGAAATGTATCTCCTTTGTGACGGCAATACAGCGATAGCGCCCATGAAACAGATGGCCTCGATATCCATAAAGACGACGAAAATAATGAAAGTAGGCAAGTTGCAGGGCCTTCATCATGCCAGGTAACTGCTTGGTGTCTGGAACATAGGCGAGCAGATGGAAATGCGTTCGCATGAGACAATAATGATAGATTTTGATTGCGGCATCGCCGCAATATTCGCCAAGGCGCTGCTTGAGGGCGAGAAAGTCCCGTGGAAATTTGTACAACGGCAGACCATTATTACTTCGAACGATCAAATGAAAAGTACCGTTCGGAGGTAGGATGCGTGGTCCACGCGGCATACTACCGCAAGCCAAGCGAAAAGTATGCCAAGCACCGGTTGGAAAAATTTGCCATAAATATAAATGAGTTAGACAAAATGATGAGTCGGAGTGAAGGCAATAATATGCAGCATTTTTGCCAGGTACGCAGCAAAACCGGACAACAGGTGTGGAAGAGTAATAATATCAACTGGTTAAATAGGGGTGGAACGTCCCCTAAAGTTGTTGCAGGAGTTCGCGGCGTTTGGATTGGTACTCTTCGTCGGTAAGTAGCTTGGCCTTCCGCAATTTTTCCAGCTCCCGGAGACGATCCTTGAGGGGGGCAGCGCCAGCCGAAGAGGTCATGGAGCTCGTTGCCTCAGATGTGGATGCCGTCATAGTTTTCGTCATGTCGATGACTAGTTCGTGGGCATTGCTGGCGCCCAGCATCTGGCCAGGTTGCGGTTCCAGGGCAATGCGAAGCGATTTGGCACGATTCACTGCCTTGTCAAAGTTGCCGCCGCGCTCGTAATCGCCCATCAGTTTGGCATGGACCTTCAAGAATTCCAGATGGAGCTCGTTTCCCTTTACCCAGGCCTTGGCCGCGGTAAACCGGTCGTCCCTGACCAGTAATCGGGGATCCTTCCAGACCCAGGAGAAGACCACCTCCTCTTCCAGACTCGCCTGGGCAAAGGCCTCCACAAGTTTGGGCGCTAGGAAATTGACGGCCCGGTCGTTATAGACCTCCTGGGTTTCGATTTCCTTGCTCAGGATAAGTTTGCGACTGAGCTTTATTCCCGCCAATATTTCCCGCATCTTTGCCGTAGAAATCGTGGCTGGATGAGTAGGGGCCTTCGCGGACAACTCTTTCTTCGGTATCGGCGTAAGCTTTACGTAATCTAGCTTATGGTTGGTGTAGATATACCGTGCCCCTGCACCCACGGGCAGCGGCAAGACTAGCGAGAGGCCGAGCATTAGTAGATACCATCTGCGCATAAAATAACTTCCTAAGGCGTCCCCTTGAGGCGTTTTAACTCCTCCGCGGCCTCGCGGGCGAGTCCCTCATCCGCGCTTACCTGTGCCGGCGCCTTTGCCCCACTGCGTTCGGAGACCTCTGCAGTAGGATGCATAGTGGGGCCCTCTTCATCCGGTAGCTCGCCAAGCCATGGAAGCGTCTTCCCATGGCCAGCCTTTCGTGGCGCCGGGGCAGTCGTGACGATAGAGGGAGATGTCGGAACTACAGGCTTGGCACTCGGCCGAACAGACTCAATGGTGGTGACCGATTGCGGCGCCTCCGCTGCCGGAGTCATCGTGGGCTTCGGTGCCACTGCCGCCACCTTCGGCGTAACTTTTGCAGCCGGCCGGGGAACCACTACCGGCGCGTGCGGAACGGGCGGAGGCATGCTGGCCGTGGCAGGATTAGGGGTAGGGCCATTGGTATTAGCCCCCATCGATGCTGCAACTGCCGACGAGTCCGTCATTACCGAGAGATGATTATCTACGATCACGACCCGTTTGACCTGCCGTGCCAGCTCTTCGGCGCGCTGGCGTTCGTCAGCGCTCTGCACTCTACCATGCAAAGTGACCACACCGCGCCACACATCGATTTCCATATGTCGTGCCTTTACCGACTTGTCTCTGGTCAGTTTGTATCGGACGGCGGTCTTCGTCACGGAATCCAGCCACGATTCCTTCATCGAGCGTCGAATAGGCGAGGCCGAACAGGCGATTAGGCAGAGACCTACGATTCCTACTGACAAGTGACCTGGCATCCTCATAATTCCCTCCCGGTTGACAATCGGCCGGTATTGTACGGATTGGCCGCCCAGCTGTAAAGATAAAAGTGATTGTTTTTCCATTGGATGTGCGAAATGGCTCATAAAGTGCTTGATGGGATTGACCTTTTCTTGATACGGTTCTCCGATGCACCGCACGCTCCATGGGGTGATGGCTGTTGGAATCGGCATCGGACTCATGGCCTTAGCTCACCTTTCTCCCAGCATGTCCGGTTATGGAACACATCAGGCGCTAGGCCTCCCTCCATGCCTCTTAACCGCGTTGACCGGAATTACATGTCCCTCCTGCGGATTGACAACCAGTGTTGTCCACTGTCTTCATGGAGAATGGCTCGCTGCCTTGAAGGCAAACACCGTCGGACCGTTTCTGCTCATAGGTATATTGACGATCGGCGGGGCAAATCTCTACGGGATTGTTCGGCCCTTCGCATGGGGCACAGTAGTGGCCACAGCATGGTTTCATCGAGTCGTCGTGTGTGCTATAAGCGCGCTATTTCTTGCCTGGGGCCTGCGAGGATTCTGGTAATGAATCGCACACACAAAGGAGCTCTCCATGGCTGATGACAATAAGGTGACACCTGGAGCCAGCGTCAAGGCGATAGCCGCGCTCGTTTTGGGGATTCTCTCGCTGATTTGTTGCGGATTTATTGCCGGGATCCCGGCAATAATATTAGGCCGCAGCGAGATGACCGCGATCCGCGAAGGCCGCTCGCCGATTGCCGGGGAGGCGGTTGCCAAGATCGGCTATGTCTTGGGGATCATCGGGACCGTGCTTACCTGTCTGGCGCTTATGGCCTATGCCATTCTCTTCGTATTGGGTATTGGGGCTGGGATGATGGAGGAGCTCCAAAAGGCCGGCACGGTTCTCAGGTAATCCGATGCGCGTCATCGCCGGGATTGCTAAAGGCCGCCGGCTTATCGGCCCCAAAAAAGGGGAGCCGATTCGGCCGGTACTCGATCAGGTCAAAGAGGCCATTTTCAATATCCTCTACACGGTGGATGGCCTCCGCGTGCTCGATTGTTTCGCCGGAACGGGTGCCGTCGGAATCGAGGCGTTAAGCCGGGGCGCTGCCCATGCCACATTTGTGGATCATCTGCCGACGGCGTGCGCCATCATCGAACGCAATCTCGCGCATACCGGCTTCACGGATCGGGCGACGACGTTGTGCATGTCGGCGGAGCGCGCAATAAAAACGTTGGCAGCGCGCCGCGCGGTCTTTGACCTCGTCTTCGTCGATCCACCGTACGAAAAAGGCTTTGTAAACACAACGCTGGCTGCACTGGCTGAAACGTCGCTGCTGTGGCCAAATGGTCGAATCATCATAGAACACCATCCGAAGGAACCGGTGGATCCACCTGCACAATACGCCTTGACCGATAGGCGAAAATATGGCCAAACGCTCATCACCTTTTTGACATGCCGATGAAGACCGCCATTTGCCCAGGAAGTTTCGATCCGCCGACGAACGGACACTTGAATATCATCGAGCGGGCCCTGAAGATCTTCGATAGGCTGATCGTGGCCGTGGCGGTGAATACAGCAAAACAGCCGATCTTCACCGGAGAGGAAAGGGTCGATCTGTTACAAGAGATCTTCGATGGGCAACCGAAGATTCAGGTCGACCGTTTTGAAGGGCTGCTTGTTGATTACGCCAAGGGCAGGGGAGTAACGACTATCTTGCGCGGGATACGAAACATGTCCGATTACGAATATGAATTTCAGATGGCGCTGGCCAATAAGGCGATGCACCCGGAATTGGAAACCATTTTTATGATGACAGAAGGTCGATACTCACATTTGAGCTCTACAATCATCAAGGACGTGATCCAGTATGGTGGGAAGGCTTCGGAGATGATTCATCCGATCGTCGAAGCGGCGCTTAAGAAAAAATTGCGATAGCATGGAACATATATTTGCCGAACGGATCACGCGGATCAAGGAATCGCCTACGTTGGTTGCCGCGGCTAGGGCACGTGCGCTGGCGGCCAAAGGGATCTCCGTCATCAATTTTGGCATGCGCCGAGGCGCTGCGCGCAGGACGGACAAAATATGGCCCGGTTGCCGGACTGCCTGAATTGCGCAAGGCGATTACAGTCAAGCTCTGGCGCGAAAATCATTCGGAATATGCGCCGGACGAAATAGTGGTAACCTGCGGCGCGAAAGAGGCGATCTTCGCTGCGCTCCAAGTCCTGATCGGTCCAGGAGACGAGGTCATCATCCCTGCCCCATATTGGGTCTCGTATTCCGACGAGGTCCTCCTATGCGACGGAAGGCCTGTGATCGTGGCGACGGCGGAGGCCCAGAATTTCAAGTTGATGCCAGAGGCCCTTACGCAGGCCATCACCAAGCGTACGAAGTTGCTCATCCTCAATTCGCCATGCAACCCGACCGGCGCCGTCTACACAAAGGCCGAGCTGTCGGCGCTCGCTGAGATATGCACAAGGGAGGGGATCTGGGTATTGTCGGACGAAATCTACGAACATCTGACCTATCCGCCTGCTGAATTTGTCAGTTTTGCGGATGCGGCGCCTGGACACCGCGAACGGACAGTCCTAGTAAACGGCCCATCTAAGGCCTATGCAATGACCGGCTGGCGGATCGGATTTGCCGCTGGGCCAAAGCAGCTCATCCAAGCGATGTTGTCCTGGCAGGGACAGGTGGTCACGCATCCTACGACATTCGCGCAACACGGAGCTATCGCCGCATATGAGGGGACACAAGCGCCCGTAGCGGCCATGAAGAAGGCATTCCAGGAACGGCGCGATGCGATGATGCACGCCTTGGAAGGCATTCCCAACCTCGGCTACTCACGTCCGGATGGTGCTTTTTATCTATTACCGAATGTTTCAGCCTATCTTGGCAAACGCGGTGGCCGACGGATCTCAACCTCGGCTGAACTTTCCGATTATCTCCTTGACCAGGCCCATATCGCCGTGGTTCCAGGGGAGGCGTTTGGGACACCAGGATATCTCCGGTTTTCGTACGCCCTGGGCCTCCCCGACCTGCGGGAAGGGATGCAGCGGTTTGCCGAGGCGTTGAGGGCGTTACAATAAATGTGGTTCCGACGCGGAAGGAGGAAACATATGGCAACGATGAATAAGGTCAAGTTCGATAATATGCTGGCCGTCTCGACGCAAGCGGGGATTATCGCGGCGGCAGCGATGGATCAGCGCGGATCGCTTAAAAAATCGATCGCGAAGGAGAAGGGGATAGATCCGAAAGAGGTCACGGATCAGCAGATGACCGAGTTCAAGACCGCCGTGTCGAAGGTCCTCTCGCCATATGCCAGCGCAATGCTCCTCGATCCGGTCTGGGGGTTGCCAGCGACAAAGGTCCGGGCGAAGGGATGCGGGCTGCTCCTTGCCTACGAGGCAAGCGGATATGACAACACGCAACCGGGTCGATTGCCAGACCTGTTGGGCAACTGGTCGGTCCGGCGGTTGAAAGATGCCGGCGCTAATTGCTGCAAAATTCTTCTCTATTACACCCCATTCGATCCGGCAAAAATTAACGAGCAGAAACACGCCTGGGTGGAGCGGATCGGGGCCGAGTGCGATGCAGAGGGCCTACCATTCTTTCTGGAGTTTGTCGGATACGCGCACGATGGCGCGGATGAAAAAACGACGGAATTTGCAAAACGGAAACCAGAGATCGTCCGCCGAAGCATGGCAGAATTCAACAAGCCCCAATACCGCGTGGATGTGATGAAGGTGGAGGTCCCGGTCAACATGCAATTCGTCGAGGGGACAAAATCGTTTGCGAACAAGGGCGTGGCGTATACAAAGAAGGAGGCGATGGAACACTTCCGGGCTGCGGCGAAAGTTTGTACAAAACCATTTATTTACTTAAGTGCCGGGGTCTCCGATGCGGAGTTCCGGGAGGGCCTGGAACTCGCCATCGAGGCGGGCGTGGTATTCAACGGCGTGCTCTGCGGCCGAGCGACCTGGAAAGAGGGGATCCCCGTTTATGCCAAAGAAGGGATAGGGGAATTAGAGCGCTGGCTCGGCGACCGGGGCGTCCAAAACATTCAGGCCCTCAACGCCATCCTCGAACGCGGTGCCGCACCCTGGTGGGATGTCTACGGCGGGAAGGGAAAGATTCATTTTTGAGCATTTTTGAGCAAGTCTTGACAATATACATCACCTAAATATATGATGATGTATATTGGAGGTTGGGATGTATCGAACGCAAATCTATCTGGAGGCGACGCAACGGAAACTCCTGAAGGCGCTGGCGGTGGAACGCCATGCCACCCTCTCGGAACTGATCCGCGAGGCGATCTGGCATTTCGTGGGCCAGTACCGCAAGCCCAAGGTTGACTCCCTCGCAGGTATCGTCGGCCTGTATCGCAGCGAAAGCGACCGTGAGGGTTCTCTCCGGCACGACGATCTCTATGACTAGACGGGTCTTTGTGGACACCGGCGCCTTCGTGGCCCTGGCGAATGCCGCCGATCAATATCATTCGGCAGCAGTCGAGCAGCTCCAAACGCTTCGGGCCACCGGTGCGGCGCTCGTCACATCCAATTTTGTCCTGGATGAAACGTACACCCGAATACGCAGGAAAGCGGGTCACAAGGTGGTGATCGCCTTTGGGGAAAAGGTGCGGGCCAGCCGCCAGATCAGGGTGATCACGATTGCTCCGCCGATCGAAAAACAGGCCTGGGAGATCTTGAAAAAATATGCCGATCAGGAATTTTCCTTCACGGATTGCACCTCCTTCGCCCTGATGCGCGCCAAGAAGATCACGGAGGCCTTCGCCTTCGATGCCGACTTTAAGATCATGGGATTTGCCCTGCTGGACCGCGTGTGACAGCCGTTGGCGCTAACGGCAGCACTCCGCGGCGCCAAACCCTGGTGGGATGTTGACGATGGGAAGGGGAAGATGCAGGTAGCCTAGTCCTTGCGGAAAAGATCGGCTGATGGTACGTTACAAGACATGGGCGAACCCTCACATCTCCTCCCGATCCATGCAACCCGGCTGCGGCAACTTGGCGTCACCGCCCTGTATCTCTTTGGTTCACGCGCTTTAGCCCAGCAGGGACCACTTTCCGATTACGATTATGCCGTCCTGCTCCCCGCGCAAGGCCATCAGCGGGGCGACCGCTTGTATCACCAACTCTACGATCTGTTGACGGAGATCTCGCCGCGCACCCTCACGAACGACGTGATTGACATCGTCTTCTTGCGGGATGCCCCATTGGAGTTACAGTTTCATGTCATTCGCCACGGGCAGGTGCTTTTTGATGTTGACCCCCTGGCGCGACTGCGGTTTGAAGAGCGCACGATGCTGCTCTATTGTGACTACCGGCCGGTCTTGGACGCATTCGACAAAGCGATCCTACAATCCTTATGACGGCAACCCTGGAACGCGAGGCCATCTTCCCCCGGATTGACGGGATGCGGAAAAACCTCAAAAAATTGGGCGAGTTGGCCCAATTGAGCATTGAGGATTTTCGAGCCGATGACCCCTACGCCTTGGCGCAGCACCATCTGCGCCTGGCCCTCGAAGGCGTGTTCCATATCGGATCGCATATTCTTTCCCGGCTGCCCGGGGGACGCGCCGTGGAATAC
This sequence comes from Deltaproteobacteria bacterium, assembly GCA_016183125.1. Lineage (GTDB taxonomy): Bacteria > UBA10199 > UBA10199 > JACPFF01 > JACPFG01. The sequence continues at coordinate 10,169 of JACPFG010000061.1, forward strand.
AAGGAGATCGCGAAGAAGCTGGGCGAGCTGGGCGTAGTACCGAGAGCGTTCGCGGACCGCGCCTTGATCCCCATGGCCGGCATGCGTAACATCCTCGTGCATCAATATTCCGATATTGACCCCGGCCGCCTCTTGACGACAATCCGGGAGCATCGCACCGATATTGAGGAATTCCTACGGTATGTCAAAGCCCTGATGGAACACCCGGAACGCTTAGGTCTCTCTGTCGAATGATTGGCAAGACAAGGAAATGCGCGCGCTCTTCCTCAGCGCGGCGCCAAGCCCTGGTGGGACGTGTATGGTGGGAAGGGAAAGATTCAGGTTTAGTTACACTACCGATTCTGCTATTCTCTTTCCTGAAAGGTGCCCATGAAGAGAACGCGGGAAGAAATCTTTCGACTGATAGAAGCGCACAGCGCCACAATCCGGAATTTCGGGGTTCGGCATTTAAGTCTCTTCGGATCGTGTGTGCGGGGTGAGACAACGGATTCGAGCGACCTTGATTTTGTCGTAGAGTTCGAGAAGAAATCGTTTGATGCGTACATGGATCTCAAAGCATTTCTGGACGACCTCTTCAACTGCCCCGTCGATTTAGTCCTTGCCAATGCGATTAAGCCGCGCCTGCGCCCATTGATCCTCGGAGAGGCCGTTCATGCCCCGGGATTATAAAGTCTATCTTGAGGATATCGTGGAGGCAATCGGCAAGATTCGAGAATACACGACAGGTCTTCCCGTCGAGAGCTTTCTCCGTGACTCAAAGACCATCGATGCGGTCGTCAGAAATCTGGAGATCGTCGGTGAAGCCATCAAAAATGTTCCGGAAGAAATACGCATGCAACATCTCGACATCGAGTGGAGGAAGATTGCCGGCTTACGGGACATCCTGATCCATGAGTACTTCGGAATCGATTCCGATATCATTTGGGATATTATCCAAAACAAACTGCCCGTGCTGGAAGCCCAAGTGCGGACTATCTTGCAAACCTAATCCCCTCCTCCTCAGCTGCCGGTCCCACTAGCGGCGTCCAAAATATCCAAGCCCTGAACGCGATCTTGGAGCGCGGCGCCAAGCCCTGGTGGGACGTGTATGGTGGGAAGGGACAGATACAGGCCATGTAATCTAAAAGGCCGTGTTCCAAATCCCGACAGATCCCCCCGGTAGGCGTCCGACGCCTACCGGGGGGATCTTTTAGGAAGAACCAAGTAAGGCAAACCTATTAGCAATGGCAACCAACCCCTAAATGGGCGATGCGGTGCTAGTGACGCTGAGTCCCAGCAATCTTCCGACATAGTCCTCAAAGGAACGAAAACTACTCGGAAACCGCATTTCATCCAGGGAGAGCGCTAAGAGAAGGTCGCCGGCCGCTCGCTCGGTATAATTCAACTTAGTCGCTAGAAACGGAGCGGCTTCTTTCCCAGTCAGACCCTCTACCCGCTCTATCTCCGCTACAATTTGCATTATGCGCGCCTCATTAGCACCTACTGGTCCCATGCCACTAACTCTTGGTCCGCTCATAACTCCTCCCTTTCTTCAAGCCCCCATTAATTGTCCCTACCAAAGTATCGGCAGCTCGACAAGAAAGTTGCGTACTTTTTTCGAGAGAGAGAGAGAGTAATGATTTCAAATAGTTAGAGAAGGAAAAATTATGGAAGTCCTTGCGGAAACGGTCGGCTGGTGGTACGGCCCCGTCATGGGATCGACCGTTGTGCTCGGCATCTGCGGCGGGATTGCGGCGTACAAGTGCGCTGATCTGGTGCGGTTGCTCGTCAAAGAGGGTCATGCCGTCCATGTAATCTGCACGAAGGAGGCGGAACAGTTTGTCACGCCGCTCACGCTGCAAACACTTTCGGGAAATCCGGTCCACCGGGATCTGTTTGATCTCACACAGGAGCAGCAGATCAGCCATATCGCGCTTGCCGATCGCGCCTCCTGCACCCTCGTTGCGCCGGCGACCGCCAACATCTTGGCCAAGGCCGCGCACGGGTTCTGCGATGACCTCCTCACCACAGTGATCTGTGCCACGACAGCGCCCGTCCTCTTCGCCCCTTCCATGAACGTCCATATGTGGGAGAATAAGGCCACTCAGGCGAATGTCGCGCGGCTTAAAGAACTGGGCCACCGGATCATCCCTCCCGTTGTGGGGGAATTGGCCTGCGGCTATGAAGGGATGGGTCGCCTGCCGGAGCCGGCCCAGCTGCTCGAGACCATCCGATCGCTGCTGAAAAAAAGTTAATTTCTTTCGAGCAGCCAGAGGACCACAAGTGTCCCGTTAAGGAGCAGAAGCGTCACGCATGCTGCTCCCCCGAATATGTTAAGGCGCCTGCTGTTTGTGAACTCGCCCATCAACTCCCGCCGGTTGATTAGCCAGAGCATGCCGAAGAGGATAGCCGGAAGGAGGAGTCCGTTTAAGACCTGGCTGAAGAGCATCACCTGGAAATAGGGCAGCCTTGGCCACAGCACGCTAGCGGCACCACAGATGATGATAGCGGTGTATAGGCCGTAGAACTGTGGGGCCTCTTTGAAGGTCTTGTTGACCCCCGTCTCCCATCCAAGTCCTTCGCAGATGGTGAATGCGGTCGAGAGCGGAAGGATCGAGGCCGCGAAGAGCGACGCAATAAAGAGTCCGAAGGCGAATAGGACTGCGCAATATTCTCCGGCCAGCGGTTTGAGGGCGATGGCCGCCTCTGCGGCAGAATCTATCTGAATACCGTGCTTGCCGATAGTTGACCCGCAGGCGACGATTATGAAAAATGCAACGGTGCACGACATGACGCAGCCGATGATCACATCGAGGCGCGCAAGAGGATAACTCTCCGCCGTGACCTCTTTCTCCACAATGGCGGATTGGAGATAAAACTGCATCCACGGGGCAACCGACGCGCCGATTATCCCCACAAGCATATAAAGATAATTTGCCGTGAACTGCACAGGCGGGCGGACGATAGCCCTGCCGACATCCAACCAGGCCGGCTGCGCCAGATAGCCAGAGACGAGGTACGTGACATAGAAGAGGCTTGCCACGATGAAGACCTTCTCAACCCCCTTGTACGATCCCTTCACCACCAGGATCCAGACAAAACTAGCGCAGAGAGGCACGCTGACATATTTGCTTGCAAAGAAGTGTCCACTCCCTAGCAATTCCATTCCGGCAGCGATCCCCGCGAACTCCGCCACGGTGTTGCCGATGTTGGCTATAAGAAGGGCCGCCATCAGATAAAAGGTGAGCTTCACCCCGAATTGCTCTCTTATCAGGTCTGCCAGCCCCTTCCCAGTAACCGCCCCCATCCGCGCCCCCATCTCCTGGGCCAGGATCAGGATGCAGAGCACCGGGAGGATCGTCCAGAGACAGGCATATCCCCATGGGGCCGCACCTGCCATCGAGTAGGTCGCGATCCCACCGGCATCGTTGTCGACGTTCGCGGTTATGAATCCGGGCCCCAGGACTGAAAGGAGTATCGCGCAGTTGCGAAAAAACCCCTTCGGCAGGGGGCGCCGCACCTTAAACCATCGCATTTAAAGTAGCCCCGTTTTCTTCCCCCACGTCTCCGAGATCACCAAACTGAGCACGTCGTCGATAGTGATCATCCCCTGGATCACCCGTTCGTCATCTATGACCGGCACCGCAAAAAGATTGTACTTGTCGAGCACATAGGCCACCTCCTTGGCGCTGGCATTCACGTGCACTGCTATCGGCCTGGCCGCCATAACCGCTGTGATCGATTGCTGCGGATCCGCCACCAATAACTCTCTGAACGTCACCGTCCCTTCGAGGCGCTGTTCGGCGTCGGTCACATATGTGTAATACACCGTTTCAGCCTTCCCCGTCATCGCTTTAATCTGTTCGATCGCCTCCGCCACGGTAAACGACGCCGGCAGCGTGATAAACTCGGTGGTCATCAACCCGCCCGCAGAACGGCTCTTGTGCGCCAGAAGCCGCGAGAGCTTTTTGGCCTTCCGCGAGGTCATCATTGTCAGGATGCGGTCGGCCTCACGTCGGCTTAAGACCTGCAACAGATCCGCAGCCTTGTCTTCCGGCATCCGTTCGAAGACCTCCACGCCCGTCCTCGTGTCGAGTTCCGCGATCAGCTCCTTTTGCATCTTGAGATCCATCTCGCTCAATATGTTTCCCTGCATCGGCGCATCCAGTGCGGTGAAGAGCGCGACGCGCTGATAAGGATCCAGATCGAGGAGAATCTCCGAGAGATCGGCTGGGGGAATGCGGCGCAGTTCCTCCTGCGGCACGGTTAGTGGCAGCGTCCCACGCTCTGGTGCAGTCGCAAGCGGTTGTATGTATTTCCAGCCTATAAATCCCTCGTGCGTTAGGTAGGCGGCATTGGGAAAGAACCAGCGCACAAAGCGGTCGATCGCTGGGGCCCACCCCAGGCGACGGATGATCCCGCGCAGCCCCACGTCGACGTGCGCAACGCGCAGGTCGTTATCGACGCGTAAGAGGTGGACATCGTTGACGCGGACCACCTTACGGTTAAATGTGTCGACCACTTGCTGATCGAGTACGTGGCGGCGCAATCGAAATTCGGCGGCAAAGACCTCCGCCGGCTGAAACACCAACTGCTCTAGGGCGATCTTGAGCTGAAAAGCCGGGCGTTGTCGGCCGTTTCCCCGGATTAGCTGGACCTGGTCCCATGGGATATGGGCAAAGGACGGGCGCCATCGCCCGCGCCGGAGTAGCAGCGCAGTTGTCGGCGGATAGGCATCACGCGGGCGGATACAAAAATCGTATGGCCGGCCGACCCACCGGTGGTGCCGGTCGTACACCCCATGGGACACGAGCTCTGTGAAATAGATGAACATATCAGCGCATAACGTCGTACACGTCAGGCCATTGCATGGTGGGTGCAAACATCTCCGCCTCCAACCGATCGCGACAGAGCCGCACCAGCCGCTCCGCAGTCGCACCGGTCAGCGGACCCCGCTGCAAGGCCTGCCGGATCCGCTTGCGCAAGGCCATCGCTTCGGCCTGGCGCGCGATCCCCGTCGGGTCACCTCCGCAACAGGGGGCACGCTCCACCTTTTGCAAAAACTCGCCTACCACGTGAAACACGAGTCGCCGGTAATGGGCAATCCGCTCTTCATGAAGTGCCCACCGGGATTGCCTGGCATAAACCTTCAATCCGCCTCGGAGTCGGCGGAGCCGATGGAGCACCAATATGCTGTAATATATCCGCTTGCTCGTCTTGAAGGAAAAGAGGGTTTTTTTCATGACGCGCTCAAGCAGTGTGTCGAACTCCCGATAATCGCCGGCGAGGATCTGCGGCACGGCCTCCCACACATGCGGGGAGACCGTGAGGTCGAAGCGCAGCTCCCAGTAGGCATGAGAAAGGAGTCGCGCAGTGAAACTCCGTACGATCTTATACGGAATAAAATAGTTGTGCGCTACGACATCCGCCGCCAGATGGGCAAGATAGCCGTAGGCCGCAGCACGCTGGCGGTCGGTCTGCGCCTCCGTGAGGAGGAGCATCCCCATGCGCCAGTTGTGACAGTGGTGCAACGGCCCGACCATTTTTTTGCGTATGAATATGTCGGGACTGACAGCCCCATAGAGGAAATCGGTCGGAAAGGCCTTCATCAAGGCACGAATGGCCGGGGCCACAAGCGCAGTCTTTTCCAGCATAGTAAGCGCGATATCGAGATGCATGCCGGGTCCCCAGGCAAAGGCGTCTGAAGGGAGACAGACGAAGAGCAGACCGATCGCTAGGCCGTAGACAAATAGCATCAGCTGTGAGTATAGTAATTTCCGATGGACAGGCAAAGAAAAAGCGACGTCCTGGCGGCGATAGGTCATCATTTGACCTACCTCCAGACAATGGGTATCGCCGAGGTCCCATCTGGAGCGGCTATACGGCCGACCGATCCCCTAGCAACCATTCGGGCGGAGATAGGAGATTGCACCAGGTGCAAGCTATGTCGCGGGCGGACCCATATCGTTTTTGGGGTGGGCAACCCACATGCGGAGTTGATGTTTGTCGGAGAAGGTCCCGGCGCAGATGAGGATCGGCAGGGGGAACCGTTCGTCGGCCGGGCGGGCCAGCTCCTTACAAAGATTATTGAGGCAATGGGCTATAGACGCGAGGAGGTCTACATAGGCAATGTCGCGAAATGCCGTCCGCCGCAAAACCGCGCTCCGGACCCGGAAGAGATCGCCACCTGTATCCCCTTTCTGTGGAAGCAGATTGCCGCCATCCGGCCCAAGGTAATCGTTTGTTTGGGAAGCATCGCTACGCAAGCCATCCTGAAGACGGACGCAAAGATCAGCCAGCTACGCGGTCGGTTTCATACACTGCCAGCAAAACACGATTCTATACAGCTTATGCCGACATTCCATCCGGCCTATCTTCTGCGTAATCCGGAACAAAAACGGGCGGTGTGGGAGGATATGAAAAAAGTCATGGCCTTTCTCGGACGCCAACCTACGAATCGAATCGCCGAGGAGCGTGGACCGTAATCGGCGTAACCGTATCGACCAACGTAACTGAGGGGTAACAGACCATCCTGTTCCGCCCGGCATCCTTCGCCTCATATAATGCAATGTCGGCATGATCTATCAAGTCCTCCATCTCAGCGGCATCATCCGGATAGACGGAGACGCCGATGCTGATGGTCAGCGGTGTCGCCGCCCCGGCGACATCCGTTGGCAACGGAAACCGCTCCTGCTCGACGAAATGCCGTAATTTATCGGCTGCCGCCGAGGCCCCCATCTTATCGGTGTCGGGCAGTAAGACCACAAACTCCTCGCCGCCGAACCGCGCCACGGTGTCGACCTCGCGCAGATTGCGGCGCAGCAGGTCGGAGAGCTGTTTGAGAACCAGATCGCCCTGTAAGTGCCCGAAGGTATCGTTGAAGACCTTGAAGCGGTCGACATCGACCATCAGCACGGAGAGCGGCCTGCGAAACCGGACGGCCCGTTTCCATTCCACCTGCAAGAAAGCGATCTGGTTTGCCATCAGGGTGAGCAGTCGGATATCGTTTTTTGAAAAACTGCCTACGCCGCGACGGCTAAAATTGATCACACCGAGGATGTCGTTTTTGTAGCGCAACGGGATGGCCAAAAACGCCCCATCCTCCCTATGCTCGCCGCGATAGTGCAGATACCTGGGGTCGCGCCGGGTATCTGGTACGTAGACCAGCTGACCTATCCGAGCGACCTCACCGCTGACACCTTCGCCCACGTTGAACACCATGTCCCGGATCCGCTCCAGATTGGGAAATCCGTGCGCAGCGTGGACACGTAAATTACAGCCGTTATCCTCCATTAGGAGGATGGCAAACTCGTTCAGTTGAAGATGCCGATGTGCCATCTTGGTGATCACCTCGAATAAGGTGTCTAGCTCGATCGTGGAATTGATCTCCTGGCCGACTTCATAAAGAAGCGTCAGCTCCTCTACGAGCGCACGCAGGTGGCGGGTTGCATCGGTCCGCTCCCGATCCATGGCGGCCAACATGGCCACTGCCGACGCGCTCTGGCGCGCCTGCGTTCGGGCCTCTCCCTTTACTGACGACTGTTCTCGTAACCACGGCCAGGCAACCGCAACCATCGACAGCGCGAGGATTAATGAACCGACGGCAATCCACTGGTTCACAATCACGTCTGCAAACACGCCTGGCAGGGTTGGGCCTCCAAGGTCGGTCAGTAGTAGATGTCCTAAGACCGACGCGCTGATCGAGACCGCGCCGATAAATAAAAGTACGCGCGCAGCTAACTGCAACCGAATGGAATGGGAGCCCCTTATGACCATAAAGTGTGCGAATTATAGGCATTTCTAGTATCGGCAGATATGAAAAAAGGTTGCGCAATTTTGGATAAAAAAATTAATCAATGAATTCAATAAGTTGTAACGATTGCCGACACAGTGCACCGGATGATTGACTTGCGAGAGATCCTATGGTTCTGGCCGTCCGTGGCGCTTATTCGATCCAAACTGCTGCTGCCATGCACTGCGGTTCTTCTTGTCTGCGCGGCCGACGGCCTTGCTCACGAGCAGGTGGAGACGGCTGTCATGCGGATCGCGATAGTACGCGGTGGGCCTAGCGTTCTGCTGCAGGCCAAGGCGCTGACGTGCGGGCTGCCGAACGATACCGCAGAATGGCCCCAGCCGCTCCCCATGGCCAGGGCCATGGTGCGGGCCACCGGCGTCGGCTTCCTGGTAAACGAGCAATTTTTCGATGCCAGCCACATAATCTGCAAGACCGGCGGTTCGCTCTTGCTGATAAACGGTCGTCCCTCTCCGCCGGCTGTAGAGCTGTATCACGGCGGAGATCAACACCTCACGGCGGTGATCCAGGTCCCGATGCAAGAATATCTGGTAGGGGTGCTCTCCGCCGAATTGCAACCGTCATGGCCGGCCGAGGCGCTGCGCGCTCAGGCAGTGACGGCCAGGAGCTATGCGCTGGCACAGCGTCAGAAGCAACCCGCGGCTCTCACTGTCTATGATCTCGAATCGAGCGTTGAGGACCAGGCTTATAGCCATCCTGGCTATGCAGATCCTCGAATAATTGAGGCCGTCGATGCCACGCGCGGCGAGGTGTTGACCGTAAATGGACATCTGCTAAAGGCATACTATCATAGCCACTGCGGCGGCATTACGGAACCGGCGGCCAATGTCTGGGGTGAAACCGCCGCGCAGGGGTTTTCCCCCATTCGCGATCCTTACTGTGCGCGGGCGCCTAACCGCAGGTGGCGATTAACACTCCATCGAGATCGGCTTCAGGCGGCACTGGCCGCCGCCGGCCATAAGGTCGCAGCCATTACAGGCCTGAAGACAACGCCGGGCGTCCATAGTGATCGGATCGCGCTGGTCACCGTGGAGACCGACGGAGACCCGGTGCAATTTTCCGGAAATCAATTTAGGCGCTTGCTCGGTTTTCAGGAACTGAAAAGCACGCTCTTTACATTGCGGGCTCGTGGCAATCGCTGGATCATCGACGGGCGCGGATTTGGGCACGGAGCCGGGCTTTGCCAATGGGGTGCTAAGGGGATGGCCGAACGGGGCAAGTCATATAGGGAGATCCTGGCTTTTTACTATCCTGGATCGAGTGTCATGAACTGGTATTAGGTGTGGACACCAATTTATTTAGCTACAGCTATCCGCATGAATTGATCGCACATCATCCGCTGAAGGAGAGGGATGCCGCGCGGATGCTGGTGTTGGATCGGTCTACGGGAACGATTACGCACACGGGCGTGCGCGCGTTGCCGGAGCGCCTCCGCACAGGCGACGTCCTCGTGATAAACACAAGCAGGGTGATTCCGGCGCGACTCATCGGTCAGAGGGAGAGCGGAGGGCAGATCGAAATACTTCTTGTGGCGCCATGTACGGAACCCAGCCGATGGTGGTGCCTGGCCACGCGCACTAATCGCCTCAAATCGGGTGACCGGATCACATTCGCGGAGGGTCTTGAGGGTCGCATTGAGAAACGAGAGGGCGATCGCATAGCAATCGCCTTCAATGCTAACGGAGACCTGCTCCAGCAACTGGACCGGATTGGCCTCACCCCACTGCCACCCTACATCGATCGTTCGGACGATCTCGATTCTATTGATCGGGAACGTTATCAAACCGTGTACGCCGATCTCCCAGGTTCGGCCGCTGCGCCGACTGCCGGACTGCACTTCACCGAGCGCCTGCTCGACGCCGTCCGCGCGCGCGGCGCGATAATTGCTCCGCTCACCCTGTATGTAAGCAGCGATACCTTCGCGCCAGTACACACAGACCGTATCGAAGACCATACAATGCACGGCGAGAGGTACGAGATTCCTGCGGAGACGATCGCCGCGGTCACCGCTGCCAAATGCGACGGCCGTCGCGTGATCGCGGTCGGGACGACAACGGTAAGGGCGTTGGAATCGGCATACAACCGGGCAGGGTCCCCGCAGCGGGGACCGGACCTGACTGGCATATCCGGGACCACACGCTTATTCATTATGCCGGGATACGAGTTCCGCATCGTCGACGCCATACTCACCAACTTCCACCAGCCGTGCTCGACGCTGCTGATGCTTGTGTCGGCTTTTGCCGGACTAGATAGGATAAAACACGCCTATGCGGAAGCCGTCGCCGAGCGCTATCGGCTCTTTAGTTACGGCGATTGTATGTTGATGACATAATCATCGAGTTTGGCGGAGGTGGGTGCCCGGGGCGGGACTCGGCTATCCGTCCTCACGCTGTCGCGCTCGGCGGACAGCCCGCCCTCGTGTTGTGCCCGGGGCGGGACTCGAACCCGCAAGCCTTGCGGCATACGCCCCTCAAACGTACGTGTCTGCCAGTTCCACCACCCGGGCAAAAATTTGCGACTGCAAATTGCGTTCATCGTATATCGTGTGTCGGGCCAAGTAAAATCCTTTCTTAGTGTCGGCATGATGCGTCACGATCCTCGCAGCAAATTCAATGCAGCCCCGGCGCGGAACCATTTGATCTGCTCGGCAGAGCAGGAGTGACGCAGTTCGATCCGCTCGGTTTTACCGTTGGCATGATGAATCATGGCTCGTACCGGCTTGCCGGTGGCCAAATCATTTAGTCCGGTGATGCTTACGCGATCGCCTTCAGCCGCTTTTTCGTAATCGGCCGGATCGGCAAAGGTGAGCGGTAAGATCCCTTGTTTCTTAAGGTTAGTCTCATGGATCCTTGCAAAACTCCTGACTATCACTGCGGCACAGCCTAAGTAACGCGGCGACATAGCCGCGTGCTCTCGGCTGCTCCCCTCGCCGTAGTTCTCGTCGCCGATCACGACCCAGTGTTGCCCCTTGGCCTTGTATTCCCGCGCAATTGCGGCGAATGGTTTGTCGTGATGTTTCCCCGCCTCCCCGGTGAAGGCGTTGGCAGCGCCCAAGAAGAGGTTGTCGCTTATTTTATCCAGGTGCCCTCGAAACCGGAGCCATGGACCGGCCGGCGATATATGATCGGTCGTGCACTTCCCCTTCGTCTTGATGAGGACCGGGATCTCGACAAAATCGTTTCCATCCCACCTGGGAAAAGGTTCGAGGATCTGCAATCGTTCGCTCCCAGGAGGGACCTTGACAGTTACGACGCCTGGTCTCGGGGGCCTTGGGTGGGGGAGTCAACCGCACCTTAGCTCCGCCGGGGCCTTCCAGTTCATCGTGGAGTGGATCGAACGAGAGACGACCGGCCAGACTCATTGCCACGACGATCTCCGGGCTGCCGATAAAGGCCAATGTCTCCGGCCGCCCGTCGTTTCGGCGGGGAAAGTTCCGGTTGTACGAGGTCACGATCGTATTCGGCTCACCCGGCGGAACGTCTGTCCGTTTCCACTGTCCTATGCACGGGCCGCAGGCGTTCGCCAGTACGGTTGCGCCGATCGCCTCAAGATCGCGGAGCTGCCCGTCTCGCCGGATCGTTTGGTTGACCTGCTCCGAACCTGGGGTCACCATCAATGGCGCGCGTGTCTTCAGTCCTGCCTTTGCCGCCGCGCGGGCCACGGCGGCGGCCCTCTCGACATCTTCATATGACGAATTTGTGCAGCTACCGATCAGGAAGTTCGCCACCCGATCCGGGTAGCCCTCACGTTTCACGTCCTCTTTCAATTTGGAAATGGGTCTTGCCACGTCGGGCGAATGAGGCCCCACTATATGAGGTTCGAGTTTCGATAAGTCGATTTCGATGACGCGCTCGAAGAACCTTTCGGGTGTCTTTTCCACCTCGGGATCGGCGGTGAGTAACTCAACATTTTTTTCCGCCAGGGCAGCGATTTTCCCCCGTTCCGTCGCCCGAAGGTATGCCGACATCTTGGCGTCATAGGGAAAGATCGAGGTGGTGGCGCCAAGCTCGGCCCCCATGTTGGTGATCGTCCCCTTGCCGGTGCAACTAATGGCCCTGGCGCCTGGCCCGAAATACTCGATTATCCGATTGGTGCCACCCTTTACCGTGAGGATCTCGCAGACCTTTAAGATAACATCCTTTGGCGCGGTCCAGCCGTTAAGCTCACCGGTAAGGCGCACGCCGATCACCTTGGGGCAGAGCACCTCCCAGGGAAACCCGGCCATCACATCAACGGCATCGGCCCCGCCAACACCGACGGCGATCATCCCAAGGCCCCCGGCATTGGGTGTATGGGAGTCGGTCCCGATCATTAGACCGCCGGGGAATGCATATTGTTCGAGCACCACCTGATGGATGATCCCGGACCCGGGGCCCCAGAACCCGATCCCGTATTTTTGCGAGGCCGTGCGGAGAAAATCGTAGACCTCCTTATTTTCCGTCAGTGCTGTCTGGAGATCGGGCGAGGCACCGACCTGGGCTCGGATCAGGTGATCGCAGTGCACACTTGTCGGGACGGCAGTTTGCATGACGCCCGCCTGCATGAACTGCAAGATTGCCATCTGGGCGGTGGCATCCTGCATGCAGACCCGATCGGGCCGAAGTGCCAGCAGACTTTTCCAAGGTGTTAATTCTTGGGCCGCCGGATCGTCAAGGTGGCCAAACACGATTTTTTCCGCCAATGTGAACGGCCGTCCTATGCGCTTGCGTACGGTGGAAAGCCGCTCATGCATCTTCGCATAAAGTGTCTCAACCATGGAGGGTCTGGTCTCGGTCGTTGGCATATTTAAAGATTACCGACCTTACCGGTGACTGCAAGGAGATTTTATCAGATTTATGGAATGATCAAGCTACATCCGCCTCCGCTTACAGGAGAAGCGGGCGGCGGTGC
>JACPFG010000062.1 GCA_016183125.1 Deltaproteobacteria bacterium
GTTGCCCCAGCCGGCAGAGGCCTTCGCAGTCGGCGGCTCGATCACTGCGAACCAGCCGATTGCAGGCCGCCGCCGTACTTCCGGCAGCACCTCCTGTCGCAGTGTCATCATCAGGTCGCCCGGCACAAAACTCGGAGCACCGGACTCGAAGAGCGTCCCGTCCGGTCGCCGCATCCGATAAACGAACTGGTCTCTCGGGAAGTTTTCCCTCCCCGCATTTGGAAGCCCGAAGGCATTGTGAAACCCCTCGAGAAAACCGTCAATAATACCACCTCCGCCATGTGTGAATGGTAGTTCGACAGAAATCGCCATCCCGCGGCCCATGCCGTACGCCAAGCTTAAGGTCGGGCGCAGGATCTCCATGTCGAGCAGGACATCGTGCGAAACGGTAGTGAACTGTTCGAATATATTTGCATAGCTAATCCCTACTGCCGCCTCTGCAACCCCCTTCGGCAGAGGGACAACTCTCATCGGCACGATATTGGCTATCTGGAGATAGATCGGGTTGTGGTTGCGGTAATGGAGCGGCCCATGCGCCGAAAACGCGGACGGTTCCTCACCGAAGGTCGGTCGCCCAAATCCTATCGCCAACAGGAGACAGCTTGCCAGACAGAGCCGGTGAGGGAATTTCACGCTAGCGTATCCAGATAGCGCTGCACATCAGCATGCACACTCAACCCTTCCCGTTCCACCAGCGCCTTTAGCCCCTCCCATGACCCGACGTCGCTCCACCCAAAATCGGAGGGGATCACCGCAGCATGGTCAGATCGTTCCATCACTCCGTAATCGATCGAGACAGCCTCCGCCCTTGTGAAAAAATCCGGACGGCCGACTGTGGCTGCGAGCCTTGGTAGACAGCGTCGAATCTCGGCAAGGATGGTAGCCGCTTCCCAGATAAACATCCCGCTATTCCAATAGTAGCCGCCTTCGGCAAGAAACCGCGTTGCTGTTGCCGCGTCAGGCTTTTCCACAAATCGGGCAACCCTGTAGGTCGGCTGCCTTGCAACCGGAACGGGGGCCCCGTGCTGAATATAGCCGTATTCGGTAGCGGGACGATCGGGGGTTATGCCGAGCGTTACCAAGAGGTGTCCCCGCACCGCCACATCTACCGCTGCCGCCATTGTGTCATAAAAGGCCGAGCGATCGAGCACCATGTGATCGGCAGGCAGCGCCACCATGACCGCTTCTGGATCCCGAGCGCACAGCAAATGGGCGGCCAGGGCAATAGCTGGCGCTGTATTCCGCTTGGCCGTCTCCAATAACAGGTTGGCCGGTGGGATCCCAGGGAGCTGATCGGCTACCAGCGATTCGTACCTAAGGTTGGTCGTCACCAAAACACGCGATAATGGGATACACCCTGCCAACCGATCGACTGTCTGCTGCAACAGGGAGCGATCGCCGAAAACGGGCAAAAACTGTTTGGGACGATCCGGAGTGGAGAGGGGATGAAAACGGACCCCCTCGCCCCCGGCAAGCAAGACGGCATATGTATGATTGCCGAGCTCCATACAATCAAAATATGCCTCGGCTACATAACTGTCAAGGAGGAGACCTAGAGCGGGCGATCAAGGACGCGATACTGCAGGGCCTCGGCGACATGCGGTGCTGCGACCTTTGCATCGCCAGCCAGGTCGGCGATCGTGCGGGCCACGCGGAGGATCCTGTCATGGGCCCGGGCGGAAAACCCCTGTCGCTCGATAGCCTGCATTAGGAGGGCGCGGCCCTCGGCGGTAGGCTCGCAATGTTCCTTGAGATGCCGCGGCCCCAGACGGGCATTCAGGAGGACCTCCCCGTCGCTGCCCCGCGCCGCCTGACGCGAGCGAGCCGCCAATACGCGAACTCGGACGTCCGCCGAGCTCTCTCCAGCAGTCGATGGCGCAAGATCGGCCGCAGAGAGCGGACCCAACTCCACATGCAGATCGATCCGGTCGAGGAGGGGCCCGGAGAGCTTGCCGCGATACTGTTGGATACGCGACATGGTGCAAATACAGGCTATGGTCGGATGGCCGAAGTAGCCGCAGCGGCACGGATTGGTCGCGACCACGAGCTGAAATTGTGCCGGCAGCCGCACCCGATGCCCCGCGCGCGTAATCGCAATCTGGCCAGATTCCAGCGGCTGGCGCAACACCTCGACGACATCACGGTGAAACTCACCCACCTCGTCAAGAAACAACACTCCTCTATGTGCCATCGTGATCTCGCCGGCCTGTGGAACAGCGCCTCCCCCCGCCATCCCCACCGCGCTGGCGGAATGATGCGGGGCGCGAAATGGGCGGACCGTTGTGAGCCCGGAATGGGCTCCCGGATTTAGCGCGCTGTGAATCTGGGTCACCTCGATCATCTCATCCCTGGTAAGCGTCGGTAGTATGGTCGGGAGCCGCTGCGCCAGCATAGTCTTCCCCGTCCCGGGCGCACCTATAAAAAAGAGATGATGCCCTCCCGCGGCGGAGATCTCCAGCGCGCGCCGGCCGATGGCCTGCCCCTTAATCTCATGTAGATCTACCTGATAGCATTCATCGGTAAATGCAACCGGCTTGCGGGGAGGCGGAGTCCCCTTCTCCAGAAAAAACGTAACAACCTCCGGCAAGTGATTTGCTGCGATCCATGGAAGACCGTCTACCAATCCGACCTCGTCGGCATTTGCCGATGGGACTACCAGCCCGTAGCCGCGCTCCTTTGCGCAGAGGGCTGCCGAAAGGGCCCCCGGCACCGGTTGCAGCGTGCCGGAGAGGGATAGCTCTCCGATAAAGAGCCATTTTCGGGTGGCCTGCGGGGGGATCAACTGATTGGCCTGGAGGAGACCGACGGCAATCGGAAGGTCGAATGCCGTGCCCGACTTCTTATAGCGAGCGGGGGCCAGATTGATCGTCGTCTTTCGAACGTTGATCTGGTAGCCGGAGTTTCTCAGGGCCGCGGTGACCCGATCCTTGCTCTCCTTTACCGCCGTCTCCGGAAGTCCCACCATATGCCAGCCGGGAAGTCCGCGGGCTACATCCACCTCTACGGTTACGTGATGGGCATCTATACCGAAGAGGCCAGCCGAATGTATCTTGGCAATCATGACGGATGCTAAATGCAACAATGATGCCACCGGCTTGGCGCCGCACAGGCCCTCGTCACGAAAAAGGGTGCAGCATTTTGCTACAGCCGGTGTCTGAAAACAGATCAGGTGGAATTGCCTTGCGCCGGTTCTAGGAACCAATTAAAACGCCCGCTATGGCATTGGCCCGCATACATGCCGACGTCGCTGCAGTCCGTTCGCTCACGGAGGATGTGCGTGAACTAACGCTTGCCTTGACCGAGCCTTCAACGATCGATTTTTGCGCGGGACAATATCTCCATCTTCTAATACCGGCTCCCCAGCCCGGCCAAAGGCCCCTCAAGCGGGCATACTCCATCTGTTCAAGCCCGAGCGAACGGGGTCGCATCACATTGCTGGCAAACCTGGTCAAGGGGGGACCCGGATCGGCATACTTTTTCTCACTTAAGGCCGGTGACCAGGTGAAACTGGATGGACCGACAGGCCAGTTCGTGCTCGATCAGAAGACCGCGAGGGATTATCTCTTCATCGCGATGGGCACAGGGATCGCCCCGATCAAATCTATGATTATCCATCTGTGCGAGCAAAACAGCCGTAGGCCGATGCAGCTCTGCTGGGGATTGCGCAGTCAACGCGACAGCTATTATCAGGAACTCTTTCATGCGCTGGCGGCAGAACACCCTGAGTTTAGTTATGCGCCTACACTCTCGCAGCCTACAGACGGTTGGGACGGCCTGCGCGGGAGGGTGACGCATATCCTACCTGACCTGATCCATACGGTGGCCAATCTCGAAGTCTATCTCTGCGGCAGCCAACATATGATCGCCGACGTCAAGGCTATCTTGCGAACGAAGGGGCTCTGCCCCATCCATACGGAGAAGTTCTACTAGGAGGACACATGGCACGCAACGTGACAATTCTGGGTTCCGGCGCCGCGGGTCTCACCGCGGCGATCTACGCCGCGCGCGCCGATCTCCAGCCGCTCGTGGTCGAGGGGGCGCAGCCCGGCGGTCAACTCACCATCACCACGGAGGTTGAAAACTATCCGGGATTTCCCGAGGGAATCCAAGGCCCGGAGCTGATGGACCTCTTCAAGAAGCAGGCGGCCCGGTTCGGGACTGAGTTCGTGGTGGGAACGGTCGAAAAGGTGGACCTGACCAGGCGGCCGTTCACAATAACGGTGAACGGAACGACCCACGAATCGCAAACGCTCATCGTTGCCACCGGCGCCTCGGCCAAACTCTTAGGCATCCCCTCGGAACAGGCGCTAATGGGCCACGGCGTCTCGGCCTGCGCGGTCTGCGACGCCTTTTTCTTCAAGAATCAGGACGTCCTGGTCGTCGGCGGCGGCGATACCGCAATCGAGGAGGCCACGTTCCTCACCAAATTTGCAAAAAGTGTGGCGATCGTGCATCGGCGCGATGCCTTGCGGGCGTCGAAGGCGATGCAACACCGTGCCGAGCAAAATCCGAAGATCCGGTTTGTCTGGGACAGCGTGATTGACGAGATCTACGACGTGCAGGCCAAAAAAGTGACGGGCGTTCGGCTAAAGAACGTGAAGACGGGAAAAACATCCGACCTGAAATGCGACGGGGTCTTCATCGGGATCGGCCATGCGCCAAACACCAAGGCCTTCGTCGACCGACTGGAACTAAATCCGGTCGGGTACATCGTGACGAAACCGCCCTCCACGGCCACGTCCGTCCCCGGCGTCTTCGCCTGCGGCGATGTCCAGGACCACATCTATCGGCAAGCCGTCACCGCCGCGGGCTCCGGCTGCCAAGCCGCACTCGACGCGGAGCGGTTTTTGGCGGGGCATGGGTAATACGATCAACGGGGCAAAAATATATTAGGGTCTTCGCGTTTCCGAGTGGGTAAAAGCGGGGACTTAGAGTCCCCCCTCTTAGAATAAGAATAAGAGGGGGTTAGGGGGAGTTACCCTCCTGAACATGCGATTGCATGAGTGCAGCCCAGATGCTATCCATCACCGCTGCCGTTTCTTGAAGCACTTGGTTGTCCCAAAAACGGATGACCGCAATTCCATGGCGGCGCAGATAATCGGTTCTTTGCCCATCATACGCCTGCTGCCCCAGATGTTGACCCCCATCCAGTTCAATAGCCATCTGCCGTTCCAGTTGTTTGTTTCTCAGCCGCTTCCAGAGGCACGCTTCCGCATCCGTTTGCATTCGTCTGAGCCTCCGGCGACGGTGCTTTGCTGACGGATCATTCAGCAGATATTTCATCGTTCGTAACTCCCCCCGACCCCCTCTTCATCCGAAGAGGGGGAGAACCGCTACTCGTCTGAGCAGCCTCCTCGTTTTTGACATCCTCTCTTCATGCCAAGTTTTACCGGCTCTTCAATCACTTTCTCACCCAATCCCAATGCGGTTCGCAGGCTCATCGAACCCCTTAAATCACCCACTCAATATGGAGAAGACCCATTTTTTAGTGCTGACAACGGGGTCCTAGACCTGCGCCGCCCGTGAGGCCACCTTCTACCTTTCCCAACGCAATTTCCAGCGGGACTTTAAGAACGCCCACGCATCCTGGCAATCACTTCCGCCTTCCAAGCCTAGGAGCCTGTCGGAGAAATAGCTGAAGTGGCGTTCATAGGGGTCTCCCCTCCCTTGATGGGAGGGGATGAAGGGGAGGGTGGTCCCGGAGACCGCAAATACACAAGGGTTTGCCGTGGTCACCCTCACCCTACCCTCTCCCCTCAAGGGAGAGGGGACAAAAAATTCGCTACATATGGCATTATACCGACAAGCTCCTAGACACTCTCCAAGAATTCCCGCGGGGTCATAATGTCGGCT
>JACPFG010000060.1 GCA_016183125.1 Deltaproteobacteria bacterium
GCTCACGCACGCGCATATCGATCATAGCGGCTACATCCCGCTGCTGGTCAAAAGCGGTTTTCGCGGTAAGGTCTACGCCAGCGAACCGACGGTGGCCCTTTGTGGCATCCTTCTCCCCGATTGCGGCTTTCTTCAGGAGGAGGACGCCAGGTATGCCGGCAAGAGCGGCTACTCCAAACATACCGAGGTCCTTCCGCTTTACACATATGCCGACGCCCTTCAGAGTCTCCAGTCATTTGCGGCCCTGCATAATGGCGATCTACATCGATTGGGGACCGACTTACGCGTCCGCTTTCTCCCCGCCGGACATATCCTCGGTTCGCGATTTATCCAGGTCACACTTGAGGTGCCTCGCCACACTATCTGTCTCTTTGCGGGAGACATCGGTCGGTACGACGCGCTGTTGACCAACCCGCCGGCCGCCATTCCCGAGGCCGATTATGTCGTGATGGAGGCCACCTACGGGGACCGCTCCCATCCGAAGGAAGATCTCTTCTCCCGCATAGCTAAGATTATCACAATCACTGCAAACCGCGGGGGGAAGGTGCTGATCCCGGCCTTTGCCGTCGGGCGAACGCAAGAGATGCTCTATGTCCTTAAGACCCTGCAGGAGCGACGGGCCATACCCGACCTCCCGGTCTATCTCAACACCCCGCTCGGAATCGATGCAACCAACATCTATGTACGCTTCGCTCACGAGCATCGGCAGCATTTATTTCACTGTGCAAATCTCCATCTGGTCGAGAGCGAGGTTGAGTCGAAGCAACTAAATAGCATGGCGGGTCCGGCGATCATCATCGCCGGGAGCGGGATGCTTACAGGGGGACGCATCCTACATCACCTGAAGGCCTATGGACCGGATCCCAGCTCCACCCTCCTCATCGTCGGCTTTCAGGCGGAGGGGACGCGAGGCCGGGCGCTGCTAGAGGGGGCGCGTGCCGTGAAGATACATGGAGATGGGGTGCCGATCCGGTGTGGGGTCGAGTTCCTTGAATCCCTCTCTGCCCATGCCGATCGCGAGGACATCCTCCGCTGGTTGAAGGGATTCCGCCGCCCGCCGCGTAAATTGTTCTTGGTCCACGGCGAACCCGATGCAACCGAGGCGTTGGCAGCCAGGATACGGGAAGAACTCCACTGGCAAGTTCACGTGCCGCACTATCTGGAAGACGTACCGCTCACCTAATACTTAGGCATTACCGGATCGACCTCTTCGGCCCAGGCCTGGATCCCCCCGCGCAGATTTTTGAGATTTGCAAACCCCGCCATCCTAAGCAGTTCGAGGGCCTGCTGGCTCCTGATTCCGTGATGACATTGCAGGACTATCTCCACGTGCGGATCTAACTCATGTTTTCGGGTCAAAATTTCGGATAACGGAATTAATCGTGCGCCAGGCAGGCGGCAGATGGCGTACTCGCTAGGTTCGCGAACGTCGACGATCTGCACCGGATCGCCGCGATCAAGAATAGCTTGCAGATCGCGGGGGGAGATCTCCCAGGAAGGTTCGGCGTCTTCATCGCGCTGCTGTTTGCATGTATCTGCCTCTTCCCGCAGCGTAAGAATAGTCGGCTCGTCTCCGCAGAGCGGACAGGTCGGATTTTTGGGGACCATCAGCTCCCGAAATTTAAGCGGCAGCGCATCGATCAGAATTAGCCTCCCCACCAGGCTCTGCCCAATGCCGAGTATCCATTTTACCGCCTCGGTTGCCTGAGCCAGACCGACCAGTCCCGGCACCACCCCCAATACCCCTGCCTCAGCGCAGCTAGGAACTGTACCAGCTGTCGGCGGCGCGGGATAGAGGCAACGATAGCAAGGCCCTTTGTCGGCATCGAAAAGAGAGACCTGGCCGTGAAACTGCAGCACACTCCCATAGACGTATGGCTTGCGCGCGAAGAGACAAGCATCGTTCACTAGAAAGCGCGTTGGAAAATTATCCGAGCCGTCTACAATAAGGTCATAGTTGCCGACCAATGATTCGGCATTTTCGATACAGAACCGCGTAGCATATGGGATGATCTCAATATGCGGATTGACCCTCCGGAGACGCTCGGCCGCTGCCTCGACCTTGGGCCGTCCCACATCGGCATCTCCGTACAAGACCTGGCGATGGATATTTGACTGTTCGACCAGGTCCGGATCTACAAGGCCCAGCCGGCCGATACCTGCCGCGGCGAGGTAGAGCCCCACCGGACAGCCGAGGCCTCCCATGCCGATCAGCAGGACCTTGGCCGATTTGAGCCGTTGCTGGCCATTAAGTCCTACCTCCGGCAGTGTTAAGTGCCTGTAATAACGCGCTAATTCCTCTTTAGTTAATTTAGTCGCCATAATGTCCGCCAAGCTTGCCCCGATGGACGGAAAAAATGCAACGACATTTGACAGGCCCTTGGTAGCGTGTTACCGGGCTTCCCCCGCTCGCACCCGATATTACTTATGCAACTTTGTCACTATCTGTCTCCGGAAGCGATCGTGTCGCCCGTCAAGGGGAAGGCCAAGGTAGAGGTCCTCCGCTCCCTTGTCTCGGCCCTGGCGGAGTTGCATCATCTCAAGCAACCAAAACGGATCCTGCACGCGATCCTGGAGCGGGAGAAGGCAGGCTCCACGTTTCTCCCTATCGGTGTCGCCATCCCTCATGCCCGGTTGGCCGGGGTTGACGAGATCAAGGTGGTGCTCGGGATCCTCCCCGAAGGAGTAGATGAGATAATCGACGGCAACCATTATGCAGTCTCCGTAATCTGCCTATTCGTCTCGCCGATGGCGGAAGAGGAATTCGGTCGCCATCTGAAACTCCTGGCACAGATCTCCGCCCTCTTCCGAGAGGAGCGCCTGGTGCAGGAGTTGGTAGCCTGCAAGACCCCTGCCGCGGCCTTTGCGCTCTTGCAACGGCGCGAGCGCGACGCGGTGGAGAAGGGTGAAGAAGAGACCATCGACCTGAATGAACCCCCCACAACCATATAGCATCAAAACCACCGCGGTGGTGGTCACCACCGCGATGCTCACCTTCATCTCCTACTGGCGCGCGGCAGCGATCGTGCTTTGCGACCTCTCCTCGTCCGCCTATTACGCCTGCGGGATAGCCGAGCATATGATCGGCAAGGCAGCTCCCTGGTTCGTGTTGGCGATCATGTTCTTCTCGCTTCCTGTTCGTATGATCTTCATGGAATCCAGCGCGATGTTCGTGCGTGGTGGTGTCTACAAGGTGGCCAAGGCGGCCATCGGCGGCACGCTGGCAAAGGTTGCCGTCTCCGCCCTGCTGTTCGATTTTATCCTGACCGGGCCGATCAGCGCGGTCTCGGCGGCCCAATATCTTGTCGGCTTTTACAACCAATCGGTGTCGATGCTAGGGTACCCGAGTTGGTACGTGCCGACCAACCAGTTCGTCGTCTTGATCGCAATATGCATTATCGGCTACTTCTGGCGCCAAAATATCCTTGGTATCCCCGAGAGCAGCGAAAAGGCCTTGAGGATCATGCAGCTTACTACAGTCATGACGCTCCTGTTGCTTGGCTGGAGCATCGTGACGTTGCTGATGCATCCGGCGCCGCTGCCGCCGATGATACCCCACCTTAACGATGCGGCATTCGGGTGGCTGAAAGACTTCGACTGGGCCCGCTCGATAGGCGCCGTGGGGGTCATAATCGCGCTGGGACACTCGCTGCTGGCCATGAGCGGGGAGGAGACGCTGGCCCAAGTCTACCGCGAGATCGCCGCGCCGAAGGTGGCCAATTTTCGCAAGGCCGGGACGATCATCTGGATTTACAGTTTGGTGCTGACCGGCGTCATCTCGCTCTTTGCCGTAATGATCGTCCCCGATCAGGTGCGTCCAGATTATCATGAAAACCTCCTGAGCGGCCTGGCCATGTACCTTGTCGGCCCGCCTGCCGTGAAGTTGGCCCTGCAAGCGTTCGTGGTGCTGGTCGGAGTGGTCCTCCTCTCCGGCGCAGTAAATACCGCCATGGTCGGCGCCAATGCCGATCTTAATCGACTGGCGGAGGACGGCGTCCTGCCGATGATCTTGCGCAAGCTACACCGGCGTTACGGAACGACGGCACGAATGCTGCACATCTTCGCCGTGCTGCAGATCGGGATCGTGTTCGCCTCGCGCGGGGACATCATAATCCTCGGCGAGGCATACGCATTCGGCGTGCTCTGGAGCATGGTCTTTATCGCACTGTCGGTCCTGGTCCTGCGGTGGCGTGACAGGGGCCCACGGGAGTTTTGCGTGCCGCTCAATTGCACGATAGGGCGGGTCCATCTGCCGATAGGTGTCGCAGCAACTTTTTTCGTCCTGTTGCTTCTGGCGCTGGCCAATTTTTTCACCAAGGTGACGGCCACGCAATTCGGGCTCTGTTTCACCGTCGGCTGCTTTCTCCTGCTGAGCATCTCCGAACGGGTTCAGCGAAAACGGTACGGCCAAGCGGCTCCACTAGAGCGCGTTAACCTTGCCTTCCAAGAGACCGCTACTGCGCAGGGGATCGGTTTGACCCATAAGCACCGGGTGTTGGTGGCCGCGCGCGACCCGGACAATCTCTCGCACTTAAGACGCGTGCTGGAACGGATGGATCCGAAGCGATCGGACGTGGTCGTAATGACCGTCCGGAGGACGATGATTCCCCCAGGTGCCGCCGAAGACCTCCCCGTCGACGAGCAGGTCTTCGTAACTAATGTGGTGGCGCTGGCGGAGCGGTACGGCATGCATGTCACGCCGCTCATCATCCCCGCCAACGACCCGATCTACGCCACGGTGAAGGCCGCATTCGATCTGGGCGCCAACGAGATCGTGATCGGCAAATCTGGGCGGACCAATCCGGAGGTTCAGCTAGAAAAACTTGCCATGGCGTGGGGCTTTGTCGCGGCCGAACGGCCTCGCCGGATCACGCTGCGCGTGGCCTGGCCGCAAAAAGAGATCAAGTTTGATGTCGGATGATCTGTACCGTGTTCGCAAGCGTGCCGATCCCATCCGCTGTAAGCGTCACCTTGTCCCCTGATTGCAGCCACGGAAAACGGGCCGGTTCGACCTCTTTTCCATCCACCACCTTTGCGGCAAACTCAGCGATGCAACCGTTACCTATAGTGCCCGATCCGATTATGTCGCCGGGAAAGACCCCTATCTTCTCCCGTCCCAGAAAGGCCAGGATCTTCGCAAAGTCCCAGTAAGCGGATTGATAATTGGCCTCCCCTCTGGCCATACCGTTTACTACTACTTGGAGCGTAAGATCGGGGCATCCATCGGCATTGAATCGGAACTGCGAGGCGTGAACCAGGGCGGGCCCGAAACTGGTTCCAATGATAGTCTTGCTGTGGGAAACACCCAACCCCAGTTCCATGTCCAGCTTCTGGTAATCCCGCGCGCTCCAGTCATTGCAGAGTGTGAAAAAACAATGCTGCTGAATAAATTTAGCCGCCTCCGCCGCAACAGTGAACTGGCCGGCCTTCCCGATCACTAGCGCCAGCTCGCACTCGTAATCGGACTTTTCGACAAAGTTCGGAATCGTAACCGCCCCTGGGCCAAACAGCTTATCGGGCGCCACGCTCCCGATATAGTATGCGGGCCGCTTGTACCAGAGTTCCGGCACAGTCGTGCCGCGCCTGGCGCGGATCTGCCGAACGTGCTGCTCGAAACCGAGGAAATCGTAGAACATCCGAGGGTTGGTGATTGGTGCCAGGAGGATCGCCTGGTCGATCGGATAGGTCGTTGCACCCTTCCGAACTGTGTCCGTCATCCAGGGAACAAAATCCTCTGCGGCATACCACTCAAGGAGCTGGCGCATCCCTTCCGGCCGTGGCCGCCCGGAGGCAACTAGGGCCGCAGAGAGGTCGATCATCCGATCCCCTTCCCAGATCCCCACATGCGCCGTTTCGGGACCCTCCTTCTCCAACCGAAACGACACTAACCGCCATGGAAACTTGTGTGCCATATCGTCCCCGCCCCTACCAGGTCGCCCTCCGGTTGCGCAACGCAAAAACACGCTTGGAAAAACGCATTTGGCAAGTGTTCTCCACGGGACTGAATAGCCGTTATCTGGCAGATATGATGTCTAGTTATTACTTCCACCCATGAAGAAACTGTTCGACTTCATGATTTGTCCTCTCGTGAATCTCGTCCCGTTTTTCGTCTCCCAGACAAATCGGGGCGGCAATTCGAAGGCCAAAGACCGAACACGAGGAGACAAAGCTGATATGAATTGCTCCGGGAACGGTCACGGAAAGGTGTCTCGGAAATAGATGCTGGAAGGTCTTCGTAAAAATCGCTCCTGAAGGATCTTTCCGATGCTTTGCAAAAACGAAAAGCGTCGGGGCCAGCAGCTTCTGCTCTTCTTCCGGGCGAAAGGAATTTCCAAAGGCTGGATCCAATGCCACCACGGCGCGAACACGAGTGTCCCGATACGACCGCTCGATCTCGTTTTTGGAGTGCTGCCGGAAATTATACTGCCGTAGTTCCGCACAGTGCTCGTCATCAAACTCTCGTGGTCGGGGGGCACAAAAAGGGATGGGATTTTGAAAACGTTCATAAGAGAGGCGTGTTCCAGCCAACAGCAAGACCGTTGCACCTCCCGCAGAATGACCCGCGGCGACGATCCGCTCTCGATCAATGCTTTCGCGTAAGGGATCGCGATCCAAAAGGACCGTTAGAAACGCCG
This sequence comes from Deltaproteobacteria bacterium, assembly GCA_016183125.1. Lineage (GTDB taxonomy): Bacteria > UBA10199 > UBA10199 > JACPFF01 > JACPFG01. The sequence continues at coordinate 6,636 of JACPFG010000060.1, forward strand.
AGAGCTGTTCCGCGCGCCTCCATACGCGCACCAAACCTTCGACGGAATTGTTTTCACGTGTGTTGCCTGGATGATTAAATGCCGCCACTATCCACCCACGGCGGGCAAAGAAGTCGGCCATCCAATCGAGCCGATCAAAAGTGCCGCCGCTTCCATGAGAGAGGAGCAGGAGGGGCAGTTTTTGGGGATGGGAAATGACCGGGGCATCTTTCGCCCCCTGCTGACTGGTAAAGAGCCTAGCGGTGGGAATTGGCCCTTCCTTCGCGGTTAGCGGCGCTGGATACCAGACCCTCCCTTCGAAGGGATTGTGAACGTCGCGATAGCCGACGTGGTACGACATAGTGGCTTGAAGCGTTCCGATCTGACATAACACACCACATTGCACGCACAGCAGCCGCCAAAACCAAAAACCACGGGATCGCATTAAAATTCCTTTTTCGATAGAGCTAGCCTAGCCATCGCCCCTACCAGGTCGCCCTCCGGTTGCGCAACGGATTTTCTTGCACAAACGTGGGAGAGGCCCTATGGCTCGCCCATGGCTGCGGTGAGTTTCATCCTCGTTCGCCCCGAATATCCGGGCAATATCGGTCAAGCTGCCCGGGCGATCGCCAATTTCGGGTTTCATGACCTCCGGCTGGTGGCCCCGGCGCATCCCCCCACGCATAAAGAGGCGATGAAATACGCGATGAAGGCCGCGCCGCTCCTCACCGGCGCGCGGGTAACGAAGACCCTCCTCGAGGCAACGCGAGATTGTCATTACCTGATCGGCACCTCGCGGCGTCTGCGCAAGACGCGGAAGAGTTTCCATTCCCTCCATGAACTGGATGAGATCCTCTCCGACATCCGTCGGCCGCGGCAAAAGATAGGTATTCTCTTCGGGCCGGAGACGAAGGGTCTGGATAATGAGGCCCTGGCGCTTTGTCACACCGTCGTCACTATTCCCACCGATCCACAATGCCCATCAATCAACTTGGCCCATGCGGTAGCCATTGTCGCCTACGAACTGGCGAGGGCCTGCAAGACAACGCAATTGCCGGCGGTCAAGCGACGCCCGCGACCCGCAACCGCGGATTTAACCGAGGGGATGTTCGCGAAGCTGGAAGCAGTCCTAGAAGCGATCGGTTTCTTCAAACAGGGGAGTCGGCGGAAGGTGTTGGAACAACTCCATTATCTATTCAACCGCGCCGTTCCCACATACCACGAGGCCCAAATCCTCTGGGCCGTCTGGCAGAAGGTGCTGTGGCGACTTTCTACTTCTCCGCGGAAGGAAGACGCGTGAGGTCGGGGAAAGCATCGAACCCCCTGTCAAAGGAAACGAGGGTCGTAATGTGGCGCAAACGCATATGGGCCACATGCAAGGCATCACGCGCAGTGAGCGTTTCATACGCCAGGATTAGATCCTTGGCTTCCTGAATATCCCGATCGTGAATGGGAAATACATCATCCACTAGGTCGCGGAGGGCGTCAAACGCCGGCTGAATGGCCTCTTTTCGCTGGATTGCGGTATAGCGGTGGAGAATCTCCTGAAAGACCTCCGTGTTCGTCACCAACCGTCGCCGATCCGTAACCACATGCTCCAGCAGCGCAATTGCCTCACGCTTATGTGGATGGTCCGCGCCAATCAGATACATTGGGATATTGGAATCAATGAAGATCATCAGCCTCTGAGATAGCCATGCTCGATTTCACTCAGCATCTGCCCAATCTCGGCCGTGGGGTACTCCCCCTTGGCCGCGCGGCGGATCGCTTGGATCTTCTTCACGGTTGGTTTTGGCGACCAGACCTGTGCTGCCTGACGGAGGACACGACGGACCCATTCTCCCAGGCTTAATCCCTGCTGTTTGGCCACCTCACGCAGGGCCCGATAATCCCGCCGATCCAACAGCACCTGGAGACGACTTGTTGTTGAGGTTGCACTCATACTCTTCATATGAGTATAAAATACTCATTGAATGAGTCAACATGTTTTTTGATCCTCCGTGATACCCAAGTGAATTTGTCAGGGTGATTGCACAAGTGATTATGTCAGGGTCATGAAAACCCAAGTGATTCTGACGATGAAGGAGAACAAGAGGGTGATAGTCATGCAGGAAGTGATTGCGGGGAAGAAGACGGTGGCAGAAGCGGCGAGAGATCTCGGGCTGAGTGAACGGCAGGGTTGGCGTGTTCTGGTTCGGGTGCGGGAGAAAGGCGCAATGGGAGTTGCAAAGTAAGTAACTACTGGATTTTGCCTCGCTTCAATCCACTGCCACCGGCAGGCCATGCCGGGTTTCCAAAGTGCCTAATACTGCGTGACACCGGTGGAGTCTCAGGGTATGGTGCCCTCAGGAGGTGTTATGGGTCGCATCGGCTGGCAAGAAATTCTGCTCCTGCTGCTGGTAGCGTTGCTCCTCTTTGGGGCGCGCCGGCTGCCGGAGATCGCCAAGTCTTTCGGCAAGAGCATCCAGGAATTCAAGAAAGGCGTGAGCGGTAAACTGGACAACGGGGAGAAGAAGGAGGATGGACCCCCAACAGCTTAGCACCCATCTGGAAGAGTTACGCCGACGGGTCTTTAGAGGCTTCATCGCGGTGGCAATCGCCACTATTGCCGCGTTTGCCTTTGCCCCGCTCCTTTTTCGCTGGTTACTGCGTCCCTATCACACCTTTGCTCGCGTCGGTACGGCCATGGAAGACGGCGTGATGCTGCAGACCCTTCAACCTGCCGAGACGCTGAAAATGAGCGTACAGCTTGCCCTCGTCGTCGGGATCGGCGTAGTCCTCCCCTATCTGCTCTATGAAACGTGGAGCTTTGTCCGGCCAGGTCTTACGACAAAGGAGCGCCGCTGGCTGGCCCCCGTTCTTGGCGGCGGAACGCTCCTATTTTGTATCGGCGTCATCTTTGCCTACTATGCCGTCCTCCCGGTGGCCCTCCACTTCTTCTGGGATTACAGCCTGCGGCTCGGCATTACCCCAGCCTGGTCAGCCGCCTATTACATCGGCTTCGTGCTGAGCACCTTGGGCGCCTTTGGGCTGGCCTTCGAATTGCCGCTGGTCATGCTGCTGCTTGCGGCCGTCGGGTTGATCACATCGGCAACGCTCAGGTCAAAACGGCGGTACGCCTATTTCATCATCGCCATGTTGGCTGCCCTGCTGACTCCGCCGGATGCCCTTAGCATGGTGCTGATGGGGATCCCGCTGATAGGGCTCTACGAGTTATCAGTACAACTCACTCGCATGGTGAAACCGCGATCGGCTACTCCGCCTTGATTAATCCCGCGGCTCCGGCCTCGACGTCGGCGAATTGTTCTTTTTTCACTTTATATCCCTTGGCGTGCAAGGCATGATAGAGAGGCCCTAAATCCAGCAGCCATCCTTCTTCTTGAGTGCCGTCTATGGCAATAACGGCGCGGATCGGACGCTTGACACTTTGTTGATCCCTGACTACTTCTTTTTCCATACCATGGGTGATCCGCTATGGCTTCATTAGGCCCTGTTGGATTGACTAGCTTTTTGCCGAGGGCGCTCTTCGTGGCACAGGTCACGCCCCCGGTGTCGCCAGCCAAGCCTTCAGAACCAGAACCGGTGCCTTCCCCCCAAGTGGCATGCGAGATATTTGCCGATTCGGGCTATAAAGAGTTCTTTGAGCAGGCCGGCCCACCGTCGCCCATTGTCCCTCCAGGTCCCACTAGCGCCGAAATAGGTAAACAGCTGGATTGTGGATTGGTGATCCTGGGCGCGCTCAACCAGTTGCAGACATGGATGCTCACCGAATACCCAAAGTTCAATGAAGATCCACCAAGCAAGATTTTGCCTTTATTATGGACGCATTGACCCAAGGTGCGGTCACGGAGCTTAAGGCAAACGCTGAGCATCTGGCACAATCTCTCGAGGAGTTCGCAGCTTATCTAGAGAGCGGCAATACGGCCCTCGCGGCGAAAGAGGCGGTGGAGATCAAGGTCCTGTGGGATAACACCTTCACGATAGCGGAAACGATCGGAAAAGCGAGCGTCCCCATTATGGGAGCCGTTGTGCTGTTTAATCTGTTTGGGCGTGGTTTGGTAGAAGACGTCCTAATCCTTGGGAATCCTGAGACTAATTGCTTGGAAAAATCTTTTGCTGCGGGCGACCTTCTCCTTACGCTATTGCCCGCGGCAAAGGCAGCGACGGCAACAGAGAAGGTGGTCCTGCAGGTGGAGGGGAAGACGATCATTGCAAAGGGCACGTTGGGCAAGGGTGCACGGATCACGATTGTGCAGCAGACGGCAGTCGCGTCAATTGATGAGGGCCTCTTTCGGAAGGCGATTGCCGCACTCAAAAAAGGGAAGGCCACGGTACTGGCACGCCACATGGCGGAGCGCTGGCTGATATCGAAGGCAAAATATTCCCTGCAAGCACACAAGCTCTCCGTGCAGTTCATCTTGAAGGAAAAGGGAGAGCTGAAAAACGCCGTTGTGAAGGCCCTGGGTCTCTCTTCTGCGGGCGAGGCGTCCATCTCCGCCGTTCAGTCAGCGGTCACCGATATCGTTCAGAAGAAGCTTTCCAATCTGCCGAAGTATGGGGGACAGGTCACCTATCGGCGTGTCGAGGCCAGCCAACAAGGATACATCCTTTCCGTTGTCCTCAGCATGGTGAAGGGGACCACCGTCTCAGCACACCTCTGGCTCGAAGATGGGCTTGAGGAACTGAAATTGATCGGCATCACCGTCGAACCGTGTAGCAATGAGAGAAATGACGTTGGCAAAGTAGTTTGTGCGGGGGAAGTTGTCTTTCTGTCAACCGATGAAACGAAAGGGTTTTCGACCCTTAACGCCAGCACGGGGCATGTCGTCGAACAGGTGCATCCATATACTTGGCCTTTTGGTTTTATCACCTGCGGCCCTAATTACTTTCTGCAAGACAGGAAGGGGAACAATCCATGGTGGGGCTCAGGCCTCCTTCTCATCAACGGGGTGGGGGACACTGAGAAGGAAATTTGGCAGAGTTCAACGGAAGTACTTTATGGATATACGTGCACTTCAGCAGGGGACCGAGTGGTTTTTGGAACTGGCGATACGCAAAGTCCCAACGTGTTCCTGTGGCGGATGAATATGGACGGTAGTGATCAGCAAAAAATTATTGCCCTTAACACATTACCAGGCAGGCCTCTCTTGGCTCTTCAAATTTCACCATCTGGTCATTACGTTTCTGTTGGATACGATGAAAACCAACCTCCAGATACATTTCGAAGAATACTTCGTGTGTTATCATGGGATGGAAAATTACTGACGGCGCTCTCAGGCGACGTTCTTCGAAGACCCGTTTGGGCTGGGGACGAAAGCGCTTTGTATTACCATTCTCACAGCGATGCCTACGGACATTTGTCAATCCATAGCCCTTTCTATGGGGATCAAATCCGCGCCTGGAATCGGCATACTGGCCAGACGCGCGTGATTGCTTCGATGGGAAAACAGATGTCTCATCAACAACGGTTTGCCCTCTCAAACGACAGCGCACGTATTGCTTACTTTGCCGAGCAAGATGGGGAACTGCGAATTATTGGTGTCGATGGGCAAAATAGTATGCCAGTGTGGCCACCTATGGCGACAGACACAGTGGATGCCTCAAAATATGACATCTACCATAATCGATTCGATTGGTGCGATAATGACGCGGGGATTATTGTGGACGCTAAGACGCCAGTAGGGCCTTGGCGCCAAGGGGTTTCCTCTTCTGCATTCCTGTTTTTGCCGGTTGATGGCAGACCGCCAATCAATATTAGTGATAACATGCAGGGACGCCCCACCAAGTGGTATTTGCGATCGCGTGGTTATAGTGACTGGAATCTATGGCACTACTGAACTATCGGGCATTTCAGCCATTACGGAGGGGTCAGAAGAACTGTTCATGCCAAATCAGTTCGATCTGCTACGAAACAAACAGGCGAAGCGCCGTGTGCCTCGCAATCAGCGGAAAATGCCGATCCTTATGGAGCACGGCGGCATGGTTCTCCATGGCGACCGTTGCGATGAGCAGATCCATCGTTGGCACGGTCACGCCCCGGCGGAGCAGGTGACTTCCATGCCGACCCATAGTGGCCCACAGGGTCTCTGGCATAGGAAAATAGATTAGCGAAGAGAAGCGATCAGTCAATTCACGATACTCAGCATCGGTACGCGCGCCGCGTAGCACCTCTGCCAGCGTGGCCCCGCACACTGCAGCATCATCCTCGTCGAGAAGGCGCCCAATGACCTGCTGATAGCGGGGATCGCCATCCGCGCGGAAAAACTCCACCCAGGCCGAGGTGTCGATCAGTACCTTAGGCATGATTGCGCATCCGGGCCAGGTCGTGCTGAGTATAAAATCGCAACTTGCCGGCGAGCTGCTTGAGACCCTTCCGCTTCCGGTCCCGGAGAAACTCCTCGATCGCCGTCCGGATGGCGCGGGCCTTGATCCGGATCCCCGTAACCTTGACAACGGCGTCAATCAGTCGCGGCTCTAGGCGGACAAACGTGGTTTCCATACTGTGAGTATACATTATTAATTATTTATGTCAACAATATATAATTAAAATGATATCGGCATCTTGGCAGGATGACTACTGTTGTGGATGCACGCCCTCCAACTCGCGCAGCCGAGCGGTGGCCTGCCGGGCATAATCGCAGTTGGGGTCGAAGTGC
>JACPFG010000066.1 GCA_016183125.1 Deltaproteobacteria bacterium
CCCAATCCTGCGCTTCCAAGTCCTAACTTCGCCAGTGCGATGACGGGCGTGATAGCATTGATCAACCCATACGTGATCGATCGGCATGCAAAAAAAACCGTGAAGCGAGATAACAGCGCATGCGAGCGCACGATGCGGAAGTTGTGCCCGATTCCCCAGCCATCCGTTACTCGAAACGCCGATAGTAGTGCGCGCCAAAATTTCATCCGCGCCGGCACATCGGCTAATCGGCGAACATACAAAATCGAAATTGCAAATGTCGCGCTATTGAAGAGAAGAACGGCCGACACATTCAGCCATTCAATAAGGTATCCGCCGATGAATGGCCCGAGGGCAACAGCGATATAAATTATTTCGGCAATGGTCGCAACGGCATAATTTAACTCTTCCTTCGTTGGACTGATACGAGCAATATAATGTGCCTTCGCCGAATCAAATAACGACGCTATGACATAGGAAACAAAAAAACATGCGGCTGTCCAAAAAGGTCCAATCCACTTGTACGAAAACGCTAAGCACGTAAACAGCACAATGCTGACGCTATCAGCAACCATTAACACACGGCGTTGGTTAAGGAAACTGCCCATGCGGCCAAGGGCGTTGCCAAAAATTACCATCGGGAGCTTCACGACGATAAAACTTGCCGCGAGAGAGGCAGTGTTTCCAGTAAGGTCATAAATGATGACGGCCAGCGTCAAGCGGGCGGAAAAATTTCCCAAATTCGAGACGAGATATGCCAAAAACACGCGCCGCAAGTCGCTCGGATTGCCTCGGAAATGACGCATGGCGATTAGGAATTTAGCCATACGCGCTCGAGTAGTGGAAATGGAAGATTTGCGTACGGAAATTCTAATCCACGAATATATTTTTTGAATACCCCCGTATTTGCACTGCCCGAGTAGACGGGTATGACAACTACCTCATCGACGAGAAGCCGATTTAATTCCCGATAGAGACGGGCCCGTGCGGAGTAATCTTCCGTACGTACTGCGGCATCAAGAAGTGCATCGTACCGTTCTTCACGAAACCGGGCACCATTGGTCGATCCAATGCTGGCCGAGTGAAAATAATTTAACAGGAAGAAGGAGTCTGAGAAGTTCGGAGCATACCCAATGAAGAAGATGTCCGCATTGACTCCCTGAGACAACTCTTGTTCAAGGGTCGGCCACTTGTCATCAATGGTCAGCTCAAATCCTAAGCTGGCAACAGCTCGCCGGACCTCGTGAATGACCATCTCCCCAGCTGGCTTTGGAAGGCGCGTAACGAAACGAAGATACACATGAAGGTAGTTCTGAATATTTTGAAAATTCAGCGCACAACGAAACGCTTTGCGCGCCTCCCTATTATCAAACGGTGGCTTGGTTGTATTAAAACTCAGAACGTATACGCGCATCTCCCGCGTTGGAATTTGTATATATTCATTGTCCTCCGCAATGAAACTTTCCCCGCCGAATGAGTAGACTTGTTCAACCTCCCCACGTGACAATAATTCGTTTCTTTTTTTGGGGTCATCCACCACCAGAAAACTGACACCATCAAGATATGCTCTACCGAGGAAATACCACTCAAAGGCCTCCAACAAATATTCGTTGGCCGAGAAGGACGGAAAAACTAATCGATGTCAGCATGGTCAGAAATGGCTCAAATGGGTATTGCAGTGCGATCTCAAATTCACTGGGTCCAAGCTTGCGAATACCTTCAAGATCCTGACCTGCGGCACCGATATAATTGTCGTAGCCAACCACCATCCTAAGATTATCGCGATAGAGGGACTCAGGATTTAGCGTGCGCTTGAGCGAACCAATCACGTCGTCAACAGTCACATTTTTTCCGTTATGAAAGTGCACATCATCTCGTATACGAAACCGATATAGTTTTCTTTCGGAATCAACTGTCCATGATGCAGCAATGTGCGGGACGATATTTCCATTGGCATCTACCCGAACAAGCGTTGCATTGATGGCGTGCAGTAATTGCAGGGATAAGGGCCAATTGGAACGAATGGGGTCTAGTACAATTGGGGCGGGAGGAATGACAATTCGATAAATACCCCCGCGCTTAACAGACACAACATGCTCGGTGTTCCGCGGGAGAATAAACACGGCGATCGCAATACAAGCAACAAGCCCTATGAATGCCATCGCAACAACTACATGCCGATGCATGAGTGACATCTCCAGAGGCAGTGCGCGGTTTTCATTGTCTGACAACGCACTTGCACGCGCTGCATGCACACGCATGGCCCATCTTCACTCGGGACGACACAATCCGCACGCGAAGCGCAACTGCATCGACTGGAAGTCGCTTTGCAAGCTGCATGAGTACCCAACTGACCCACAACCACGATTTCATAACTCCTCCTTTCCCCTTATGTATTATGCTGCAGCGTCCTTTGATATATCACACCGTTGCAAAAGCCAACAGCCAATATCGGGGCCAAAGAAATGGCCGAATGCGGCGTAACTCACATTCCGATCCCCACGACATTTGAGAAAATGAGGGCATTGTCCACAACTCTCTATCTCATTGCTGCGCAAGTGCTGCATTGTCGGGTGACGGAGAAAAAGCGCCTCCATTCCTTCCTCGAGGACATTGCCCAGCGCCAATGGTGCCCGACTCGTCACCTTAAACTCCCCGCGATAACCAATCACAAACGCCGCGAAGCCGACATTATCTCCTCCGGTACAAGCCGGATCGATAAGGTGCCATAAGGCGCCACTCGTGTTCGTCGGAATCCCGGACGCACGCGAGCACTGGAGGATGGTTTCCATAGCTATCCGAAGATCATGACCCACGAGCGGATGATCCTGCCGGTGTTCGTACAACTGCTCCGCATACCCAGCGACAATTAGCCGAGTGAAACCCATGACAGTGGCGCCATTTGCCGATGCAAACGTAAAGAAATCACGGATCCATCCGACGGTTCGCCGACTTAAAACAGCTTGATGATAAAATGGCACCCCAAACGCACCTAAGAGACGACACCCGATCATCGCCTTCTCAAAATTGCCCTGTCCGCGGATGAGATCGTGGCGAGCGGCATCGGGACCATCGATGCTGACCTGCACACTGATGTCAAGCTCCTTAAAGGACTTCGCCACTTCATCCGTGATCAGGGTGCCATTGCTCTGGACGCTCAAGTCACAAGACCCAAATCGACGGCGGATTTCTTGAAGGAACGGAATGAGGAAGGGCGCAAGTAACGGTTCTCCACCACAGATCGTGATAGCTGGGATCATCCGCAACTTGTACACTAGGCGTTCATATTGATCAAGGACAGTTAACCATTGGTAATGGGTCAGTGCACCGTAGTTTTTGTGGTGTGGTAAATAACAATGGTCGCAGAGGAGATTGCAGGCGTTGGTGATATCCAACTGCACCGTCAAGATTGGCTTCTGACTATCGACAAGGGGCCAGACTTTGTCGCAGAGCCAATCGATGATTCGCTGCGAATAGTCGGTTCGGTCCGGCTCTGCCATATCCAACCTCCTCGGCCTTACTTAGCCACCTAGCAGAGTGCACAATCGGCATTTATGATCAAATACAGCAAAATACATACCAAAACGCACAGAAGTATAACTATATGAATTTACAAGATAATCATTATACAAATTTCTGTATGGTCGTTTTTCCGAACAGACTGGCGTTCGAAAATACGGAAAAGTGAACTGAATTCTAAGGACACGGTGCGCAATGCATTGCAGAAACGCAACAGCTGATGTGAGGATGAGGGAGTGCATTGCAACGCTCGACTAATGCGCTTCCGTAGTCCACGCTTCACGGGTCGTCAAGGCCCAAGTGACCTTGTCCGTGCAGCCCAGGAAAATCATTAATGAAGGGGACGTTTTCCGATCCTATGCCCGGGACTCTGCTCCCCCCAGCGCCTTCTATAAATTGCTAACGCGATGATTTTACATGACTTCAATATCCTGGGTAACGCTTGCCAAGCGTTGTTTACTATCTTATCCATCTCCCGAAGCGTTCCCACCGGATCCGTTTTCCCTCGCCATCCCATGATAGCCAGATGAACATCGCCTTCCCCTTCAGATTGCCCAACGGCACGAAGCCCCAGTCTCGGCTATCCGCACTTCCATCCCGGTTGTCTCCCATTACGAACAGATGACCTGTCGGCACGGTATATTCGCCCCCCTCGCGGACGAAGAGCTTATCGTGCTGCACGTAATGGGCGATGCCATCGGTCGACTCGAGGAAGTAGTCAAGATGCGCAGCCTCGTCGGTCGGCACGCCGTCGATCGGGCGCATCGCCTTATGGAGCAGCTCGCCGTTGACGTAAACATCCCTCCCCACCACCCGCACGAGGTCGCCGGGCAGCCCCACCACCCGCTTGATGAAATCCTTAGACTCCTCACGCGGATAGATAAAGACCACCACCTCGCCCCTGTGGGGGAGGCGAAACCGCGCGATCCAGTGCTTGGTAAACGGGACGCGCAACCCGTACACAAATTTATTCACGAAGAGATGGTCCCCAACCAACAGGGTCGGGACCATTGAGGATGATGGGATCTTGAAGGCCTCGATCACAAACGAGCGGATTGCCAATGCGAGCAGTCCGGCCGTGACGATAGCCTCTATATATTCACGTGTCTTCGATTTCGGTTGCATCATGCCCGTCCCTTTCCGCCCCCCTGCGAGGTCCCCTTGGTAGTCAACACGCTCAAAAAGGCCTCCTGCGGGATCTCCACCTTTCCCAACCGCTTCATCCGCTTTTTGCCGGCCTTCTGTTTTTCCAATAGCTTACGCTTGCGGGTTATATCGCCGCCGTAACACTTGGCGGTCACGTCCTTGCGCAGCGCCTTCACCGTCTCGCGCGCAATGATCCGACCTCCCACACCTGCCTGGATGGCCACATCGAAGAGCTGGCGCGGGATCACCGACCGTAACCGCGCAACTACCTCCCGGCCCCGATAATATGCCTGGTCGCGATGCACGATTACAGAGAGGGCGTCGACCGGCTCGCCGTTGATGTACAGCTGGAGCTTGACCAGATCGCCAGGCTGTTCGCCGCGCAGCTCATAATCGAGCGACGCGTAGCCCCTGGTAGCGGATTTTAGCTGATCGTGAAAGTCAAAAATCAGTTCTGCAAACGGGAGCAGATACTGAATTCTCACCCGCTCAGTGCCGAAATACTCCAGATGCTGCTGTATGCCCCGCCGCTCCTCGCAGAGGGCTAGCACATTGCCGACGAACTCCTTCGGGATGTGGACCGTCACCAGGGCGTATGGCTCGTTGATCTCGTCGATATCGCCGGGATCGGGAAATTCCGCCGGGTTCGCGATCGTATGCACCTCTCCCTGTCTCGTTAGGATCGAATAGGCCACGGTCGGGGCCGTGCTGATAAGATGCAGCCCGAACTCTCGTTCGAGCCTCTCTTGTATAATCTCCAGATGAAGCGATCCCAAAAAGCCGCATCGAAAACCGAACCCAAGGGCCGCTGAGGTCTCCGGCTCGTAGGTAAATGATGCGTCGTTTAGCGCAAGTTTCTCCATCGCCGCCCGTAGTTCCTCGTATTGGCCGGGCTCCGTGGGGAAGAGGCCGGCAAAGACGATCGGCTTGCTCGGCCGAAATCCGGGGAGCTGTACAACGTCGGCCGCATCGGGCGCGCAGATGGTGTCGCCGATCTGCGTGTCGCGCACCTCGCGGATCCCTGCGATCAGCGATCCGACCTCACCGGCAACGAGCTCGGTCACATCCGCCGGATGAGGATCGAAGACCCCCAATTTCAGGACCTCGTACTCCTTGCTGGTCGCCATCAACCGGACGTGCTGACCCACATGGACCTCACCATCCACTACGCGCAACAGGACCACCACCCCTTGATAGCTGTCGTACCAACTGTCGATCACGAGCGCCCTAAGCGGCGCATCTGCCACACCGCGTGGGGGGGGCAACCGCCGCACGATCGCCGAGAGGACGCCCGGCACCCCCTCGCCCGTCTTGGCGCTGATGCAGACGGCCTGCTCCGGATCGAGGCCCAGCACCTCGCGAAGCTCTCGCTTGGCCCCCTCTACATCGGCGTTTGGCAGATCTATCTTGTTGATGACCGGGAGGAGATCGAGTCCCTGTGCCGTAGCCGCAAGCGCATTTGCGAGCGTCTGGGCCTGGACCCCCTGACTGGCATCGACTACTAGGAGGGCCCCCTCGCAGGCGGCGAGCGAACGCGAGACCTCGTAGTGGAAGTCGACGTGTCCTGGTGTGTCGATCAGATTGAGTTGGTAGGTCTCGCCGTCCTCCGCTCGGTATGCAAGCCGCACCGTTTGCGCCTTGATCGTGATGCCGCGTTCCCGCTCCAAGTCCATCCGGTCGAGATACTGATCGACCCGCTCGCGTGGGGCGAGCGCACCGGTGCATTCCATCAACCGATCGGCCAGGGTCGATTTGCCGTGATCGATATGGGCGATGATGCAAAAATTGCGTATCCGCTGCGGTAGGCTCACTGACTATTGCTCGTTGACGACCACTATTCCGTTGACGGTCTCTTTCGACTTGAGTTCCACAAGATAATGCTCTGCGTCCTCCCGCGTTGCGAATCCCCCAAGACGGACCCGATACCAGCGGCCACGATCGCCCAGGTCCGCCGTCATCAGGTAGGCCGGGTAGCCCTTGGCCTTCCATTCCTCCACAAAATACGCCGCCTCCCGCTGCTCCTGGTAGGCACCCACCTGCACCGCGTAGGCCATCCCACCTGACGATTTGATCCTTACAGGGCCCTGCTCCCCCTCAGCATCGCTATAGACGCCGCTCTCTCCACCGGTCATGGCGGCTGCGCCTTCCGCAACCTCACGCGGCAGCGCCGTATTGGCCTGCGGCGCCCACATAGGTGCCGATTCCTCGGTGGGAGCAGCTCCCGCTACAACTTCCTCGGCCGGCGCCGAGGCTGTAGGACGGGGCGGCGTAGAGGCAGTAAGCATCTCCTGCACCTGTCCTTCCAATTTGTTGCGCTGCTCCCGCATCAGCGCCTCGCGGGCAAGCTCCTTTAGCCGAGCGTCCTCTGCGACCGACTCCGGCAGCGGTGCCGTGGCCTGGGGCGCCTGCATCGCGGGTGTCACCGCCACGGAGGGCGGCCCCTCCTCGCCGATACGGAGATACTGATTCCCGTACCTGGCTCCCACGTAAAAAGTGAAACAGAGTGTAATCACTAGCAGCACGACAAGGGTGAAGAACTGTCCGAAGGTAAGTTGGCAGAAATAGCTAACCGGCTCGTCCACCGGGGCCGGTGCAGGCGGCTGATCTTCAGAACCGTCCGGTAGGTACTCAGTCACTCTCCTCCTCCTCTGTCGTAAGCTTGGCCATCCGTTCGGGCGCCGTTAGACCCAAAAGCCGCAGCGCATTTTCTAGCACGATCCGGCAGCTTTTCAAAAGGTATAATTTGGCTGCGGTGGTTGCGACGTCATGGCCCAGCACGCGATAGCGCGGGTCCTGTTTGGCCATCGTGTAATATGCCTGAAACTTGCGCGCCAGCTCTAGGAGATAGAAGACTACTCGATGCGGTTCCAACTCGATCGCCGCTGTGGCGATCACGCGAGGATATTCTCCAAGGAACCGGGCCAGCCCTGCCTCCTCCGGGAGCGCCAGCTTGGTCAGATCGACACCATGTCGCCCGCCTCCCTCCTCTCCCTGCTCTGCCGCCTTCGCGAAGACGCTGCAGATCCGCGCGTAGGCGTACTGGATATAATAGACCGGATTCTCCAGTGTCTTGGCCGTGGCCAACTCCATGTCGAAATCGAGTTGTGCATTGTGAGAGCGCATAAGGAAGAAATAGCGACAGACATCGTGGCCGACCTCGTCGACCAGATCGCGCAACGTCTCGTATTCGGCTCGCCTGGTCGACATCGCCACCACCTTGCCTCCCCGGATCAGGCTAACCATCTGGAGGAGGACGCAGTCGAGCCGTTCGGGCGGATAACCGATAGCGGCAACGGCCGCCTTCATCCGGGGGACATGGCCCGCGTGGTCCGCCCCCCAGATATCGATCACGCGGTCGTATCCTTGAGTGAACTTGTGATGGTGATAGGCAATGTCGGCGGCGAAGTAGGTAAAACTCCCCTCCGATTTGCGCACGACCCGGTCCTTGTCGTCGCCAAATTGGGTCGAGCGAAACCAGAGCGCCCCTTCTTGCTCGTATAGCAGGCCCTTGTCGCGAAGCGTTGCAAACGCCTGCTCGATCGCGCTGGCCTTGTGGAGTTCCGATTCGAAGAAATAGCGGTCGTGCGTTACTCCGCAGGCGGCTAGATCCGCCCTGATCTCCTCGAGGATCACGCCCCCGGCATATTCACCGCACCAGACGATCTGATCCGCCTCATTCATCCCCTGAAGTCGCATCCCGTCCGGACCGGAAAGGATCGCGCGCGCCAGGTCGGCGATGTAGGCCCCCTGATAACACTCGGCGGGGAAGTCGACCTTCCGGCCGCGCAACTCCTCCAGGCGCAGATAGACCGAGCGACCGAGTGTCTGGATCTGCACGCCGGAATCGTTGACGTAATATTCCTTCGTAACCTGAAAGCCCGCGGCGGAGAGCAAGTTGCCAAGCACGTCGCCGAAGATCGCACCGCGGCCATGTCCCACATGGAGCGGACCGGTAGGATTGGCGCTGACGAACTCGATCTGGCAGCGCCGATTCTCCCCAATATTCGCCGAACCGTACCGAGCCCCCTGCTCGGAAATATCTGCCAGCACCTCCAGATGGGCTGCCGGATCGATCGTGATATTTATAAACCCCGGCCCGGCAATCTTGAGCTCGCGCAGCCATGCAGGTTTCGCTGGAAAATGATCTACGATCGCCTGCGCCACTGCTCGCGGGGCCTTTTTGGCCTGACGTGCGAGAAGCATCGCCACGTTCGTGGCGAAATCTCCATGCTCGGCAACCTTGGGGGTCTCTATGGTTACCTGCGGAATAGGATCGGAACCGATAATCCCTGCTGTTTTACAGGCCAAGAGGGCTTGAGTGAACAGGGCTTGTAACCGCTCTTCAAGATCCACGTGCCGGTTGTACGAAAGTGCCGAGCCAAAGGCAAGCGGCCAGATCAGCGCGGAGGCGCCTGCGCAATTGCAGCAAATGCGCCGCACTTTTTCGAGGGGACGGTCCACCAGGTCGGAACTCATTGATATTACTGGTGTGCTGCGCCTATTTTGGGATGCGTGCGAACGGACCATCACCGATCGCCAATGAAATTAAGCGGGACCCACCCATCTTTCACGGATTCCCCACGATGAGGGTCTGCAGGGCCTCCGGGTGGAGGTATTGTTTGGCGACACGGCGGACATCGGAGAGGGTTACGCGCTCGATCCCTGCCTGATAGCGGGCAAGGTAATCTTCAGGGAGTCCTAAGTAGACAAACCTGGTAATGGCGGTGACGATATTGAACGGCTCCTCGTATTCGAAGATCATCCGTTTCCTGATCGAGTCCTTCATCACCGCTACGTCTTGGCTCGTAACAGCGCCCCCATCGTGCATTCTGTCGATCTGCTCCTTAATCAGTCCTACAACCTCGCCTGTCGCTTCCGGCCGTGTCTTGGCATGTATTCGCCACAATCCGGGGGCCTCGCGCGGGCCGAACCCGTATTGCGACCAGACCTCGTAGGCCAGCCCCCGCTCGGTCCGGATCCGGCTGGTTAACCAACTCGTGAATGTATGGGTAGAGCCAAGGATCTCGTCCATAACCACAAGCGGATATTTGTCCGGATTGTCCCGGTCGGTCCCTCGGTGCCCGATCATGATCGCCGACTGAGCGACCTTGCGCGGCACCTGCCGCTGTTCAGCGCGGAATAAGGCTGGGGCCGGTGGGGGCGTGCGACGCGGCGCGTTTGTAAACGGATATTTGGCGAATAGGCGCTCAAGTTGCTTAACCAATGTGTCGGGACGGATGTCGCCCGCCGCGGCACAAATCAGCCCATCGGGCGAGAGCATCGCCGCGTGCGCTGCGCGCATCCCAGCCGTTGTAATCCGCCGAATCGATGCCCGGGTAGGCGTGCGCGCCCAGGGGCTCTCTCTTCCGTATACGAGCTTTCGAAATTCGCGATGGGCGATCGCATCCGGCCGGTCGTTTTGCCGGCGCAGACCCTCCATGGCCTTGGCCCGCGCCAGCGCTACCCGCCCCGGCTCGAATGCCGGTGCGAAGAGGATCTCGAAGAACCACTCAAGCCCGCGGTCTGTAACCTGTGAAAGTGCGCGCAGATTCCCCATAGACATCTCCAGGCCGGTATCGAAATCGATCTCTATCGCATCGCGGTCAAGCGCCTCGTCGACCGCCTCCGCCGAATGGGCCGAAGTGCCCCCCGTGCGCAGGAGCGACAGCGTCATTGCGTTAAGCCCTACCAGGTCGGCAGGATCGTATATGGCGCCGGTCGGGAGCAGTAGCTGGAACTGCATAAGCGGTAGCGTATGATCTTCCAGGAAATAACAGCGGACCCCGTTACTAAGTGTCCGCTTGACCACCGGCGGGATACGGAATGCCGGCATGGGACTGGCCTCCAATGCGGCGATCCTGCGCGCGGCGCTCCCCGCGGCAGCCCAGGCCTGGGACTGGAGGAGGAGGCAAAAGATGGCGATCCATGCGGGAAGTCGTCTCATCTTTTTACCAGCTCCGCCACAGTCCGATTAGTCGACAGCAGATAGCGCCTGGCCACCCGCTGCAGATCTTCGGCGCCGATCCCGTGGATCATCGCCGAGTGCCGCACAAGATATCGCCAGTCTCCAGCCACCGTCTGAAAATAGGCCAACTGCTGCGCCAATCCTTCGTTAGTGGCGATCCCCCAGAGAAACTCCGCCTCAATCTGCGTGCGGGACTTTGCCAACTCATCCGGCATCACTAGCTCGGTCTGCAGACGGCGGATCTCCTCCTCGATCAGCTCCAGCACGCGCTCGGTCTTCGCCCCCATCGGTTCCACGTCTACGACCAGCAGGTTATCGAGCCTGCTGCCGGGGCTCCCGCTGTCGCATCGGACGGTGCGCGCCACGCGCT
>JACPFG010000065.1:0-9195 GCA_016183125.1 Deltaproteobacteria bacterium
CACGCGCGTCTGCCGTTCCGCCACTGCCCCGTCCGCCTCCGGCGGACCCTCCATTGTCTGATGCTCCATTTTCCATTTTCCCACCGCACGCGCAACCCATTTCCTTCTTTTTCTTGCCGTCCGGCCGCGCTTCCCGTACAACCGGCGGATTATGAAGACTAGCGTCGAAGAGATCGGTCCCGTCAAACGTAAGCTAACAGTCGATCTTCCGGTCGAACGGGTAGTGGCTTCCCTAGAGGAGGCTTACGCCAAGATTCAGAAGACGGCGAAGCTGAAAGGTTTTCGTCAGGGGAAGGTGCCGCGCCATCTTCTGGAACAGTATTTCAAGCAGGAGGCCGAGACAGAGGCCGCCGAGGCCCTGGTGCGGGCCAGCTTCCGGGAGGCGGCGACCCAGGTCCAACTGGTTCCGCTTGCCACCCCCCGCGTAGAGACTGGGCCGTTTTCCGCCGCGCAACCGTTCACATATTCAGCAGTGGTAGAGGTGCGTCCTGCCGTGCAGCTGGGGACGTATACCGGTTTCAAGTTAGAGCACGCGGCCTATGGAATCACCGACGAAGAGGTGGAGATCCAATTGCGCTCGGCACAGCAGTCGATGACGAAGTTGTGTCCCGTGGACGAGACGGCCGGGCTTGCAGAAGGGATGGTCGCCCGGATCGATTTCGATGGGACCGCCGACGGGAAGCCATTTGAAGGGAGCCGTGCCGTCGATTATGTCATCGACGTGGGTGGCGGCAAGTTATTGCCGGCCTTCGAGGCGACGATCATGGGGATGCGCGTTGGCGAGACGAAGCAGGTCTCGTTTACCTATCCAGACGACTATTTCAACGTGAATCTCGCCGGGGCAAAGGGAGAGTTTCGCGTCACATGCAAGGAACTGAAACGTAAAGAGGTGCCGGATCTGACGGACGAGTTTGCCAAGGACCTGGGCAATTTCGCCACACTTGCCGATGTCCGTGCCGAGATTCGCAAGCGACTTACTGTGACCAAGGAGCGCCAAGCCAAGGGGGAACTGGCCGAGCACGCAATGCGCCAGTTGTTGGCCTCACATCCCTTCGAGGTACCGGAAACGATGGTCGGCTGGGAGCTGGAGGTGATGTATCGGGAGATAGAGCGAAGGGCCAAGGCGCAGGGCAAAACGATGGAGGCATTAGGGATGAAGGCCGAACAGTTTGTGGCACAGTATGAGGCGGCGGCAAAGGATCGCGTGCGGGGCACACTACTGCTAGATGCCGTCTGCGAGACGGAAAAGATCCAGGTGACCGATGACGAGATCGACGCGCGTCTTCAAGAAATTGCCCAGTCAATTGGCGAGCCGGCGCCTAAGGTGCGACTCACATACGAACAACAAGATCTGCTGCCGGCGCTCACGCGCCAGCTGCGCCACGAGAAAGCGCTTGATTTCATTATCGGAACCTCTAAAATCAAAATCACAAAGGGTAAATAATGCTCATTCCTATCGTAATTGAGCAAACTGGTCGTGGGGAGCGGGCGTACGACATCTACTCCCGCCTCCTGAAAGACCGCATACTTTTTGTCGGTAGCCCCATCAACGACGATGTCGCCAATTTGGCAATAGCTCAACTCCTCTTTCTCGAATCCGAAGACCCGGACAAGGAGATTTTTATGTATATCAATTCTCCGGGTGGGGAGGTGGCGGCGGGGATGGCAATCTACGACACGATGCAGTATATTAGATCTCCGGTCTCCACGATCTGCCTAGGGCAGGCGGCCAGCATGGGCGCGGTCCTGTTGGCGGCCGGGACTAGAGGGAAGCGATTTGCGTTGCCGCACGCCCGGATCATGATCCATCAGCCGCTGGGCGGGTTTCAGGGGCAGGCAACCGACGTGGAGATTCATGCTCGCGAGATCCTGCGCGTGCGGGAGCGCCTAAATGAGATCCTGGCGCACCACACCGGCCAGGGACTGGAACGGATCCGGGAAGATACCGAGCGGGACCTCTTCATGACGGGCGAGGAGGCGCGCACTTACGGCATCGTAGATGCTGTAGTTACAAAACGGACGGCGGTGATGCCGACTGCTGATATCCAGAAGGCCGTAGCCGGGACGAGGGCCGTATGACGCGACATTTCATCGACGATCCGACTAACTTATGCTGCTCGTTCTGCGGCAAGAATCAGCGGGAGGTACGCAAACTGATTGCCGGCCCGACCGTATATATCTGTGACGAATGCATCGAACTATGCAACGACATCATCGCGGAGGAGAACATCCGCACGGGCCAGCTGGCGGCCCGCGCCGGGATCCCGCGGCCCCAAGAGATCAGGCGGATACTGGACGACTACGTCATCGGCCAGGACCATGCGAAAAAGGTCCTCTCGGTAGCAGTGCATAATCACTATAAGCGGATCGCCTCGCGCTCTGTGCATGACGATGTAGAACTGCAGAAGAGCAACATCCTGCTGGTCGGTCCCACTGGGACAGGCAAGACCCTGCTGGCCCAGACACTGGCCAAGATCTTAAACGTCCCATTCACGATAGCCGATGCCACTACTCTCACCGAGGCAGGCTATGTCGGCGAGGACGTCGAGAATGTGGTCTTAAGCCTCCTGCAGGCAGCAGATTACGACAAGGCCAAGGCCGAACGTGGGATCATCTATATCGACGAGATCGACAAGATCTCTCGCAAGTCGGACAGCCCGTCGATAACGCGGGATGTCTCCGGCGAGGGTGTGCAGCAGGCGCTGCTGAAGATCATCGAGGGGACAATCGCGAGCGTTCCTCCCAAGGGCGGGAGGAAACACCCGCAGCAAGAGTTCATTCCTGTCGACACCGGGAACATCCTCTTTATCTGCGGGGGTGCCTTCGTAGGCCTGGACGACATCATCGCACGGCGCATAGGGGAGAAGCGGATCGGATTCGGGGCCGATATCCAGAGCCGAAAGGAGAAGGATATCGGGAGCTTGCTGCGCGCCGTCCAGCCGGAGGATCTCTTGAGATACGGGTTTATTCCGGAGTTTGTCGGGCGGCTGCCGGTGATTGCAACCTTGGGAGAACTAGACGAACATGCCCTGGTAGACATCTTGACAAAGCCAAAAAATGCCTTAGTTAAACAGTATCAACGGCTCTTTGAACTCGAGAAGGTCCGGTTGTCTTTCACGCCGGAGGCCCTGCGGGCAGTTTCGCGGGAGGCGATGCGCCGCAAGACAGGGGCACGGGGACTCCGGGCGATCTTGGAATTGGTCATGCTGGATGTTATGTACGATGTTCCCTCCCAGGAGAGCGCGCGCGAGGTGGTTATCAGCGAAGACGTAATCGTGCGTCATGCCGCGCCGATGATTGTGTACGACGAGAAGCGTGCGGAGAATGCTTAGTCATCGGCCTGTTCCGCACCGGGTCGCGCAGTAGATAAAAGGGGATCGTATGCCTGAGACGGGAACGATGGTTGTGCCTCTGCTGCCGTTGCGGGATATCGTGGTCTTTCCGCACATGGTGGTCCCGCTCTTCGTGGGGCGGGAGAAATCGATCGCTGCCCTGGAAGAAGCGGTCAATAAGGAAAAGGACATCCTGCTGGCGGCGCAGGTGAACGCGAAGACCAACGATCCGCGACCGGACGACATCTACACGGTCGGCACGCTTGCCGCGATTATCCAGCTTCTCCGCCTTCCCGATGGAACGGTAAAGGTCCTGGTTGAGGGAAAGCGACGAGCCCGGATTCGGCAGTACATCCCACATGAACCGTTTTTCCTTATCGAGACCGAACTAATCGAGGAACCCTCCGAGGCGCTGATCGAGGTCGAAGCGCTCATGCGCGGCGTTAAGTCCTCTTTCGAGAATTACGTCAAACTTAACAAGCGGATCCCGCCGGAGATGCTCGCGTCGGTTGCATCGATCGAGGATCCATCGAGGTTGGCCGATACGATCGTGGCCCACCTGTTGCTTAAGCTCCCCGACAAACAGAAGATCCTGGAGATCATCTCGCCGGGGGAGCGGCTGGAGAAGCTTTACGGCATGATCCAGGCCTAGATCGAGATCCTGCAGGTGGAGAGGAGAATCCGGACGCGGGTCAAGAAGCAGATGGAAAAGACGCAAAAGGAGTATTACTTAAACGAGCAGATGCAGGCGATCCAGAAAGAACTCGGAGAGCGCGACGAGTTCAAGAGCGAACTGGCCGAGCTCGAGGAGAAGATCAAGAACAAAAAGATGTCGGCCGAGGGGACGCAGCGGGTGAAGGCGGAGTTCAAGAAGCTCAAGATGATGTCCCCCATGTCGGCGGAGGCCACCGTAGTGCGCAATTATATCGACTGGATCTTGAGCCTCCCCTGGTACGAAATGACGCAGGACAAGATCGATATCGGAGAGGCCGAACGGGTCCTCAACGAGGATCATTACGGTTTGGAGCAACCCAAACAGCGGATCCTGGAGTATCTGGCGGTGCAGAAGTTGGTCGGGAAGATGAAGGGGCCGATCCTCTGCTTCGTGGGGCCGCCGGGCGTTGGGAAGACCTCGCTCGGCAGGTCTATTGCGCGCGCGACCGGGCGCAAGTTTGTTCGGCTATCGCTGGGCGGCGTGCGCGATGAGGCCGAGATTCGCGGGCATCGGCGCACTTACATTGGGGCGCTGCCCGGCAAGATAGTGCAGAGCCTGAAAAAGGCCGGCACATCTAATCCTGTCTTCCTCCTGGACGAGGTCGACAAGATGAGCATGGATTTCCGGGGAGATCCTTCAGCGGCGCTGCTGGAGGTCCTCGATCCAGAGCAGAACTTTTCGTTTAACGATCATTATCTCGATCTCGACTACGATCTCTCACACGTGATGTTCATCACTACGGCCAACACCCTGCCTGCCATTCCGTTGCCGCTGCAAGATCGGATGGAGACCATCAGGCTGCCCGGCTATACCGAGCCGGAGAAGTTAGCGATTGCGCAGAAATATCTGATCAAAAAGCAGTGCGAGGCAAACGGCCTTACCGATAAGAATATCCTGTTCACCGAGGCGGCGCTCAAGCTGATCGTTCGGCGGTACACGCGGGAGGCCGGCGTGCGCAATCTCGAGCGGGAGATTGCCGGGGTATGCCGCAAGGTGGCGCGCGAGGTGGCGAGGTCGGAGAATAAAGAACTTCGGATAGTTGCCTCGCCGCGCCGCGTGCAGGAATACCTGGGGGTGCCGAAGTTCCGATACGGCATGGCAGAGGAGCATGATGAAGTAGGGCTCTGCACAGGTCTGGCCTGGACCGAGGTGGGGGGCGAACTATTGCAGACGGAGGTACAGGTGATGCCGGGCAAGGGGAAACTGACCATCACCGGTAAGTTGGGCGACGTGATGCAGGAGTCTGCCCAGGCAGCGGTGACTTATGTCCGTTCGCGGGCGGAGGTGCTGGGGCTGGATAAGCAATTCTATCAGCGTGTGGATCTCCACATCCATATACCGGAGGGGGCTATTCCGAAGGATGGGCCTTCGGCGGGCATTACGATGGCCAGCGCGATCGTCTCCGCACTGCTCAAGATCCCGTGCCGCAAGGATACGGCGATGACAGGCGAGATAACGCTGCGCGGTCGGGTACTGCCGATAGGCGGGCTGAAAGAGAAGCTGCTGGCAGCACATCGCGGCATGGTAAAGAGAGTGATTATTCCCAAAGAGAACGAGAAGGACCTGAAGGAGATACCTAAGAAGGTCTTGAAGGAACTGGAAATTATCCCAGTGGAGCATATGGACGAGGTCTTGCGCAACGCCCTGGCCGTGGCTGACCCTGATAAGCTGTTTCGGAAGCCCCGCGAGGAACGCCCGCTAGTACCGCCTGTCCCGCCTAAGGCCGAACTGCCGCCGACTGTAGTGGTGCAGCATTAAGAAAAGTTCTGTGGGCGTTAGAGGGCTTGAACCTCTGACCCCCGCCGTGTAAAGGCGGTGCTCTACCGCTGAGCTAAACGCCCTTCAAAAGGTCTATTCTCCATTTCTTTATTTCGCGCAACAAAAAACCCGGGGGCCATGGGACCCCCGGGCCGTTATCCGTTCGCGTGCTCCCTACGGTATGCTCGGTGCCGTCGGTACCGTGACATCGATATCGGATAGCCCAATCAGGTTGTTCGTCACGTTCTCGCTGGCTGCAACCGAGGAAGAATTGTCCGAAGTGGCGTATGAGAAGTTCTGTGCTGCCGTCTTGTCGCACGCATTGGTCGGCGCATACCTGATTGCCAGGTTGCTCGAATCGGAGACCATCTTTCCGCTGCTCTGGCTGAAGCATTGGCGCTGGGCCTTGGTAACACCTGTATGGCTATTGCCAGGTCCTGCCCAGTTGCAGATCATCCTGTCGATGCTCCCCACTCCACTAGTGGCGGCGATATCGGGCCCGTAGCCGAAATACCCGCAGCCGCTTACCGCGCTGCCAGATTTTGTCACCTTTACCTCCAGGACGCGCGTGTTGCCGTCATTGGCGCCGGCCTGCCAGGCATAAGCAAAATTGCCGGTGCCGTCTTCCGGGTTGATGTTAAAGAGGGCAAAATTCCCGTCATTTCCCCACCCCTGGGCTTGCGAACCGCTCTTCTTCTTGGAGAGGTCGATATTCTTATTACTGTCGAACGGGCTGGCATCCTTTCCGCAAAACTCGGCGCGCTTAAGAGCATACGTTAGCGAGGTCGCAGAGGTCTTGCTATACTCGATTGAAAAGGCATCGGTCAGCCCATTCGCACCCGAGCAATTGCCCAGCGCAAAGGGACCGAAGCTGATGTTGGGTATATTGACCTGTAGTGAAAGCCGACCGTCGTAGGTGTCATTATTATCGATCGCCTTTGGGACGTGACGCAGCGTCATCTGGAATTCGGAGGACTGAGACCCTTGCCCCTGTACGGAGAACGTGAGGGCTCCGTTGATCGCCATTGTAAAGATCGGACGATCGCTTGTGGCATCGCTCGCTGCCCGGGAGAGGGTGGCAGTAGAAATCGTCATCGGGACACCGTTGTCGGTCATCGTGCTCTGGGCGACACTTTGTAAGTCTACCGAGGCCCCCTTGTCAGGCAGTTTGAGCCCGGCCAGGTTGGCAGCGCAGAGGATAGCCGCCCCCATCTCAGTGGCTATTCGCACGTTAGTGATGATCTCCCCCACAAGGTTATTCATCTTGGCTGCCACGCACGCCTCGCTGGTGGCGCCGTTATTCTCCTCCCAGATACCGAGGTCGCCCGGCGGGAGCTGGCCATTCGGATTCTCCCCGCCGCTTCGATCGGGGTGGTTTGTGTAATTGAGGTTCGGCCCGTAGCAGTTGGCCGCCGGCGGCGAGGCACTTAAGTCGAAGGTAAATTTGCAATCGGTCTTGCTAGTGGCATTAAGGATGTTCTGGATCTTCTGCTTCTGCTCGGTGATCGGAGGTGGTGTTGCCTCAGCGGTCAATACGCCATCAACCGATTTGTTAAGCGAGGTGGAACTTGAACTGGATGCCGTGGGCGAGGAGACCGCCAGGTCGCTCGGATATGCCTCACCTAGACTATTCGAGCTGGTGGTCGCTGTTCCGCCCCCGCTGTCGGTGTCTGTCGTTCCGCCCCCACTGCCGCATGCGGCAATCAGCCCCGTGATGCACAGGAGGCTCACCAGTTTTATTCCGATCGTGTTCATAGACTCTCCCCCTTGTTGGCTGTGCGATGCAATGAAAGAAAGCAAGAATCGGACCACTCGGCGAATTCAGAAAAACAATTATATTTCGGACTGTTATAAATTTAAACAGTATGGCGAGGTCTGTGCCAGAAGGGTCACGCATAACCCCCTTTCAAGGTGCCGAGCTTTGCAATTGGTTGGAAAAAAAGAGGATTCAACCACCGGTTCTAGGGGGGGTGTCTTTGTAGTCGGGGGTAAGATCTTACATTTTTGCGTGGACGACAGCCAAGGTCCCATTGCCAGTGCGCGGCCCCATACGAGGCATTATACCGAAAGCCGTTGCGAAGGAGAGCCGAATATGCGCGAATTGCGGGGATGGACGAGCTTTTTCCAACCACGCGCGTTGCACGGTCAACGCAACCGCTCGCGGACCGGATGCGGCCGCGCACACTTGATGAGATCGTGGGACAGCCGCACCTGGTCGGCCCCACAGGGGCATTGCGTCTTGCCATTCATGCGGGGAGGCTCCCATCGCTCATCTTCTGGGGGCCGCCCGGTAGCGGCAAGACCTCGCTCGCGCAGGTGATTGCCGCGCACTTTCCCGCGCGGTTTCACGCCCTCTCGGCGGTGCTTGCCGGGGTTAAAGAGCTGCGGGATGTTGCGCATATTGCCGTGCGCTCGCCCATCATCCTCTTTGTGGATGAGATCCATCGGTTCAACAAGGCCCAACAAGATGCCCTGTTGCCGCATATCGAGTACGGGGCCATCACCTTGATCGGGGCGACCACCGAAAACCCTTCCTTTGAGGTCATCGGCCCCCTCCTCTCGCGCGCGAAGGTCTGCCTCGTGCATCCCCTCACGGCGGAGGATATTCGAACGATCGTGACCCGGGCGCTTGCGGACAGCGAGCGAGGACTGGGAACGGAGGATCTCCAGATCGCGCCGGACGCGTTGCGGTATCTCTGCGCAGCCGCGGATGGCGATGGGCGCCGCGCCCTGAACACCGTGGAGACGGCGGCCACGTTGCGTGCGACGACCCCGCAGGCACCGCGCGAACTGACGCTCCCGCTCATCGAGCAGGCCCTTCAGCAAAAGGCGCTGCGCTACGACAAGGGGGGCGAGGAGCATTACAACATTATCAGCGCCTTCATCAAATCGCTGCGGGGCTCCGATCCCGATGCGGCGCTCTATTGGTTAGCGAGGATGTTGGCGGCGGGGGAAGACCCCCTCTTTTGCTGCCGCCGGATGGTGATCTTTGCCAGCGAAGATATCGGGAACGCGGATCCCCAGGCCTTGCCGCTGGCAGTCGCAACGATGCAGGCCTTCGATTTTGTCGGGATGCCGGAGGGGTGGATTCCGCTGGCGCAATGCGCGACGTATCTCGCCGGCGCCCCCAAGAGCAACGCAAGCTACTTAGCATACCTCGCGGCGAAGGCCGATGTGGAGAGCCGCGGCGCGCTTCCGGTTCCCCTCCACCTCCGCAACGCCCCGACGAAATTGATGCGCGAGCTGGACTACGGCAAGGGCTACCAATACCCGCACGATAACCCGGGACATCACGTCCGCGAACGGTATCTCCCCGACACATTAAAAACCGCGCGCTACTACGAACCGACCGACCAGGGCGCGGAGGCAAAACTCGCCGAACGACTGAAA
>JACPFG010000065.1:9261-10410 GCA_016183125.1 Deltaproteobacteria bacterium
GGGGATATTTTATTGCGGGGACGACGGGATTCGAACCCGCGATCTCTGCCGTGACAGGGCAGCGTGTTAGGCCGCTACACCACGTCCCCTATTCGCTCGCGTCGGCTATCCACTCCGCAAAACCTGCGGTTTTGCTGCGCGGCCCAGCAAAGCTGAGCCTTGCGGCCGGTCGCTCGCTAAGGTCGGGGGGAGATCCTGCTCTCCCCCCTGACCACCCCCCATCGAATTCAGTAGGCCTCCTCACGCTGTCTTGCATCTGAACCGTTCTCGTCAACCTCTTGTAGCCAATTATGCGGAGTTAATCCGCACTGCGCTGCCATTTGCCAGAGGTTGGGGAAAGTTTCAAGGTAAATGGGACAATCCGCAGCCGCCGCCTGTTAGTTGGATCGTTCCTGACGGTGAAACGGCGCTGGCGGGCGCCGAAGCAGTAGGCGTTGCCGGAACGGTCTTGCTCATAGGGTGGTGCACGGCATAGGCGGCAGAAGAGGCACGGGCTGCGGAGAAGACCGAACCGGTCATAGCCAGCGCATCGTAGGTTGCGCTATGGACAACATCCGCAGTTGGGCCTGCCTGCGCACGGGTCATCCGGTAGTTGGCGCTGGCACTTACCGGGGCCGGCGATGGCGGCGTCGGCTCGGCCTCTTCGCCGGGGCCGCTGTAACAGTTGCCAACTGCAATCGCACTCAAAAAGAGGAGCAATGTGCGCCACCACATCATCGCAGTTCCTCTGCTACTCGGTGGACGATGTAATGAACCGGCACAGCGGGGGCTGCGGCGCTAGTCGGCGCGAATGTCTTTATTACCAGCCCCGTGTACAGGCCGGCCTCATCCTGCACAAATCGTGTGATCTGCGCGAAGGCAAGCCGTTCCCCTTCAACGGTTAACTGGGCCACGGGGAGGTCCGGGCCGAACGGTTGCGCGAAGCGGACCTGTGCGACTCCGGCCGCGTCGGTAGTGACCCGTCCGGCAAGCAGCCCACTTGTTGTTCCATCCCCCATGCCACGGAAGCCCGGCTCGATGAATACGAGGACAAGTCCATCTCCCTGAGAGAGTTCGGTGAGTGCCTTGCCGATCACGTGGCCAGACCGGGTGGCGCGCATTGCGACACCGGGAATAGTGGCGCTGGTTAGATAATCTCCTACACGTATC
>JACPFG010000065.1:10451-15478 GCA_016183125.1 Deltaproteobacteria bacterium
ATCGGATCGCGAGCGCCGTTGGTCGTTACGCGCACGGGTACGCGACCGGCCAAGGCGACAGGCACTGGTTTGCCCAAGTCACGTCCGATTGCATCGTCCAGCACGTGTCCCGGGGCCGTGGAGACCACACCTATGGTAAGAGGGTCATATGGCAGGTTGCCCTTTGCCACACCTGCTGGCAGTGCAGCATCTAGACTTACCACGTCCCCAGCGGTGATCGAGGCATCTGCCGTGTAGTAATTCTCCGCCAGATCCGCGCCTAGCACCACAAGCGTTACTCGAATATCATCGGTATTGCCATCGTCCAGACCTGTGGTGCCGGTGCAGACCGTATAGCGCACCTCACTTATCGTTCCAGGACTATCTAGAAACGTGGCGGTTGCCCCCCAATCTTGCGCTGCCGTGGTGAGAAAACTGCCGACGAATTCGCTCCCCACCTGCGTGGAAGTACAAGTAGGATTGACTCCGACGGCCCGACGGACCGTGAAGACCGGATTTTGGTCGGCTGCATCATCAGAGGTGCCGCGGATGACGATCGAGACTAGAACCGTGCTGGCCGTTGAAAGCGGCGTGATGTTCGGATAGGTCCCGTCCCAGAGATCCATCGCGGCAGTGAATGTAGCCACCTCCGTGGTGGAATCGGTAAAGCTCGCCGTGTCTGGAAAGTTAGTGATACAGGTAAACTGCGACGTCGCGGCATCCCACCCGAGTTTCTGATTGGCATCGTCGCAGTCAGTGAGCCCCGCGCCGGTGATCGTACCAGAACCTAGCGCCAATCCGGTTAGGCTTGCCGCACCGGCTGCCGATACCGACCAATTATCGTCAGTGATCGCCACTCCCGTAGCGCCGGCTGAACCGATGGTGATCGTATTGGCACCCGCAGTACCTAAGTTTATCGTCTTGGCGTTGCTACTCGTCCCCAGATTAAGTGTCCCGGTCCCGGCATCCACCGTTACGGCCTGGGCGGCGGTGGCATTACCGATCGTGATGCCCCCTGCGGCGCTCGTGTCGATGATCGCATTTCCCCTGGCAACTATCTGTAACGGTTTGGCCGCCGACCCGGTTGTGGTGGCTGCCCGCAGCAGTGACCCGGTTCCTGTATTGCCTGTCGTATCGGTCAGGGTGAACAGATCGTTCCCGCCCGTCGCGGCATTAAAGGTGAGCGTTGAGGTGTTAGCACCCAGCGCGAGCGCCAGATTTCCGGTAGGATTGGCAATCGTGTTCCACGCGGGTGTCCCGCCGGAGAGATCGCCTGCACAACCCCATGTAGAGGCTGCGAGGTTCCACTTGAGCATCTCCCCGTCGCCGCATCCGCGAAGTAGTGCAAGCCCACCCGCGCCGACCTCCAGCCCAGCATTTGCCGTCGTATTCCCGGAAGAGCCGGAACCGGTAAGATTTACTGCCAGGGCGGATCCTCCACCTCCGGTCAATCCGGAGCCTGCGACACCTGCCGCCAGCTTAACACTCGTCACTGCGTCATTTGCGAGCAGGGCCGTGGTGACTGTCCCCGCATCACCCGTAGTCACAATGGTGCCTGTCACGTTGGGGATCGTGACAATTGCGTCGCTGCCCGGATCTCCGGTAAACGTGAGCCGCGTCTCGAAGCCGTCGACACTTGCCCCTTCGTAGACCAACTCGCTTCCGTTGCTAGCGTCATCTACAAACGCAGCCCCGCTCGCAGCATCACCCACCGCCGTGATGTCTCCCGATTCACTGCCAGCACTCGCACTCGTGATCCTGCCGTCTTCATCCACTGTGATAGTAGCCAGCGCGTACGTTCCAGCCGTTACGCCGGAGATCGCAAGCTCGGACGATCCGACTGAGTTGGCGGCGATCTCTGGGGCGCCTACAGCATCCGCCCCGATCTGGAACCCTGCCGTGAATGAACCGCTCAGATCTCCTGCGGCCGGGGTGTCGTCCTGATCCACTAGGTTCGCACTGGTCCCGTCAAGGCGGGCAAGCTCGGTAGGCGTGATCATCGTTCCGTTGAGATCTATGGCGACATCCCAGTTGGCGCCTATCCTCAGCGCCCTTTCTGCCACTGTGCCGTCTGCGCCGGTCAGGTCACCGATGTTGAGCCCGTAGACCGTGTCGCTATCCCCCGTGGCGGCCGAGCTGACATCGATCGTGACTGCAGACACGGTGTCGTCGCCGCTGTCGTCGCCAAGAGTAAGATTGACGTCCTGCACGCTTCCCGTGTCGGTTACCGTTCGCGTCCAGCTGTGCAGTCCGCTCCATGTAAATGTGGTCGATTGATCGATCGAGACGTCGTCGGAATTAACGTCGATCCCGGTGCCTGCGCCGATGGCCAATGCTGCTCCCCCACCGCCGGTCAGTCCCGCTCCCGCCACGTCGGCGGCCAGCTCCTCCAGACTCACGGCATCCGCGCCGATGTCTACCGCCGCGATAGTGCCGTTCGTGATCTCGCTCCCTTCGATCGTCCCTCCCAGCTTGCTTACACTTGCCGACAGAGCCGCATCGGCGACCGATCCACCCGCGCCGATCGTTATATTATCGCTCACCGAGGCATCGCCGAGCGGTGTCGCAAGTTCAAGTGAGGTGGCCAGCAGGTCTCCCTCGTAATCGACGCTGAAGATCGATCCACCGACACCTGTCAGCTGCAGATCTAGCAGCTTGGCGTTGGCTACGGGTGCCGATCCGGGTTTCAATGTGATGGCGGTGCCGGTGACAGTGAAGATATTAGCCGCGCCGAGCTGCGGGACGACGGCAGTATCGATAGCGATCGTATCTGCTCCGACACTTATCCCCGTCCCGCCGCCTACATTAAGCGTCAGATCGCCAACCGTCCCCCCGCCTGTAAGTCCATTGCCTGCGGCCACTCCGGTCACGTCACCGGTAGTCTGATCGATCCAGCTAAGTCCGCCGCCACCATCGGTTCCAAGCAACTGGCCTGGCAGGCCGTCATCCACCGGTAAGGTGAGTATGTAGTCAGCAGCGAGATCGGTCGGGGCACGGAGCGTTATTCTTTCAGCTGGAGAGGCGGCCGTTGTCTCCCGGAGGAGCAGACCGGAATTGCCCTGCAGCGTAGTCGCCGTTACGGCACCGGCGCTCACCTGGCCTGTCGTCGTGAATCCTGACGCGGCGACTCCACCGGCAATCGTCTGGTCACCGGTCTTCATCACCACGAGCGATGGATCGACGGCAAGGCTCACCGCCCCGCTGGTTCCTCCGCCAGTGAGTCCGCTTGACGCGGTTACCGCTGTGATATCGCCGTTGGCTAGGCCCAGCAGGAGCGGTTCGCAGCCGGCATTAGTGCAGCCCTTGAACTGGTTAGTTGTGCCGTCGTAGAAAAATCGACCGGTGGTGGTTTCGCCAAGATCCGCGGCGTTAGTCACCGGCTGTAGGAGTAGCTCCGGGACCGTCGTATCACCGTTGACCGCTACGTTGCCGGCGGCGGCCGCGCTCATCTCTGCCCTGGCTGCGAATGGGACGACCGCCAGGCGCTGGTCGGGAGATAGCTGCTCAAATCCATGTTTCCCGTCGTTAAACCAGACGCGCAGCGCAAGTTCCCCATCTGTGTTGAAGATCTCCAGCGGTATGGCCGTCATGTTGGTAAGCCCGTCGTCGCCTAGCAGGAGGTTAAAGACACCCTCTACTACCGGGATCTCCACAGCGCTCTCCGGCTCCGAGCCCTCCAGGCTGGTACCGTCATTGCTCCAGAGCGTGCTGCCGGCTGCATCGATGATAGCGAATTTAAAAAAACCGGCGGCATCTTCTGGCGCTGTGGATTGTACCTCGACGAGACCCTGGTATCCTATTGTGACCTTGCGGGCCGCCTGTGCGGCAATCGGCAGGCAACACAGTATCGACGCTAGAAAGAGGGTGCGACGCATGCCGGATAACTAACATGGCAGCAATGTAATCGACAAGGCATTTATTTGCCCCTATATTCGTCTTTTCTTCGCAATCCCTTTCGGTATAATACATAGATTATGCCCTTGGCAAAACCGGAGCGCGAACTTGTGATCGTGGCCCATGGACAGACCGATGTGGGACGTCGGCGCGAGCGGAACGAAGATGCCTTTCTGGTCAATGCGGATATAAAGCTATTTCTCGTAGCAGACGGTATGGGCGGTCATGTGGGTGGTGGTTTTGCCAGCCGCATGGCCGTGACTACAATAGAAGAGGTAATTAGGCGACTGAGTTCCGATCCGGATGCCACGCTCGAAGAGGGCTGGGAGTGGAAGCCTGGTGATTATAAGACGTTGCTCCGATACGCCATACAGGCGGCGAGCCACAGAATCTTTGAGAAGGCTACACAGGACGCCTCACTTCGCGGAATGGGGACGACCGCAGTTGCGATATTGATTCAGGGAAACACGGTATTTCTAGCGAACGTGGGGGACTCACGCGCGTATCTGATCCGCGGTGGACAGATCAAACAGGTAACGATCGACCACTCTCTGGTAGGTGAGCAGTTGCGAGCTGGTGTTATCACCGATGTTGACGCAAAGAGTCACCGGCTGAAAAATATCATAACGCGATCTGTCGGTTTCCAGGACCGTGTCGAGATCGATATAGACAGCCGGCCCATCCGTCCAGGCGACATCTATCTACTATGTACCGACGGATTAACCAATCTTATTGAGGATGAAGAGCTATTTACCGTGGTGACGCATAATTCATTAAAGGATGCCTGCCAACAGTTGATCGACTTGGCCAACGAGCGCGGTGGAGACGACAATATAACGGTCTTGATGGCAGAGGCGCAACGGACCAAGGGACGAAAGGGGGGGGATATCGAAGCAGAAGAGGAGCCAGATGAGCCCACCTTAGAGGTATAACTGCCCGTAAAATAATGTCTTTTTAATGGTTGACACGGTGTGACCCGGCTGCTATGGTCCTAGGCGGTCGATTCGATTAGGGTTTTAGTTAACCTCTCCAGTATTGCCTATGCGGCTTATGGGCAGATGATCGGGAACCAACCCCGCGCCTTCCACAAGGGGACTCTGGGACCGGTCAGGTGGAGCAGGACTCAAAGGTAATCAACATCGGGGGGCGGCATC
>JACPFG010000065.1:15508-16165 GCA_016183125.1 Deltaproteobacteria bacterium
ACCGTTTAAGTATAATTATCGTTCCTGCAAACCATCGCGGTGTCCGTAGGTGGGACCTGCGTCGCCGTTGGCTGAAGGCGGCGCTCATTGCAGGGGGGGTAGTATGCGTCTCGTGGCTGCTCTCATTGGGCGGTCTCTATCATTATTGGCAGATTTACCGCGCCACCGAGTCGGTTCGTTTGCAAAATGCCGAGTTCGACCAGGAGCGGTCAATAATGGCGACAAAGGTAGCATCCCTTGAGCAGGCCTTGGAAAGGACCGAACGACTAACTAATCGGTTGGAGCAGGCAAGCGGGATGCCGGCTAAGGGGCTTACACGAGGCATCGGACCGGTAATGGAGGAGAATGCGCTGCCGACCGTGCCGTCGCTCAGTTCGCTAAAGCAATTTGCGCTGGATGGTGTGCAGAAACGAGAGGGGCAGTTTGCCTTCGACAACCTGGATCGGCACTTGGAGCAATTGCGAAAGAGCGCCGATCAGGTGGAAGAGCGGTTGCAAAAGGTCTATGAGGTCCGGCAGCAGAAGACCTCCTTCTGGGCGGCCATGCCGACCCTCTGGCCGGTGCGGGGCTTCATCACCTCTGGATTCGGCTATCGCCGTGGGGTTGGGACGCGCTTTCACGAGGGGATTGATATCGCATCGCCTATCGGAACGCCGG
>JACPFG010000019.1 GCA_016183125.1 Deltaproteobacteria bacterium
GGATGGTGTCTGCGCCGATGCCGCCGGGGAATGTACCCTCCGTGCAGCAATCACCGAATCGAACGCGACGCCCGAGGCCGATACCATCTATGTCCCAGCAGGGACTTATCCCATCACCATAGTGGGCAATGATGACGACAATTTCGTAGGCGATTTTGACATCCTAAGTGACCTCATGTTGTTCGGTGACGGTCCTGAAACCATCATTGATGCCAAGTGGCTCGATCGCGTCTTTCAGGTTGGCCCCGCGGGTAAGGCCCTTCCCCCGCTGACCGTGACGATTGCCGGGATGACTATCCGGAATGGCGCGATCCCGTTGGAAGAGGGATTCGGAGAATTTAGCCAGGGAGGGTGTCTGCACAGTACCGATACCGATCTCCTATTAAGCGACGTTGTCGCCGAGGAATGTACGGCCAACCTTGGTGGCGCGATACACCTCACGGCGAGCGGATTTTTCGATACGGGCTATACTTGGTTGCTTGAACAAGTGCGGGTTCGTTGGAGTGTGGCTGGTGATCAAGGCGGAGGGGTCAGCGCATTCAATGGCATCTTCCATGCGAATGAGTGTCAATTCTCCGACAATATGAGCATTGGAGTGAATGGCGATGGATTAGGCGTTGGAGGGGGCTTAGCCCTCTTTTTTGTCCTTTCGAACATCGCAAATTCGGAGTTTTCCCGCAACCGCGCGGGTTTTGGTGGTGGAGTCTATAATGCGCATGGCCCCACCACACTCACGAATGATACGTTCTCCTCGAATACGGCGCAATATCTCTGCGGCGGCGGTTTCTGTCAGGTCGGCGACGTGGCCAAGGTGAGCTTTAGCACCTTTGTCAGAAATCAGGTGTGGCGTGATCCGCTGCCTCCAGAAAGTGCGGTCGCCAAATATGGGATGACCTCCGCGTCCGGGGGGATTGATAATTGGCCATATGGCGATCAGTATGGAGAGATGAATCTGAAGGGGGTGCTCTTGAGTCTGAATGGGGATGCGGCAGGCATCGCCCCGAATTGTCATGGACCAGTTACCTCGGTTGGGGGCAATGTGATCCAAGATCCGGCCGGCTGTGACCTTGCCGGTGAGGGAGTTATTAGCGGTATTTTCCCCGACATCGGGAAGCTGCAGGAAAACGGCGGATTTACACCGACGCATCCCTTATATAAGGGGAGCGTGGCGATCAATATCGTGCCGCCCGATCCGTCCGGTATATGCACCGATATTGATGGAAATGCTGTCCTCACAGACCAGCGCGGGTTTCCCCGTCCCAACAAGCCATTGGCGTCGTGCGACGCCGGCGCCTTCGAACGCCAGCGCGGCGAAAAGTAGGACCAAACATCAAGGGGTCAAGTCTTGACTTTTGCACTCCGGCATTCGGTGACGAGTTGTAACCAGTGTTGGCCCCTCACAAGCGCTGGCCGCTCGCGATGAACGAGCCGCGAGATCTGCGAGGGATGGATGCCACCAACCGCCCAACTTAACCCCAATTCCCTGCGCATGGCGAGGACCGCAAGCTTTCGCCAGAGCGCTGCCGCTGGGCCTTGTCCTCGTTTGATCTCGTTCCAGGGCAAGTCCGCTACCGAAGAGAGAATCATGCACAGTTGCGCAAGTGTTAGCCGCGGGGCCGCACGCACAGGATAGATGATCTCCCGGTCTCGCCTGTCCGGAATAAAATTGGTCTCGACCCACGTCCGGAAAAGGGCACTGCTAAAGACGGCAGGCCACCGAGCACTATCCAGCAGCCTTTCCAGTTTCTCCGGCACCCCCTCGAACGTAAAGGCGACCCACTCACGACGCGCTTTATTCACTCGACGACCATGCCGCGCTAAAATGGTCTCCGTGATGAGGCAATCAGGCCTCCCACCGCGTCCCAAATAATAGGGATAACTGGACCATCGATACTGCTCAGGGACCTCCACGAGCTTTGCCTTGACGGGATTGAGATGAATATAGCGGGTCAACTCGTCGAGGTACCCCTCATCTTCTACCAGGATTGCTTTATACCGTCCACGGAAGAGGTGGGCATCCCGTTGCCAGCGCAAATTAAATCGCTGGGTGTACACACCATTGATATGGCGCATCATGCGGGAGAGATTGGCCAGTGGAGTATGCAGCAGGAGATGATAATGGTTCGGCATCAAGCAATAGGCATGGACCTCCATCTTCCACATCTGCGAGGCCTCATTGAGCAAGGTCAAGAAGGCGAGGTAATCGTGATCATTTTGGAAGACCTGCCGACGTCCTCCGCCACGATTCATGACATGGTACCATGCGCCTGGGTATTGAATCCGTAACGGGCGAGCCATGATGGCTAGTTACCTCAACAATGTGAAAAGTCAAGACTTGACCCCTTGTGTGGTGTTTTCCCCTACAACTTGTGCCGTGTGAGAAATTGCTCGAGCCGCAGGTTAAGCACATCTGGCATCTCCATCAGCGCAGCATGGGTGCCCCGGGTGATGACGAATAATTCGGCGCGGCCCTTCGACCCGCTCCGCTTGCTCAGGGCTCGGTGCATGGCCCGCGCGATCCGTAATGGGACAAACCGGTCGTGCTCAGACGCGATGCAGAGTGTCGGCACGCGGACCTTGCCCAAAATCCGGTATGCCGAGTGGGCCTCGGCCCCCTGTGTCATCGTGGCAAAGAAACGCGGGTCCATTGCCGCGATATGATCCAGGTACTTTTGAATGTCGGCCTTGTGGGCCAGCCCGGTAGTCAAGATATTGAGCCAGCCTCCGACATAGTAGGGAATAGGAGACCTGACTAGGAGTTCAGTCATTAGGCGCACCTGCCGGGGGAAGAAGACCGCCAGCAGATAATGTAGGTCGAAGAGAGCGCGGCTAAACGGCCAATCGAAGAAAAATCGAAGGGCATTGCCCGCAGTGCCGAGAAACGAGCTCAAACCGGCAAACCGCTTCGGGTGTTTGTCATAACAACCGAGCAGGACCTGAAAACCGGCGCTGTGGCCGACCCCGATGATGCGACGAAGATCCAAGGCCTCTATAACCGCGCAGCTATCGGCGACGAAATCTTCGTAGCGTACCTGAAATAGCTCCAGAGGCGTGTCTGATCGGCCATGTCCCCGGTAGGACCAGGTTACAACTTGATAGCGGTTCGCAAAATAGCCGGCCAGATGCCGCCAGAAATAGGAAGGGACACCGAGCCCATTGCAACAGAATATCGGGCGTCCCTTGCCGATCGCTTGATAAGCGATCCGGGTGCCGTCTTGGCTGCGGACATATCCTTGTCTTAGGCGCATAATAAGGATCGGATGTATGCAAGCAGGTGTCCGACTTAAGTCGGACACCTGCTTGTGTAAAGAGATATTTACTGCGGCATGCAGTGTGTTATTGCCATTGCTATGACCGCGATTACCGTTAGAGCGCCCGCAAAGATCAATCTGTTCCTACGCATCGTCGGCCGCCGGACGGACGGCTATCATCTCCTCCAGATGCTTAATGTGCCGCTACAACTAGCGGACACCCTTTTCATTGAGTCGCCCGCTTTGGCTAATTACGGTGCGAAGTCTTGTTTTGCACGCGATGGGATCTCCCTAGTCTGTGAACATCCAGAAGTCCCATTGGATGAGACCAATCTTTGTTACCGAGCGGCCGAGGCTATGCGTGCGGCGGCCGCACGATGCGAGTCGGTCAGGATAGCGATCGAGAAGCAGATCCCGATAGGTGGTGGGCTGGGTGGCGGATCGAGTGATGTCGCAGCCGTGTTGTGCGGGCTTAACCATCTCTGGCAGTTGGGGTGGCCACCGACACGGTTGGCGGAGATAGGGGTGCGCATCGGTGCCGATGTGCCGTTCTTCTGCCTTGGTCAGCCGGCCATGGTGGAGGGGATCGGCGAGCAGGTCACTTTATGTCGATCATTTCCTAAGACTTGGATATTATTGGTTAATCCTCGTATTCAGATCTCTACTCCATGGGCATATCAGCAATATGATTTGGGTTTGACAGCGTCTACCCCCCATGTTAGCAGCCTGCCTCGCTTTCTCGAACGATTTGAGGATGTTGCGGCCCTTGTCGGGAACGATCTCGAATCGGTTGTTGCGAATAGGTATCCGGTCGTGCGGGAGATGATCGGTGCATTGCGACAGAGTGGCGCAGCGGCGGCCGGGATGACGGGGAGCGGGTCCACGGTCTTTGGACTTTTTGCCACTAGAGAAAGACGCGACTCGGCGGTGCGGGCATATGCGGGGTCAGGTTGGCTCGTGATCCCCACGGAATCAGTTGACAGTGGGGCGTAGCCAAATGGTAAGGCAGCGGCCTTTGGAGCCGCCACTCCTGGTTCGAGTCCAGGCGCCCCAGCAGAGTGGATGAGTGACAAGGGGGTAACAGCTGCACGTGCAGCGTTGAGGGGGAGGCTCCAGCAGCTTAGCTGCTGGAGGGGGCGACGCAAGCCCCTGTAATAAACTCCAGGCGCCCCAGCAGAGTGGATGAGTGGCGGGAGCGGTTGCTTGCGAAGATCCGGCTTTGCCGGTCTGAGCAAGCATGATGTTGGGGGCGCGGGGGCAGCGCCCCCGATGAAAGGGGCGCGAGCCCCTGTAATAACATCCAGGCGCCCCAGCAGAGATTACACTTTTATGCAGACCTTTAAGAACATGAAGCTCTTTTCGGGAAATGCCAACCGGCTCTTGGCGGAGGCGATCGGCAAGGCGTTAGGCATTCCTCTGGGGGAATGTGAGGTGAAGCAGTTCAGTGACGGTGAGACGTGGGTGGAGATCAAGGAGAACGTCCGCGGCATGGACGTCTTTGTCATTCAACCGACCTCCGCGCCCGCCAATCATCATATGATGGAGCTCCTGATCATGATCGACGCGTTCAAGCGGGCCAGCGCCGATAGGATCACAGCGGTCATGCCCTACTACGGGTATGCGCGCCAGGAGCGGAAGGTGCAGCCGCGCACACCGATCAGCGCAAAACTGGTGGCCGATCTCTTGACGGCCGCAGGGGCAAATAGGATCCTGTCGATGGACCTGCATGCCGGTCAGATTCAAGGGTTTTTCAACATCCCCTTCGATCACCTATATTCTATGCCGGTCCTGTTGGATGCTATTCGCGAGGTGGTCCAGACGGACGGGGTGGTGGTCGCCCCGGATGCCGGCGGTGCGGAAAGGGCGCGGGCCTTTGCCAAGCGATTGGGGTGTCCACTGGCGATGATCGACAAGAGGCGCAGCGCACCAAATGTGAGCGAGGTAATGCATCTGATCGGAGATGTGCAGGGCCGCCGGGCAGTTATAGTAGACGACATAATCGATACGGCGGGTACGCTTAGCCAAGCGGCGGCCGCCCTCAAAAAAGAGGGGGCAACGGCCGTCTTTGCCTGTTGTGCCCATGGGGTATTTTCCGGAAAGGCTGCGGAAACGATCATGGCCAGCCCGTTGGAGCAGGTCATCGTGACCGACACGATTGCCTTGCGTCGGGAGGTAGCGACGTGCAAGAAGGTCCTGGTCCGCTCTGTGGCGCCCATTTTGGCGGAGGCGATTCGCCGCATATATCAATCGGATTCGGTCTCGTCGTTGTTTGTATAGTAAAGAAGTCGCGGGCAGGTAAAGCCCGCAGGAGAGGAACGAATGGAACGCGCAACATTACAAGCCACGACACGGACATTGGGGAAAGGTCCGTCACGTCGGCTACGGACAGCCGGCACAATCCCCGCCATCCTTTACGGGAAGGGGAGGGAGCCGACCCCGCTGGCGGTGGCAGCTCGGGAGATGGAAGGGCTGGTCCATACCGCTGCCGGAATGAACGTCCTTATCGACCTTTCCATCAACGGAGGGGAGACTGTGGTAGCCCGCATCCGCGATTACCAAGCCGACTCGATCAGGCGCGTCTTTACGCACGTCGATTTTCAGACACTCGACCTGACCCAGAAGATCATGGTAGAGGTACCGATTCGGTTCGAGGGGAAGTCCGAGGGGGTGAAGTTGGGAGGCATCCTCACGATCAGCCGCCGAACGATTGAAGTGCGCTGCTTGCCTACGGCCGTGCCCGAAGCGATCGGTGTTGATATCGGCGGCTTGCAGATCGGCCAGGGCATACACGTGAACGATCTTCAATTGCCTTCCGGGGTGGAGATTCCACCCCATGTCAATTACGCCGTCGTCTCTGTGGTGGCCCCGATGAAGGAGGAGGAGGTTGCTGCGCCTGTAGAGGCTGCAGTTCCTGCAGAGGGAGTGGCCCCTGTACCTGCCGTGGGCGAGGCGCCTGCTGCAGAGACGAAGGAGAAGACGAAGGAGAAGGAGAAGGCGTGAGGTTGGTCGTCGGTCTGGGCAACCCGGGATCGGAATATGCGGCAACCCGGCATAATATCGGATGGGCTGTGGTCGATGCGGTGGCGGAGACACTCCATTTAGCCTTGCGCCGCCGAAAGTTTGATGCCCGGTATGCAGAGGGGAACTATCAGGGGGAGAAGGTCTTCCTCTGCGAACCGCAGGCATTTATGAATCGGAGCGGAGAGGCGGTAGGGAGTTTCTGCAGGTATTTGGAGATTGACCCAGGCGACCTCTTAGTGGTGCACGATGACCTTGACCTGGAACTGGGGGCGCTAAAATTCGCAAGGGACCGGGGGTCGGCAGGGCATCAGGGCGTGGCCTCCGTGATCGAGCAACTGGGAACGCGCGCATTTGACCGGCTGAGGATAGGGATCGGCCGGCCGCCCAAGGGGGCGGACCCGGTGGCTTATGTTTTGGGGCGCTTTGACCCGATCGAGGAGGAGGCAGTTCGCGCAACGGTGGCGAGGGCTGCGGAGGGCGTTCTCGGTTATCTTACCCACGGATTGGCCTGGACTATGACACGATTTCACCAGAAGACTAGCTGACGGATTCAAGGAGGAATTATATGATGGAATATGAAACTACTATCGTGGCACAGCCGGACTGGAGCGCCGATCAGTCGCGCCAGTTTTGCGAGCGATTGACGCAGATCGTGGAGCGAACCGGCGGCGTGGTTTTCCTCAACCGAGAGTTGGGCCGCCGTCGACTGGCATACCGCATAGGCAAACAGACGCGCGGGTGTTACTGCTATCTCAATTACGGGAGCAATGGAGAGGCGGTTGCCGAGCTAGAACGGGTATTAAGATTGGATGAGGCGGTCTTGCGATATCTGACGGTGCAGGTCGGATCGGTCGTCTCGGTAGAGACGCGCCGGGCGAAGGTGCTGGAGGATGAGGCGCGGTTGGCCCACCTCTTCGGTACGGGGAGCGAAGTCACCTTCGGCATGGACGAATCACTCCCCGCGGCGGGTGGGACATGAGACGATTCCGGGAGGAGAAGGACGGGAAAGAGAAGGGGAAGGGGAAAGGGAAGGCGGCCAAGCGGCGGCCTGTGACGAGGCGGCGAGCGTGCCGGCTCTGCGCTGATACAAAACTGATCCTCGATTACAAGGATCTCCGACTGCTGCAGCAATTTATCAGCGAGCGCGGCAGGATCATTCCGCGGCGTGTGTCCGGCAACTGTGCGTATCATCAACGGACGGTCGGTTTGGCCGTAAAGCGGGCGCGTCTCCTCGCGTTGCTCCCCTTTACCTCCATGCAACACTAAAATCCATGACCCGAAGAGTTTGGGCCAGTCTGATAGGAGGCGCCATGATCGTCGCCCTCTTTGGGAGCGGGTTTCTCCTCTTTGCTAGCCCCTTGCCCGTGAGCATGTTGGTAGCCCGTCGCCAGCGGTTGGAGGCCTTGGGCGGGTGTCTGCTGGCC
>JACPFG010000020.1 GCA_016183125.1 Deltaproteobacteria bacterium
CGCGAGACTCTCGCGCGCTTTCACGGCGGTGAGACTCGCGTCATCGCCAACTGCGGCGTGCTGACCGAGGGCTTCGACGAGCCCGCGGCCGACTGCATCGTGGTCACGCGCCCGAACCTCCGCCGTGATCTCCATGATGTGCCACTGGGCTGCCCCTTGTTCCAACAGGCCGAGCAACCGCTGGCGATCCGCCGCGGTGATCACTCGTTGGAGCTCCGCCCGGATGAGTGCGCGCTCCGTTTCCAGCAATGTGAGCGCGGAACATACCACCACGTGGGCTCGATCAATTGCGGTCTTCACGCCCCTGCCGGTTGATTCCCCCAATAACCAAGCCCCGGCCGCGGAGGATTCCAGATAGAGCGTGGTCATTCTCCACGGTCCTCGTTGAGCAGGCGCAGGGCCGTCCCGTCGGCCATCCGCAGAGGGGAGGAGGGAAGGGGTTTCTTCTTCCGATGTCGTGGCGGCCGCACCTTCTCATCCCGGATCCACTGGAGGAGCAGGGGGTCCCCCCTCGAGAGCGGCGAGGTCAACTCCGGCTCGTGCATCTCGGCAACGACCTCATCACGGTCTGTGATCAAGATCCTAGCGCCCGCCCGCGCGTCCCGAACATACGCGCTCAAGTGGTTCTTCAGCGCCTTCACACCGACGGTTTTGATGGATGCCATAGCGACTCCTATCAACCCCAAGCCGCATGTGCGGCGTTGAGGGGGAGACTCCCCGCCATCGAAGCAGTGGCGGGGATGGGGCGACGCAAGCCCCTATAATAGTAGCTACCAGTAGCTACTTTGTCAATTACCTTTCTCGGCCCGATCTAACCTTAAATTAACGAACCCTTTGCCTCCCCCTCTTATACACAACGACATAACTCCCCCCTTCCCCCCTCTTAATTTAAGAGGGGGCTAGGGGGAGTTACTGCAAATTAAAATGACGTTGTATATAGAATAAGAGGGGATGGCTCATCTTTCGTAACCCCTCCCGACCTGCCCTTATCCTAAGGGGAGGAGGGTTTGCGGGTGCAACCCCGGGGCGGTTACCCTGGTTCAAATGGTTGTTTTTTTAAGGTGGCGCCTATATACTGGCAACGTATGTCACTTATGGAGCTGGTGAAGACGAAGCGGGATGAGATTTTGCGACTGGCTGCACACCATGGGGCGCGCAATGTGCGCGTGTTCGGGTCGGTGGCGCGTGGAGAAGCGCGGTCGGATAGCGACGTGGATTTGCTGGTGGCAATGGCCGCCGGACGTACACTCCTGGACCGCATCGGCCTCTGGCAAGATCTGGAGGAGCTTCTTGGGAACCGGGTGCACGTCGTGAATGAACGGGCATTGCATTGGTGCATTCGTGATCGCGTATTGAAAGAGGCCGCACCGTTATGAAAAACGATCGGATGTACTTGATTCAGATCCAGGAATGCGTTCAACGAATCGGAGAATACACACAGAACGGGAAGGAACATTTTCTGCGGACGCCGCTGGTGCAGGATGGCGTGGTGCGCAATTTTGAGATCATTGGTGAGACCACAAAACAGCTTTCGCAAACATTGAAGGATCGGTATCCCGACATCCCCTGGAAGCGCGTTGCGGGGTTTCGCGATGTGCTCATCCACGACTATATGGGCATTGATTTGGAAGAGGTGTGGGGAATTATTGAAAAGAGCTTGTCATCTTTAGAGCGCCAGATCCGTGCGATTCTCGATTCGCTGACTCCGTAACTGTTTGCTATCAATGTGAACGATGGGGTGGCCCAAACCCTTGAGGAGAACAAAACAGGGTGTATGATTGCGGGCCTTTTTGTCACGCTCCATGATCTTCAGGAGAGCAGCGGGATTCATTCCCTGTGGCAACGCGGTCGGGGCGCCGATGGCGCTGAGGATTCGCGTCTGCTCAGCAGCGGCCGCTTGGGAGAGAAGACCGCGGCGGACGGCCACCTCGGCCGCGCGCGTCATTCCTATGGCAACGGCGTCGCCGTGTGCAACACGATATCGGCTGGCCTGTTCGATCGCATGGCCGAAGGTGTGACCGTAGTTCAGCACCGCCCGCTGGCCATTGGTTTCTAACGGATCGTGCGCCACGATTCCTCGTTTGATCCGAATACTCCGCCGCAAAAGTGGAAAAAGTGTGCGGACGAATCGCGGATGCTGCGGAGTCGTCAGGATCGCAGCACGCCGGGCAATGGCACGGGCAAGGCTTGGCTCGGCAATCAGGCCATGTTTCACCATCTCCACTAACCCCTGGCGGACTTCCCCGCACGGCAGCGTACAGAGCAGCGTAGGGTCAATAAAGACAGCCGCCGGCGCATGAAAGGCGCCGATCAGGTTTTTCCCCCATGGCGAATCTACGCCCACCTTCCCGCCGATTGCGCTGTCGGTTTGCGAAACGAGCGTTGTGGGGACTTGGATATATGGGACGCCCCGCATATACGTCGCCGCGACGAATCCCGCCAGATCGCCGACCACGCCGCCGCCCACAGCAATGATCAGTGTGTCGCGACCAAATCTTCCGGCGATCAACTTATCCTCCAGGGCCGACTTCGCCTCTCGCGTCTTCGACCGCTCTCCGGGCGGCACCGCGAAGCACCGTACGTGCAGTCGATGTGCAATGAGCGATTGCGCTATTATCCGCGCATGCAGCCGCTGCACGCGCGTGTCCGTAATGATGACAATTCGGTGACCAGGAAAGTGGCGGCGCACGAATGGGGCAAGACGTTGTACGGCGTTCACGTCAAGAAATATTCGCGAGTTCACACTTCCCCTCGCAGCGTGCGTTGGCGCAGGTAGTGGTCCGCCAGGACGATAGCGACCATCGCCTCCGCGACGGGGATTACACGCGGCGCGACACACGGATCGTGCCTGCCGGCAAGGGCGGCCTGGCCCACTGTGCTGGCCGGCTTAACGGCAATCCGGATCCGTATCGGTGCACCGGTAGAGATGCCCCCCTGAAGACCACCAAAATTGGCCTCGTCGGCGACATAATCTTTTCCGGTCATCCGGGCCGCGCCAAAGCCAACGCCAAACTCAAATCCATATATAGAACCGATAGATAAGAGCGCTTTTGAAAGATCTGCTTTCAGTTTGTCAAATACCGGTTCACCGAGTCCCCTGGGAGGTGACTCCAGACGGATCTCGACGATGGCCCCGGCACTGTTCCCCTCGGCCTTAAGCGTCTGCAGGTAATCGACCATTCGGCTGGCCGCCGACTCATCGGCGCATCGGACAGGGTTTTGTTCGATAACGCTCGAATCGTATCTCTTCGCAACGATCTCGCCGATCGCCGCGATCACGCGGGCCACGGTCTCCCTGCCGCTGGCCCGACCGCCACCACGGTAGTCGTGCACGCCGTATTTGGCCAGATATCCGGCATCGGCATGTCCCGGTCTTGCCGTGCCGCGCAGGGCCGCGTAATCTCCCGGGCGCGCATCGTGGTTGCGGACGATCACGGCGATAGGCATGCCGGTAGTCTTTCCCTCGAACACCCCGGAGATGAGTTCAGGCGCATCCTGTTCGTCTCTCGCGGTCGTGATGGCGTTCTGGCCGGGCCGCCGGCGGGCAAGTTCCGGCAGGAAATCATCTACGGAAAGGGGGATGTCTGGCGGGCAGCCATCGATTAC
This sequence comes from Deltaproteobacteria bacterium, assembly GCA_016183125.1. GTDB lineage: Bacteria > UBA10199 > UBA10199 > JACPFF01 > JACPFG01. Next base: position 3,607 of record JACPFG010000020.1, read on the forward strand.
GGCCCCCAAGGCTGGGCCATGGGACTCCCCAAATGTTGTGACACGAAAGAGCGTGCCGAATGTGTTACCTGGCATAGATGGGTTGGATAGCACAACCGCTGGCTGCCAGTGTCAACCAAAATTCCGGGAAACTCTTTGTCACCACCCCTGGGTCGGCAATAGTCACCGGGAAGCCGTGAAAGGCAAGCAGCGCCATGCTCATCGCCAGGCGATGATCCGAATGCGGATTAAGACTGGTAGCTGCGCCAATTCGAATCGTACCTGGGCCCCGCCCATGTACGGTCAAACCATCAGGCAGCGTTTCCACGGCAACATCGACCGCGCTAAGCTCTATAGCTAAGTCCTCTATCCGGTCGCTCTCCTTCTGCCGCAGATGGGGCGCCCCGGTGATTCGGCTCTTCCCCTCGGCAAATGTCGCCAGTACGGCCAGCAGCGGCGCAAGATCCGGGCAATCGCGCACATCTACGCTGAACGGTCTGATCGATCCGCGGTGAGCGGAAACGGTTGCGCCATGGTCCCGGACCCGGATCCCCATGGCCGTCAGGTATTCCAAAAAAACGCGGTCGGCCTGCAGCGGGCGGGATGGGTAGCCATCGACGATGACCTCGCCCCCCAGCGCCCCAGCCGCCAGGAGATATGATGCCGAGCCTGCATCGGCATCAACAGGGATACATTCCGCGCGGACACGACTGTGAGGCGCAAGCCCGCCCGTTGTTGCAGCGATTCCACAGCGGCGGAGCATCTCTACGGTAAGGGTAAGATATGGCCTAGAGCCGATCGGTTCGCCTTTAAGCGCCGGCGGGAAGGGGAGGCCCGCCCCGGAGAGGAGCAGCGCGCTGGCGAATTGCGAGCTAGGCACGTCGTCCAAATGGATAAGCCCGGCGTTAACGGTGCCGAACCCGCCGCCGTCGATCCGGAGCGGGGCGAAGCCAGGCAGCTCAACGTAATTGACGATCCCGCCCATGGCGCGGACCGCGTCGACTAGCGGAGCCAAAGGACGTGCCCGCAACCTTGGAGTGCCGTCAAGGAGAAAACGGCCCGGCACCTTCGCCAATAGGGGCATCAGAAATCTGCAGGCCGCGGCCGATGCCCCCGCATCTACATGCACGACAGTATCGTTGGGCAGTCCTAGACCGTTGCGTGGGGGGATTATGGTAAAGCTATCTGCCGTCTCCTCTATCCGCACACCTAGCAGACGGAGCGCGCGACACATCACCGTGACATCGTCACAGCGCGAGTGCCCGTCGATCGTAACCGGGCGATCGGACTGGGCGGCAAGCACTAGGGCGCGGAGCAGCTCCGATTTTGACGCGGAGATAGTTCCGTGCCAGCAGACCGGATCGGCAGGCCGGATGCGGACGGCAGGCATAAGGCGCGGGATCTCAAGGAGGAGCCGATCGACCGCGACCGCCGGCGGCTCGTCTTCGCCGGTCCTCCATATATGAGTCGCCACCGCCGCATACATGGGCCGACGTTCGGCAAATAGTTGCGCCCATTCTTCCGCCTCGGAGAGATCCGGCCGAAGGCGCGGTCTTCCGGCCAATGGGCGAGGCTGACCGTCCGTTGGGCGCGTCAGCCATATGACCACGTCCTCTGGTTGTATTATGGTCGGTAATGTCTCCAACGAAAATCCTGCGCCTAAGATTACTACGGTGGATTGCTGCCGACCTTCCCGCGAGGAGAGGAGCGATCTCAATGTCTCCTGTTCGCGCTGTCTGAATCGAGCCTCTCCCTCCGCCACAAAGAGTCGATCGATCGGTCGCCCAGCGCGCGCGGCGATCAGGTCGTCCAGATCGTAGACGGGGAATCCAAGCCGGTTGCCAAGCGCCGCCCCGTACGTCGATTTGCCGCTCGCCCGAAAGCCTATGCAATATATCAGCCCGGTCATCTGGCGCCTTCTACTCTATAATAGGCATCTGAATCTATGGCAAATTTGGGCGGACTGTGGTACATCGCCGGCGGTGGAGCCGCTCCGCTATCAGTATCAGTTTCGATCCGCCGATGGCGCATCAAAGCAATTCGTGGTGATCCTCGATCCCGAGACGCTCGCTTATATTCCGATGACCAAGCCTCCCTATCCTGAATGGACGAAACTGGCGCATTCTTCCTGCCCCAATTGTCCGCTCAATCGACGTCGCCACGCACACTGTCCGGCGGCGGTCAGCGCGATCGACCTTGTCGAGGCCTTCAAGGGAGCGGTCTCGTACGAAGAGGCAGAGGTGATCGTGACTGCACCGGAGCGGGAGTATCGAAAGCGGACATCGTTGCAGAAGGGGTTGGCCGGATTGCTCGGCCTCTGCATGGTCACGAGCGGCTGTCCGGTGCTAGCGTGGCTCCGCCCTATGGCGCGTTTTCATCTCCCTTTTGCCAGTATCGAGGAGACGGAATACCGAACGGTCACGATGTACCTCCTCGGCCAATATTTCAGATGGAAAAAGGGGGCGCGCCCGCGATGGGACCTTAAGGGGTTGGTGGAGCAGTATCAGATAATCAGCGAGGTCAATCGTCACTTCGTAAAGCGGCTGCGTGCGGCCGTTAGGGAAGACGCGGGCTTAAACGCGCTTATCCATCTGGACAACTTCGCCCAGGCCATCCCGTTCGCGATCAATAAAAAGGCGCTCGCTCAGTTGCGCCAGTTGTTTCGTCCATGGCTTACCGACTGCGGGGAATTTAAGTAAGGGACGTTGTTTAAGTAAGGGACGTTGTTAACTGAGTTAACAACCATTGACAACCCTTCTTTACACCCTTGTTTACACCCTTCTTTTCATCGTCTACGAACTTCTCATCATGCCACGACAGGCCAGATTAGACTCCCCAGGCACCCTCCATCACGTCATCATTCGTGGGATACCGTCGCGCGTTCCCTGGGAGTGTCCACGGCGGCTATTTCGCTACTCGTCAGTCGCGAATGGAGGATTAGTTAACTCAGTTAACAACGTCCCTAATTTACTAATTTACTAATTTATTTCGTCACCACCCGATTCAGCACCTCTTGGCGTCTCCCGTACTTCTTCCCCAGGCAGCTTGGTGTAAACCCTCCCACCCGAGGCCGAGGAATCCGAAGGCCCTCGATCCAGCCAAAGACCGTATCCAGGCTCCTCTCATAAAAACCGTTCCGCTGGTTCCTCCGCCCCCCGACCCGGACATAAGGTGGAACCCCAATCACCAGCTCCTCGAACTCCATCACGCTCACCTCCTCCAGCATCCCCTTCAGCCATCCCTTGAAGTCGACCTCAACCCGCCTCTCAACTTCTCCCTTCATTTCCTGGTAGAGACCCGGTATATGAGTCGGGAGCAAAAACGCTCCGGTTAACATGGTTATTCTCCTTTTCTCCCTTGCTAGGGATTTGGAGAAT
>JACPFG010000064.1 GCA_016183125.1 Deltaproteobacteria bacterium
TGGTCCTGGTGGGGGTTCTCGATACGATCGACCCCTCCGTGGAAGAGGCCTCGATCAACCAAGGCGCCAGCCCGTGGCAGACCTTCCGGAAGGTCACGCTGCCGCTCAGTTTTTCCGGGATCGCCAGCGCGCTCCTCCTCTGTTTTATCGAATCGCTGGCCGATTTCGCCACACCGCTTATCTTGAGCGGGAACTTCCGCGTCCTCTCGGTCGAGGCCTACATCAAGATCGTCGGGGCGGAACGGGATATGGCGGGCGGGGCAGCATTAGCGATCTGTCTGCTCATCCCTGCTGTGAGCGCCTTCCTCCTCCAACGCTTCTGGCTAGAGCGGAAGGCCTTCGCAACGGTGACCGGCAAACCCTCTACGGCGCGGATCCGCGCGATCGGCAGGACCACGCGGGCTCTCCTTGTCGGAACAGCCGGCGGACTGGCAATCACGATCTGTCTATTCTATGGGATGGTGTTGTATGGAGCCTTCACGAAGGTCTGGGGGGCGCAGTATGGACTGACGATCGACCATTTTCTTGTGACCTTTCGGGAAGGGTGGGACTACATGCTCAACTCCCTTGTCGTGGCGGTCATCGCAACACCTATCACCGGGCTTCTAGCGATGCTGATGGCGTATCTGATCGTGCGAAAACGTTTCTGGGGGCGAACGCTCATGGATGTGACGGCGATGCTCAACTTTGCGATCCCTGGGACTGTCGTCGGAATCGGTTATGTCCTCGCCTTTAATGACCGACCGATCATGCTACAAGGGACCTTGGCGATCCTCATTATTCTCAACCTCTTTCGGAATCTCCCCGTCGGGCTACGCGCGGGAGTGGCGACCTTAAAACAGATCGATCGCGGAATTGAAGAAGCCGCGCACAACTTGGGCGCCGGGAGCTTCGGCGTTTTTAGGTCGGTGACGCTCCCCCTCATTGCGCCGGCCTTCTTCTCAGGCCTGGCCTTCAGTTTCATGAAATGTATGACTGCAATCAGCGCGGTGATCTTCGTCGTCTCGGGCCGGTGGAACTTGATCCCGATCGCGATCCTGGGCTATGTGGAGAATGGAGAGCTCTCCAAGGCCGCGGCGCTCTCCGTCGTGTTGATCGTCATTGTGGCCGCAGTGCTCGCAGTGTTGCAACGGTTTGTGCGTGGGAGAGCAAGGGAATTTGTCGATGTCGGCAATTGAACTGAAGGTCCTGACAAAATGCTTCCCCTCCCGCGACGGCAAGGGAGACGTGACCGCGGTCGACCGCGTCTCCCTCTCCGTGCGCGCGGGGGAATTTGTCTGCCTGCTCGGGCCGTCGGGATGCGGCAAGACAACGGCCCTGCGCTGTCTGGCTGGATTCGAGCAACCGACAAGCGGAGGGATCTTCGTCGGCGGGCGCGACATCACGCGGGTCCCCGCGCACCGGCGAAACCTGCCGCTCGTGTTTCAAAACTACGCCCTCTTTCCCCATCTCACCGTCTCCGACAATATCGCGTACGGCCTCCGACTCAAAAAAATCCCGGCAGCAGAGCGCACGCGGCAGGTCGCCGCAGTCATGGAGCGGCTGGATCTACAGGGACTGGGACAACGCCACCCCGACCAGCTCTCGGGCGGGCAACAGCAGCGCGTCGCGCTGGCGCGGGCGCTGGTCCTCCAACCGGCGGTCATGCTGTTTGACGAACCGCTCTGCAATCTCGATGCCAAGCTGCGCGCGCCGGCTGAGATTTACACCAGGCCGGTCAATCGGTTCGTGGCCGATTTTATCGGGCGCGCCAATTTCGTGGACGGAACGATTGTGCGGACCGAGTCGGGGCAATGCACCGTGCGGGCCCTCGGCACAACGGTGCAGGCCGGCCTACCGAACGGGGCGACACTCGCCGCGGGCGATCGGGTAACCCTTATGATCCGCCACGAGGCCATTATTCCCGCGACGGGTGGAGCGACCGCCTTTGCGGGCCGCGTGAACCAGACGATCTATTTAGGCGATCAGGCCCTGTATGAACTCACGGTCGGCGGGCATACGCTCTATATGCAGGTCGCGAACCCTGAACCGGCGTCGCTCGACACACGCGGCGCAACACTCGACCTTGCGATCCATTCCAATGGCTGCATTGTCCTCCCGATGCAATGATTGCGTCCCTCTTATTTTTCCTCTGCCAACTTGAGCGCGGTCCACTTCGCAATCTTGGGAAAGACGGCGTTGTTTGCGTAGAGAGGGACCTGCAGATCGAGCGCGCATTGGGCAACGTGGGCATCGGGCGTTGAGATCGCTAATCCTTTCCTGGCCAGCACCGACCGTAATGCTCCGACACGATACCAATGAGCCATTTGGTTACCGTGGGGGCGCAACAGTTCCAGAAAATCGCGCAGCTCGGCCGCTTCCACCGTTTGGCGCACACCGGACAAGAGCTCGGCTGCGACGACCATAGGGAGCACGACCGCGCCGTCCTGAAGGGCGTTGTCCACCAAGGGATGGGGGGTCCCGCGGAAATATTCCACCCAGATGGAGGTATCAATAACGAGAGCGCTCACGGGATTTTGCCAAGTCAATGGTCAGCTTCAACCGCCCCCGGAGGTGCTGGGCCTTTTGATAGGCGGCGCTTCGGCGAACGAGTTCGAGACCGCGCACTAAAGTTTCCGTGAGGCCCCGCCCCGTCACC
>JACPFG010000069.1 GCA_016183125.1 Deltaproteobacteria bacterium
CACACACGCTGGGAGAAGTATCAGGAGGAAGAACGGCGGCGAGAATAGACTGAATCTGGGTTGCCGCCAGCGCCCGATGGCTAATGGCGTTTTTCCCTCCGTCTGAAAGCTCCGCCATAGTTTTGCCCAGTGCCGGCAGCCAGAAAATGGGGTCGTAGCCGAACCCTCCTGCCCCTCTGGGGCTCAATGCAATCTCGCCGTCACAGCGGCCTTCGGCCAGGCGGACCTCGCCGCCCGGGCCGGCCAGGACCATTACACCGATGAAGTAAGCCTGGCGCTTGTCCATGGGGATGTCGCGCATTGCCACTAACAACTTGGCGATATTTTTTTGCGCGTCTCCGTGGCAGCCTGCATACCGCGCGGAGTGGATGCCAGGTGCGCTGCCCAATGCATCGACGCAGAGGCCGCTGTCATCCGCCAGTGCCCATGTCCCGGTTTCGCGCACTACCGCCTCGGCCTTCAGTCGGGCATTTTCGGCAAACGTGGCCCCTGTTTCTTCAGGCAGATGAAGATTCGGATAGTTAAGCAGCGACTGCCATCGGCAGGGGGAATTAGCGAAGAGGGCCTTAAGCTCCGCCACTTTATGCGGGTTGGCCGTTGCCAACACTATTGTCATCTGGTCTTGGCAAGTGTCCTTTGTTGCACCCGTAATAACTCCTTAATTCCGTCCTTGGCCAACCGCAGCAATTGCCGCAATTCTCGCTCACCGAATGGAGCCTGCTCAGCCGTCCCCTGAACCTCCACGAACAGACCGTCACCGGTCATCACTATGTTCATATCGACGTCCGCCTGGCTATCCTCCGCATAGTCCAGATCGAGCGCCGGATGGCCCTGCACCAAGCCCACACTGACCGCTGCGACCTGGCCGCGTAACGGCCAGGTCTCGATCAAATTCCGCCGGGTGAGCCACCGGCAGGCCGTCGCCAAAGCGACATATCCCCCGGTGATGGCTGCAGTTCGCGTCCCGCCATCCGCCTGCACCACGTCGCAATCGACCGTTACCGTCCGCTTGCCCAGTCGCGACAGGTCGGTCACGGCTCGTAGGGACCTACCGATCAACCGCTGGATCTCCGCCGTACGTCCGCCTATCTTTCCCCGAGCCGCCTCGCGCGGTGTACGGGTGGCGGTGGCACGCGGCAACATCCCATACTCCGCGGTGACCCATCCGCCGCCGCTCCCCTCGCGGAACTTAGGCACGCTCTCCTCGATAGAAGCGGCACAGAGCACCTTCGTTTTTCCCATAGTGATGAGCGCAGATCCTTCGGCAAATGCCGCAGCCCCTGTCTGGATTGTCACCTTCCGTAATTGATCTCCGCGTCGTCCGGTCCGCATGGGTCACCGGTTATCATAGCCCTTGAGAAACCGCAATCGCGCATGGTAGTGCCGATCTACAAATATGTTGCGCATTATCTTTCAACCGGGAGGTGCAGTACTAGCTGCTTTACTCTTATTGCCATTCTCCACCGCCGAGGCCCGCCCACCCAAAGGGTTTCACGAGGGACCCTATCTTCAGTTATTGTTCGGAGCCATGCAAGCCAACGCCGATGGATTGGCACAAAGCAATACCTCGGTGGGGCATTCTGTCGAACCGGTCTTCGGCTGCTTCTTCGGTTGGAACATAAACGATCAGGTGGCTTTTGAGCTGGTGGGCCGTTATGCAACCACAACAACCTTCGGTGCGCGTCAGCACATTATCCGCCTTAATGCCAACGCGAGGGCGAGTTTGATCACGAACCCGCTGACTGATTTCCAGTCATTGAGGATCATCCCGTTTCTTCACGCAGGACCGGTGTTCGAGGCGATGGTCCTCCCCGGCGACCCAGCTGCCATGGATTTGACGGTAAGACAGTGGAGTGGCGGAATCGGCGGTGGCAGTGGGGTCAGTTTCTTTTTCAAGGAATATATCTACTTCAGCGTAGTCGGCCAGATAGACATGCTCCGTCGAACGACCGTTCAACAGACTATCGGTGGAACAGCCACGGTCACATATGGGGGAAAATGGTCCACTGGCGCCGGCGGGTTGGCCGGCCTCGGCGTTCACTTCTAGAAGGCTTAGACTAAAATTAGAAATAGACCGACATCTCGGCGGCGAACTTGTAAGCCTTCCCCTGCCGGCTCGTCTCGCCTACTTCCTCACCGTAGAAGGCCCCGTCGAATCTGACCTTCTTGAAATCGAGCGAAAATCCGCCGGTTGGGTATCCCTGATTCATCCCCGCCCTAAGCGATGGTCGGATCACGCCGAACCACGGGAACCGGAGCTCAGCGCCCGCATGAAGACGTGTCATCAAATCCCTGCGTTGTGTAAGATCGGTCATCGAGACCTCGACCGATGTGCCGAAATCACCCAACTCCGGGTGGATCCCGACGCCGGCGCTCAGGACCTGCGGGGTATCGTCCGTATCCGTCCCAAAAAAACGCGTCCGACCGATATCCTGGTAAACAACTGCCACGGCAGGATTAACCCCACTGACCGGCAATTTATAACGGATGCCGATGTCGCCGCCGATGCCAAAGGCCTTCCCCCAAGTCTTATATCCGATCAGATCGTTTAAGGAGCTATTTCCGACAAAATCCGACGTCACCAGGATTCGGTCACGATAGAGGCGATATAGACCCTTGACCAGCACACCCACGGCTAGGTCATTGCCAAGCAACCCAACCGACTTGGCAAGCACCACGCCGGCGTCGCTGCGCGACCGGAGCTCCACATTAGGCGTAGCGGTACTGCCACGCATCGCAAACGTGGTGCGCGAGTCGACGAGGATCCCTCCGCCCCATCCCTTCCGGATCATCGAAAAGAGCGGCATCTTGAGACTCACGTTTTGAAATTCGCCTACGTGTTTGCCGAAGAAATCCTGAAAGGCCTGGATATCCCCTGTGGATGACCCGGAGGTATCCAGTGCATCACCCATGTCGAGGACGTCCTTAACGGTCTTGATAAGCCCCTTGTTAAAATAAACTCCCGGGATCAAAAATGTCCCGTATCGCCAATTCTTGTCGAAATCGTCAAGTGCGGCCGGATTATAGAATAATGCGTTCTCATCCGTCCCCTCCATCGTGAGAAAGGCGTTCCCCATCCCGAGAGGCCGGACTCCCTGGCCGAGGTTCGGATACCCGTCGCCGATATGCGTCGTCTTGATCTGAGCCCAGGCCGCTGCCGGTATGATCAGGCAGGCGATCATGGCAACCACCAGCACCACGCTCCCCCATCGCAAGGTCAATCGGCTCATAGGCGTCCCATCCTTTTTATTCAGTCGTATTATCAGCCGCGCACGTTGTCACATTGGCCGCATCAAAGTTAAATGCCGCGCAGTTGGCCACGGCAGAAAGGTCCCCCACATGGGGCAACCCGTCCAACTCGCACTGGACTCGGTCCCTAAGCTCGGCCAGGGTAAATCCACTGGCGGCCGACTGGACCTTCAATACGCAATACTGTTTTCGGATCGTAGAAATGATCTGATTTGACGATGAAATGTCCGCCGCAATCAGATTGCCGTCGGCCGCAATAAAATCGTTTTGCGTTCGGGCGAGGTGGTCGTTGGGCGCGGCCGCATCCTGGATATTGGCCACGGTGATGGTCCCCATCTTGGTTGGCTGGGCGGTTATGGAGGCCAATCCGAAGGCCTCGACCGTCTGGAGGATCCCTAACTGGAAACGATACTCATTCTCCCGCGCATCAGGGATGGACGCTGCCGGCAGCGCGGCCAAGATGTCGATCGAGTCCCTAAGGTGGTCAAGCCCAGTGGCGCACCCTCCGGCACAGAGAAGCTCAACCAGATTGTCGTGAATTATATCGAACGCTTTGGTTTCGTTGGCCGCATCGGTCAACCTCTTGGCCAGATCGAAGAGATCGACACCTGCCAGTCCTGCCCGCGCAGCCGATAAGACCATGGCGGCGGAGAAATCGGAAGGGCTGGCTCCGAATTCGCTCTCGATCGCACTGCGGGCCGTTGCATAGTCACCGGCATCCAACGCGAAGAGCGCCTGATCGAGGGCCTTGTCGGCCGTGCGCCCGCACGCAATGAGAAGGAGAGCGAAACAACAGAGACCGGCGATTCCGACTGAATATTTCCGCATATCATCCCCCCACAAGAGAACGGTAAGTGCGCGCACCCTAATGGGCAAGATCGAAAAAGTCAAGTTTCTTCGAGTCTTTCTAAGCCGCCGCCGGTTCAGCGCCGCGAGCAAGGCTTTCAAAACGGGTGTATTCGTTGATGAAGGCCAATCGCACCAGCCCGGTGGGGCCGTTGCGTTGCTTGCCGACGATGATCTCGGCTGTCCCCTTGTCGGGGCTCTCGCGATTATACATCTCGTCGCGATAGACGAAGAGGATCACGTCGCTATCTTGCTCTATTGCACCCGATTCGCGCAGATCGGCCATCTGCGGGCGCTTGTCGTGGCGCGCCTCGACGCCGCGATTTAGTTGCGAGATCGCCACCACGGGGACATTGAGCTCCTTTGCAAGGGCCTTTAGCGACCTAGAGATCTCCGATATCTCCCGCTCCCTGCTCTCGGCCG
>JACPFG010000067.1 GCA_016183125.1 Deltaproteobacteria bacterium
CCGCCTCGCCGCTTTCCGAAAGCACGTTATAGAAGTTACCTCTCTGCCCTACGCATCAATCCGCGCACTTGATGTATACATTTGCTATGAGTGGGCCAGCCGATCCTCCGTGGCAGGGGCGGGCTCAGTGACGGCGGGCAGTTAGATGATGCCCGGCGGGTGACGCCGGTGGGGCCCCCTTGGTCCGGAGCACCGCAGCGTCGGCAAGGCCTCCGTTTTTAGCACGACCGTGGTCAGCGAGGAGCGAGGACTGGGGAGCAACCGGCGGCAGGACCCGCCGGTCGGCGAAAGAGCCGGAGCGCAGCCCCCGCCACGGAGGATCGGCAGACAAGGCACGTCGCACAAGGGCAATTATGTTATTCCGAAATTACACAGACCTTACCGGCAAAAGATGCGGTTCAGCTCTGCTATTTCGTTGGAACGCAGCTTGCGGGCTTGGCCGGGGCGTAAAGTGCCGAGCTTGATCGGGCCGACGGCCACGCGCCGGAGTTTTAGCACAAGATGGCCGATGGCGGCGCAGAGGGCGCGTATCTCACGGTATTTCCCCTCGGTCAATGTCATCTCCAGCCAGCCGTTTTCTTCCGTAGAGCGGAGCCGGCGGATATCGACCGGCTGATATATCACGCCGGCAACCCTGGCGCCGCGGGTAAGTCGAGCCAACTTGGCGTCATCCGGAATGCCGTCTACTTTTACATGATACCGCTTGGCCACTCCAAACCTCGGATGCGTCAGCCGTTCGATCAACATCCCGTCGTTTGTGATAAGGAGGAGCCCCTCGCTCTCATAGTCGAGTCGGCCGGCCGCGTTGCACTCTGCCGCATACGGCTCAAGCCACCGCCAGATGGTTGGGCGTCCCTGCGGATCGCTTTTGGTGACGACGACGTGTCTCGGTTTGTAAAACGCCAGACAGATCTTTTCCCGCGTCGGCATAACTTGCTTGCCATGCCATAATACGCGGTCACATTTAGGATCTACCTTAAGCCCTAGCGCGTCGACACGCCGCCCGTTGACCTCCACTTCGCCTGCCGCGATTGCCCGGTCGGCTGCCCGGCGGGAGAGCGCTGTCGCCCGAGCAAGAAATGTGTTGAGCCGCACGCCCATTTTTATTGCGGCAGTGCCGGCTCCGATTCCCGCTCGCCCTCCGTCTCCGTTATCACCGCAGTCGCCTCGTCGGTCGAAATGTTCGCCTCGGTCTGTTCAACTGCGGCAAACGATTCCCGTGGCGGCGGGAAGATGTTGCTCTCGAGATGCCTGAGCGCCCTGATCTGCTCTTCAAGCTCCTTTGCAAGCACTTGATCCTCGGCATCCAACTCCACGTGCCGTTGCGGATCGATCGGTTGCACCTTGCCCAGCATCGCCTCCTGCTCCGCCGATGTCGGTTCCGCGCCCACGCCTGCCCCTTCAGCTGCGCCGGCCGCGCTCTGCTCCTGTAACGCCTGGTACTCCTTTAAGGTTGGCAGCTCATCTAGCCGGTTCAGATTAAACGTGGAGAGAAACTCCTGGGTCGTCCCATAGAGGAGAGGCGTCCCAGGCTCGTCCCGTTTCCCGACGATCCGTATCAGGTTCCGTTCGAGCAGTGTCTTGAGCACTCCACCGCAATCTACCCCTCGGATCTCCTCGATCTCGGCGCGCACGATCGGCTGCCGATACGCAACGATAGCCAGCGCTTCCAAGGCCGGTTGAGAAAGCCTAACCGGGCGGGGCACATTGAGACGCTGGATCCATGGCGCCGTATCCGGTTTAGTGCGGAACTGATACCCTCCGGCGATCTCCCTAATCTCTATCCCGCGTGCCGGCACCGCGCGGTACTCCTCCATCAGCTCATCGATCAACGGACGTACTGCCGCGGTGGCGACCCCTTCCGGCGCCAGTACCGCCCCAAGCGCAGCGGCCGAGATCGGTTCCTCCGCGACAAAGATAAGCGCCTCCAGTACTGCCTTCAGTTGTTCGCGTTCCATGTTTCGCCCCTCCCGGTTATATAAACTGGTTCAAACTTGCCCGCTTGAAATAGCGTGATCATTTTAAGTCGCACCATCTCGAGAAGCGCCAAGAAGGTCACCACAATGTCGTAGCGGGTCAGGGCCTCCGGCAGGAGGTCCTCAATTGTACAGGAGCGCCCCGGCCGTATCCGATCGATCAACTCGAAGATACGCTGATTTACGCTGATCCGATCCACCGCCACCTGATGATACAGCTCTTTAGGCACTCGCTTGAGGATCCGCTCGAATGTCTCAATCAGGTGATATACATTTCCCTCTACCTGGGCCTCGCCGGGCTCGGGTGGCCGCTCGGGCCGCAGCGGAATAAAGACCTCTCGATAGAGCAGCTGACGATCCGCCAATCCCCGTGCAGCCTCCTTGAAACGCTGATATTCCAGCAACCGCCGAATCAGGTCGGCTCGCGGATCGGCCTCTTCCTCCTCTGCCGCCGGAGGAATCGGAAGAAGCATCTGCGATTTTACATGAATCAGCTCCGAGGCCATTAGAACGCGATCGGGATGTCGCGGATCGGCAGATCGTGCTGCTTGATAAGATAGAGCAAAAGATCGAGCGGCCCTTCGAAGACCGGGAGGTTCACCCGATACGCGCCGTCCTGCTCCGTTATCACCGATCGCATCATGCCAGCCTCATCGCCTCGCGCACCTCGGCCAGCGTCGCCTGGGCTATAGCTCGCGCCTGTTTAGCCCCGCGCGCGATTATTTCGTCCAGTTTTTTAGGTTCCCGTTCCCATTTCCGGCGCTCGTCGCGAATCGGGCCCATCACCTGCTCGATCTTTTCCAGGAGCAACTGCTTGTCCTCCACGCAGCCGATCCCCGCCTTGCGACATTCCACGTCCACATGCCGCCGTGTCGCCTCGTCGGAAAATAACCGATGGTAATCGAAGATGAGGCAGACGTCGGGATTGCCCGGATCTTGCCGGCGCTTACGCGCCGGATCGGTGATCGCCGGCATGATCTTGGCCCTGATGGTCGCAGCG
>JACPFG010000063.1 GCA_016183125.1 Deltaproteobacteria bacterium
CATGCGGGAACACGTGCTCGCAGTCTTGAGGCACCCTGATACAATGGAAACGAAGCCCGATGGGATCAAGGTTGCGCAGGGCAGCTTCGATAAACAGCATGTATTGCGCGTTGTTTTTAGACGAGATGGTGGCGGGATTAAAGTGATTACCTTTCATCCCGGTGATCGGGGGCGTTATGAAAAGAAATAAGGTGAAGATTACATATGATCGAGACGCGGATGTCCTGGCATTTAACGTGGGTGGAGGTAAACTCGACCACGCCGAGGAGATGTGGCCCTTTATTGTCCATTTTAGCAAGGCAAAAAAACCCATTTATCTCGAGATCGTCGACGCGAGCAAAATGATTCCGCAGATCGTTGGCGCTGCGGTGCATACCAAGGCGGCGGCATAACTCCTCACCCCCGGCGCCACCACGCAGGACATCATCGCGTGGCTAAAAGGTCCCCTGAGGGAGGGGGATTTTAAGTGATTACGGTTTTCCGGGTGGCTGGAAGAGGCGGAGGTCCGAGTGGGCGCGGATATCCTGAAAGATGCCGTCGGCGCTCCAAAGGGGGACTCGTTCCGAAATCGCGTGCATTGCGATGAGGCAATCCATTGTGGTGATTGTCACTCCCTTCTGCCGCATGCGAAGATACAGTTTCGGCGCTTCGGTCCAGAGGCGGTTAGGGAGGGGGAGCACGGGAATCGGGGCGAGCAACTGGGCAATCGCTTCCTGATGTTTACTGTTGAGAGCGCCCTGAAGCAATTCGGTCAGGATAAGCGGGTTAATGCTCGCGTCGTTGGACTCGATGAGCGAAATCAGCGCCTCGTTGATCGCGGGGACACCGCCCCGCCAGCCGGCGATCCAGATGCTCGAATCAATCAAGGGCACGGTTTTTTCTCATTCGGCGGACGTTAGGATTCCACGCGGGAAACCGGCCAAAACTCTTGATGAGTTTCACCCGCTTCCGTTGCAGGAGGAATTGCTCGAGCGCGCTGCGAATAGCCCCGCTGAGCGTTGCGGCCCCCGTCTCCCGCCGCACCTGCCGAATCAGAGTGTCCGCAATTTGGATCGAGGTCCGCATGATATGCAATAATAGATAAATTTGTAATATAATGTCAAGCGATACTTCATATCACGCCGGGACGTTTTCCACGGCGCGGATGATGGCGGCGTCCACGCCGTATTTCTCAAGGAAGGCGCGGCGTTCGGTTTTCATCTTCGCAACCCAGCCACGATATTGCTCCGCGCGGCCATTGGCCTCGAAAAACCGGCGGGGCTCCAGGATCTCCGCCGGGACCTTGGCAAGCAGGGCCTTATTTTCCGTGGCGTTCACGTCCACGATCTCGTAGCCGAAGTCCGGGTCCCGTTTCCAGACGACGCGCCCGCCGAGTTCGCGCGCCCGCCGAGCAGGGCCTCCAGCATGGCTGACGAGTGGGCGATCTTCACCTTCAGCGCCTTCCCAGCCTCCACATCCCGCTGATCGCCCGCGATATAACCGGTATTCATCAGCCACATCGTGCAGTGTTTCATCGTGGCGGCCAGTTCGTTAAACCGTTTGGCCTGTAAGGCATGGCTGCGTGGAAAGAAGGGCTGCGTAAACGGCGAGCGGGTTTTTCCACGTTCCTTCCCGGCCGCGCCCGTCTTCGATGTCTCGCCGAGCATGAAATAACCCGCCGCTTGGGCGGGGGAGGTGAACCGGACAATCCCCGGCGTTGCGGCCTCCGGTCCCTCATCGCGATTGAGCGTCCCCATCGAGCCGATCGGCGGCAACTCTCTCGTTAAGTCCGCGGCGTCACGAATGGCCGAGAGCGGAATGATTGATCGCCCGTTCTGCGTCCATACGACAAAGTCCCAGCCATCCCTCGGCGTCCCGCCCGCATCCACGATCTCTTCGAGTCGGACTTTACCAGCGGCATACGCCTCGACGTTCTCCTTTGACGCGCCAGTCAGGCAGAGCGTTTCTTTCCATTTAGCGACCTCGGCCGGCGTGAGCGTCGTCTTGCCAAAGTCATACGTCCCGTCGGAATTCACGAAGACATTCTCCACCCACGCGCTCGGATGGATCGTCCCGTCGTAGATCACCGGCTCGGTCTGCTCTGTGAGGCCGAACGTCTTGGCAAAGCAGCCGTTCTCGGTGACGGAATACCGCCCGCCCGGCCAGAGCGTAATCATATCGTCCTGGACCGGATGAGTGAGTTCCCCTTGTTTGCTAAACGTCGTCGTCGTCTTTCCCGTCCCCGAAAGTCCCATGATCGCCATCGTCTCGCGCTTCGCGCTGATCTGGACTACCTTCGCGCCGGCATGGAGGACGAGGCCATTGCGCTGATAGAGATAATCGCAGAGCATCCGCAGGACGCCTTTTTTACTCTCGCCAAAATAATCGGGACCGAGAATGTAGGTCGTCCAATTTTGGAGATCGACGAGGATTGCCTGCCGCCCCGGCATCCCCTCGGCAGGGCAATCGGGTGTGAAAATAATCCGGAATGTCGGTGCAAACGGCTTGGCAAGCTGCTCTTTCGATTCGACCGCTGCGCGGGGAAAGCTCAAGACCTGCTGCATCCCGGCGATGTTCGCCCCCTCGCATGAATAGATCCACTCGACGCCGACCGCCTCCTTGCCAAGCCCGTAGTAGCCCTCTATGGCGACTGCCTCGCCCTGGGCCTCGAGGTATTTTTTCTGGATTGCGATCAACGCCGCCGCCTTGGCCGGGTCCATCACCTTGCCGGAGTAGCTGCCGGCCTCGGATTCCGGGGCGAGGCAATAGGTGTACTGGGCCATCCGCGCCTTGTTCCGCGAGATCTTGTTGAGATTGCCATATTTCGTTTCCATCACCGCCGGCGTGTGTTTCAGCGCCAGCGCGCGGAGTTCCTTCTGCGAGGGGTTGCGAATCATTCGAAGGTTGGAGGTTTTCATCGTAATTGTCCTTTCCACGGCGAGGAAATAGCATTCCAAACACCAGGCGCAATGATTAAAAAAATCTTGCGCGAAGCAGGTCCCTCGGCTACAGCACGCCCCAAGGGGACGGAAAGTCGGCATCGTTGGCGCGGCGATTACGCCGTGTAAGAGCCACTGGGTGGAGCGGACGTACTACGGCCTCTCCCAGATGGCCGTGCGCGATTGCCTGCGCGATGCGGCGATAGGAATCAAGGACGTGGATGCCGTCGTCTACGGGATCTATAACGACATCTTCGAGATGGCCGCCATCCCGGAACACCCGCTCCAAGGGATCATCGGGATGACGAACAAGCCCGGCATTCGCGTCACAAACGGCGGCGCAACAGGTGCTTATGCCATGCACTGCGCGTATGCGTGGGTGGCGAGCGGCCTCTACGACACGGTGATGGTCTTGGGCGTCGAGCGGGCAACCGACTGCTTCGACTTCGAGTCGATGACCGAGACACCGGAAGTGATCAAGACGATCGGTTGGTCGGGCGATACCTTCTTCGAGCGGGAGCTCGGCTGGACGGCGTCGGACAGCTATGCCGAGGTGGTCCTCGCCTACATGGACGATCATCCGGAGGATCTCAAACCCGAAATATCCGCCAAGATCAGCGAGATTCTCTGCCAACAGGCGAAGCACAATCCGTTCGCCCAGCGCCGCGACGAGGTGGTCACCGCCGAGATGGCGATGAACTCCCGGTACGTTGTCTATCCCTTTAAACTCCTCGAGATGTGCGTCTATTCGGAAGGTGCCGGGGCACTGATCTTTGCCTCGGAGGAGAAGGCCAAGGCCATTGCGCGGAACAACGGCAAGGCCCCCATCTGGATCGCGGGTGTGGGTGCCAGCAATGAGCATAGCGTCGCCGGGCCGGATTACACGCGCCACAAGTATATGGGACGGATCTGGTCGGATCATATCGCGGCTGAGAAGGCCTACGCAATGGCCGGGATCACAAAGCCGGTGCAAGAGATCCAGGTCGTGGAGCTGCACGACGCGTTTATCAAGCAATTACAGATCACGATGGGGGAGATGGGATTCGTCCCGATCGGGCGGACCGATGCCCTCGTGGAAGAGGGGATCATGACGCCGGGCGGGAAGGTGCTCGTGAATCCATCGGGGGGACTCACGTTCGGCGGACATTTTGTTGGCGGGTCGAACATCTTTTCGACCTGGAGCGCGCGGCGCGAGATGCTCGAGCGTGGATTTGCGCGCGGGTTGATCCACGGGACCGGCTCAACGGTATCCCAGTACGGCGTGGTGTTTGTTTTGGAGCGGAGCTAACTATGGCAGGGGAGAAGGTTCAAAAAGTGATTCCGGAGCATATGATTCCGCCGGTGGCCTCGGAGATCGTCGAGCGGGGGGGCGAGCGCTACCTCCAATCGAACGAGGCGATGTTTACATTTTACAAGCGGACGAAGGGGGAGTTCTCGAAATATTTTCTGGGCCTGCGCGATGAGATGAAAATCTGGGGTGTGCGCTGCCCCAAATGCGGGATCGTCCGCGTCCCGCCGTTTCAGCTCATGTGCCCCGATTGCGACTTTTGCGACCTCAAATGGGTGGAGATGCCGCACACCGGCGTGATGAACTCCACGCCGCCGATCACGTATTTTGCCCACTCGCTCTTTCAGTCGTGGGTCCCGTTCGGGCGGGGTCGGGTCGTCCTGGAGGGCGCCGGCACCGCGCTCCCGGTACATGTCTTTACGACGAAGGGCGTGCTCACCCCGTTTATCTTCAAGAAAGGGACGCCGGTGAAGGTGGTGTTCCGCACCGAACGGTTCGGCAAACCGACCGACATTTTCGCCGTGCCGCTCGCCGAGTTGAGCGAGGCGCAAAAAAAGAAATCACCATTGATGGAAACCGACCTCGATTTTTCCGCTCCGGTCGAGCCGAAGGTTGGCGCGGCGACAGGAGCGGCAAAAGCGAGCTATGCAAAGGCGCTCGATCTGCTGAAGGAACTGGCGGTCGGCGTGACAAAGAGCCCCCGCGCGCAGCACAACCTCGCCGGTTGGACCCGCCGGATTGCCGTTCGGACAAGCAGCGGCGATTTCGGCCTTGTCATAGCCGAGGGCCGGCTGTCCGTAACGGATAAGACGCCGACCGGCACACCGGACCTCGTCATGGTCGCCGACGATCCGCAACTCTTCGTGGACTGGCTCACGTTCAAAGAGGCCCTCACCAACGCCATCATCGCCGGCAAACTTTGGATCAGCCTGAACCGCGAATTCACCACCATCTTCAAACTCGACCGCCTCCCCCGCTCCGTCGCACGGGATCGGGGATAGTGCCCGCTGTTTCTTTTCAGTTGTTTGCCAACGCTTTTCTATGGTAGAAAATACGCGGTATGGTTGGTGGAGCGCTGAAAAAGGCGACACAGCAATGGATCCGTCATAGCGAAGCGGATTTCGGTACCGCACAGTTTTTATTGCGGGCACGGAAATATCTGTATGTCGGGTTCATGTGTCAGCAGGCCGTGGAAAAACTGCTGAAGGCGGTCATTTGTCAGGAAATGGACGTGACACCGCCGCGCACGCATAACCTGATTGCATTGGGCGATTTGATTGATGCGCGCATGAACGACCACCAACGGGGCATCATGACGGCGTTAACCGAGTATTACCTGAATAATCGGTATCCGGAGGTGAAGGTCGCGCTTGCCAGACGATTGACGGGCCCGGTGGCGCGCCAGGTCCTGCAGGGCACGGAGGCAATCATCCAATGGCTGCGCGAGCAATACCGGATACCGAGCAGGTGATCCGCACATTTGTGCGGCGCCTCAATCGCGTCTTCCCACTGGAGGCGGTGTTCCTTTACGGGAGCCACGCGCGAGGGTGGCAGGATGCATGGAGCGACATCGACCTGGCGGTTGTGTCCAGGCGCTTTGACCGGGCTTCCCGTGCAACGTGGGAAGCGGTTCGTCGTATTGCTCACGCGATCTCGCCCATATTGGATGCCCGTCCCTTCGGTGCCCGGGAATTTGCGCGTTACGAGCGCGGCGATTTTGTCCACGAGATTCACCGGACCGGCAAACAGATCTACCGTAACGGTCGTTTTGCGGTCGCTGGGGCGCGCGGATATTGACCACGATCTTCGTGCTCGACCGGCTGCCTCGTTCTGTTGCGCGTGATCGGAAGTAGGGGTAAACATATGCCAAAGGTTCAGACAACGACGGGGATCAACATCTACTATGAGCAGGAGGGCGCGGGGAAGGACGTGATCTGCATTGCGGGCCTGTCGGCGGACCATACAACATGGTCTCCGGTCCTTCCCCAACTGGCCTCGTAGTGCCGCATGTTGATTTTTGATAACCGAGGCGTAGGCCAGACAGAGGCCCCTCCAACACCCAATACGATTCGGGTGATGGCCGATGACACCATCGCTCTTATGGATGCCTTGGACATTGAGCGGACCACTCTCGTAGGGCATTCAATGGGCGGAGCCATTGCGCTGCAGATGTCTCTGATTGCACCCGATCGGATATCGCAAACGGTCATTTGCGCGTCCGCCGCCAGGCTACCGTATCCATCCGTCGCCGTCATAAAGGTTGCCGTAAAATATCGAGAGATGGACCTCGATCCAACACTCATTTTCGAGACGACCTTTCCGTGGATTTACGGCGAGGCATTTTTACGAGACGAAGCCAGGGTGAGAACTCAGATGGATCAATTACTACAAAACCCATATCCACAGTCGCTCGACCATTTTCGCGGGCAAGTGGCTGCATGCGAGTCGTTCGATTTGGAGCGAGCGATCAGCGAAGTCAGAACGGATACGCTCGTGGTTGCAGGCAATGAAGATGTCCTTACGCCGCTTCGATGCTCGGAATATCTCCATCAGAACATTGCTGGTTCCCGGTTGGTCGTGATGAACAACTGCGGACATATGATCCAACACGAACAGCCTTCAAAACTGGCCGAGACCATTCTCACCTTTCTCCACTAAAGAGGGGGGGGGGGGGCAGCTAAAACTTCTTGTGTTTACCATCATGAGTGCTGTATGCTGTAATACAGCACTATGGAGGACGGAAATGGCCCATCGCACCCAGTTGTATCTCGACGACAGCCAGTATCAATTCGTGAAGGACCTGGCGCGGGCGGAGCGGAAATCGATCGCCCAGCTCTTCCGCGAATGGATTGAAGAGCGCCGGCATTTGCGCGCACAAAAACGCTACGAGAAGGACCCATTTTGGCAAATGCGCGGCATTGGAGCAAGCGGACGATCGGATATTGCCAAGCATTTTGACGATTACCTCTACGGGGACAAACGATAACCGTGCAGCAAGTTTTCCTCTTGAACGATATCTTCGAGCGGAACAACCGTTGCTGTTGACGACCCATCTCATCTTTGCCGAAGCGAATTCCCTGATTACAAAACGGTTGGGCAAATCCGTAGGGGAGCGCACGGGGGACCTGTTGCAGCGCAGCGATTTTGTGCAGTTGGTCTTTCTTGACGAGGTTGTCCATCGTGAGGCATGGAATCTGTACAAAAAATATCGGGACAAAGACTTTGACTACATTGATGCCACGAGCTTCGTTTTTTGCAAACGCCGCGGGATCCGCGAGGTCCTCACCTTTGACCGCCACTTCGCCCAAATGGGTTTTCGGATCGTGCCCTAGCACCTGGTACCTGGCACCGAATGATAATGCGGTGTAATGTCATTCGTGGATGGCGAGCAGGGACGGCAGGGTTTTGAGACATTCCTCGAAGGGGATCACCTGGATCCCTTCCATCTCCATCCGCCGGTCGCCGCCGTAGATGCAATAGGTTCGTGCCGAGGGATAGTCAGCGCGAAAGGCTTTGAGACCGCGCAACGCATCTGAGCCGACGCGGGCAGTGCGCTTGACTTCGAAGGCGTGGATTCCTTTCGGGCCATAAGCGACGAAGTCAACTTCCAGTCCGGTCGCGGTCCGCCAATAGAAGAGGTCATAATCCAGCCCCTCGTCTGCATTCACGGCCTTCAGTTCCTGATAGAGGAGCGTTTCATAGGCCGCGCCTTCTGCCTCTTCCGGCCGGTCGAGCGGGCCCATCGGGCGCAGCGTGCGATAGATCCCCACATCAAAAAAGTAAAACTTGGGATGGGCTGCCATCCGCCGCTTGGCGCGTTTGGTGAAGGCCGGAAGGCGCTCCGCCAGCAGCAGGTCCTCTAGAATAACGAAATATTGTTCGACGACTTTGCGCTCGACCGCACACTCCCTTGCCACTCCGGCAATACTCAGGATGGCCCCTTGGGAAAAACTCGCCGATTCTAAAAAGCGGGTAAAGGCCGCCAGATTTCTGGTCAGGCCCTCCTGCTGGACCTCCTCTTTCAGATACGTCTGGACATACGATTCGAGATATCGCTTCGGATCGGCCTCCGTGTAGGCGCACGGCAACTGGCCAAACCGGAGGGAATGTTCTAGTCGAAAATCGTTGCTCAACTCCCGGGCCGTCAAGGGATGCATCATCAACGTCAGGGCCCGCCCCGCCAGCAAGTTGACCCCCTTGCGCCGCAATTTTCGGGCGTTCGACCCCGTCAGAACAAATTTGTAGCGACGAGTTTCGATCAGCCGATGCACCTCGTTCAGGAGTTCCGGTACTTTTTGGACCTCATCGAGAATAATCCAGTCGCTAAACCCCTGCGGCACCAGCTGCTCCAATCGGCCGGGGTGAGCCAGCAAGTCATTAAATGTCTCCGCGGCGAGTAAGTCCACGTAGACGGCCCGAGGAAAGGCAGAGCGAACCCAGCTGGTCTTCCCAGTTCCTCTCGGCCCAAAGAGGAAAAAACTCTTATTTTGCGGGTAGTTAATAATTCTGGAATACATAACTCCATTTTACATAGTAATATGGAGTTATCAACTCCAAAATACATAACCATCCCAAACCGGTTGCAAAACGATGAGGCGTCGGTTAGGTTCCCCGGCCATGGCGGGCGACAATAAAAACACACGGGTAGCGGTGGCGATGAGCGGGGGGGTGGATAGCTCGGTGGCTGCCGTCTTGCTCAAAGAGGCCGGCTACGACGTGATCGGGATCACGATGGCCCTCTGGAGTTGTCACAAGGGTGAGACCGCCAGGAAGAAGACATGTTGCTCGCTCACCGATGTCCAGGATGCCAGGGCGGTGTGCGAGCGGATCGGGATTCCGCATGTGGTGGCAGATTACCGTACGGAGTTTCGGGAGAAGGTGATCGATCATTTTGTGTCTGAGTATAAACAGGCTAGGACGCCGATCCCGTGTATCGGGTGCAACCAGTATTTTAAGTTCGAGCGTCTCTGGCAGACCGCACACGAGGAGTATGGCGCGGAGTTTATTGCCACTGGTCATTACGCGCGGATTGCGGATAATGGGAGCAGAAGCCTTCTTAAGGGAAGGGACACCCACAAAGACCAGTCCTATTTTTTATTCGTCATGACGCCGGAACAGTTGCGCCACAGCCTCTTTCCGGTCGGCGGGTTGACAAAAGCGGAGGTGCGGGAAATTGCTGCCCGGCACGGCTTGGCGACGGCCGAGAAAATAGAGAGCCAGGAGATCTGTTTTGTCCCGGATAACGATTACGCAGGATTTATCGAGGATTATTACCCGGAAGCGGTGGGGGCGCCCGGGGCGTTTGTCGATCAGGATGGGAGCGTTATCGGTCGTCACCGCGGTACGCACGCCTATACGATAGGCCAGCGCAGAGGATTAGGCGTGGCGGTGGGCGAGCGGCAGTATGTCACGGCCATCGATCCCGTGAACGGCCAGGTGAAGCTTGGGCGCGAGGAAGAGCTCTATCGCGCCGGGCTGACGGCAACTGGAATGAACTGGATCGTCGATCTCCCTCGAGAATTTGCCGCGAACGCAAAAATCAGGTATAAGCACGTTCCGGCGCCGTGCCAGGTGCGTATCTTGGACGACGGGGCGACACTCGTGGACTTCACTGAGCCGCAGCGGGCGATCACGCCTGGCCAGGCGGTGGTCTTCTACGATGGAGACACGGTGCTTGGTGGTGGGTGGATTGAGCGGGCAGTGTAAAATGGATATTACACGGGAAGAGAAACAGGAATTGAAGCGATTGGAGAAGGCGCTTGGCTATACCTTCCGCCGGCGCGTTCATTTGAAGCGAGCGCTCACGCACCGTTCGTATGCAAACGAGATGCGACTAAAACCAACCGAGCATAATGAGCGTTATGAATACCTGGGGGACGCGGTTCTTGAACTGGCGGTGAGTCATCTCCTGATGGATCAATATCCAGATCATCCCGAAGGCGAGCTCTCTAAATTACGAGCTGCGCTGGTCAACGAGGCGCAGTTGGCAGATCTAGCTCGGGAGGTGCAGCTGGGCATTTATCTATATCTGGGTAAGGGGGAGGAGCAGACCGGCGGGAGGGAGAAGCCATCCCTGTTGGCGGATGCGTTCGAGGCCGTTTTAGGGGCGATCTATATCGATCGCGGTTTTAAGAAATGCTTCGACGTTGTTAAGCATAAATTTCATAATATATTTCAGAATGTTAGACGAGGAGAATTCATCCAAGACTTTAAGACAAAACTACAGGAAGAGTCGCAGCAGCGTTTTCGTACGGTGCCGCGATATCGCCTGGTGAAGGAATCGGGCCCCGATCACAGCAAGACCTTCGAGGTAAATCTCTACATCGAGGAGCGCCTGTTAGGGGCCGGCCGCGGCCCGAGTAAGAAGGCGGCCGAGCAGGATGCCGCGCGTCAGGCGCTGGAAAAGATTGCGGGTTCGCCGGCTGCCGAGCGCCAGTATAATCTATGACGTTTCGGTGTGGCTACGTAGCCCTAATCGGTCGGCCCAATGTCGGCAAATCGACGCTGATAAACAGACTGGTAGGCGAATCGCTCGCGATCGTTACGCCAAAACCGCAGACTACGCGACAGAGGATCGTAGGCATTGTTCAGCGCCCCGAATCCCAGCTGATTTTTGTCGACACGCCCGGATTTCATGAATCCGCAAAATTACTCAATCGGGTCATGCTGAAGCAGGTGGATCAGGCCCTGGCCGATGCGGATGCGGTCTGTCTTCTGCTGGAACCGCGCGCTTCCATCGACCCGATCGACCGCGAACTTTGGATGCGTATAGCCGGAGACTTACGCGCGACTCTATTTGCTGTTATCAACAAGATGGACCTGGTGCCGCTCGCTAAAGTTGCACGGTTGTTGACGGCGCTGCGTCAGGAGCTGGGGCGAGAGCCGATGACCCTCTCAGCACTCAATGGGACAGGCGTCGAGGGTCTTATGCAGTCCTGCGAGGCCGTGTTACCAGAGGGCCCGGCGCTCTATCCAACCGATCAATATACCGAACACCCGACGCGGTTTCTCGCCGCGGAGATGATTCGGGAACAGCTGATTGTCTCTCTTGGCGAAGAGCTCCCCTATGCGACGGCCGTGGAGATCGAGGCGTTCGAGGAGAAAGAAAAACTCACGCGGATCCGCGCCCTGGTGATCGTGGAGAAAGACTCCCAGAAGGGGATCGTGATCGGGCAGGGGGGGCGCACGCTCAAAAAGATCGGCACGCGCGCCCGCGCAAAAATCGAGACCCTCGTCGGGACGAAGGTCTATCTCGAACTGTTTGTGCGTGTGGAAGCCGGGTGGACGAAGGATCCTACGGCGCTTCGGCGGCTGGGCTATGGATGAGGAGTGTGCACCCGCCCGCGTCAGCGGGTGACATGACCGCATCGGCAGCGCTTAATCCCTGGCCGATCGCCGGCGTGAGGAGTGTAAAGCCGGCTTCGAGGAGGTCGGTATCGCCATCGGCGTTCGAGACGACGACATCCCAAACGCCCAGTTCCTTTTCTTTGCCAAGATAGATTTCCATCTGGATCGTGTTCGGATCCACAACAGTAATCGCCCCGCTGACCGCCCGCATGTAATCGTCGCCCTTCGTGAATCGCACATCTGTGATATCCTCCAGTTGTTCCCCAGTGATCGTGAACGTGATCGTCTGGCCGGGATAGCCGGTGGCCGGGGCAATCTGGGTGATTACCGGCGGCGGATTTGCCACTACCGGCAACACCGGCTCCACGGGATGTTGGCCGGGAATAGAGGAGGACGGGCCCATGACAAGCCGATGGATGTCGAGATCACACGGATCACCCAGCCCGTCGCCGTCCGTGTCGGTCTGCTGCGGGTTATAGACGGTCGAGCAGGTATCTTCCCAGTCGCGGAAGGCGTCATTATCATCGTCCACATCGCAGGCGTCTCCCAGGCCATCGCCATCGGTGTCCTCGTGGCTGACGAACAGGCGATCGGCTGGCCATTGAGCAAGGGGATGTCTTCTAATACCTTAAACCCACAGTAGGCATTGAGTGTGGCCGGATTGATGCAAATCGGGTAGCGAGTCTTTTCGATGACCATCCCATCCTCACAAAATTGCGTCGGGACGGGTGAACCGCACTGGGCATCTTGCCAGCAATCCACGTAGAATTGCGCTAGACTCGAAGGAAGTTCAAGCCCGACATCTTTGTTGAGTGCCGTGACTTCCCACCAGCAATCCTCATGCTTATTGAGGGCGTTGCCCGGGGGGAGGGTGTATTTCGTCGAGTATTCTGTTGGTGAAATCGGGCCAATCGTTTTCGTGAAGACGAGGTTATTGATATTATTCTGATAAATCTTCATCTGATATTCAATATCGAGATTGGTCGTCACATTGATCCACTCAAACGTCGGTGTCGTCGTTTTCGTAATCCCCGAATTGGGATTGCCCTCGACCTTCTTCGGCTTCACAATCTTCGGCGGATTTGCCACGACATTGATGGTCAGATGCTTGGTGGCATTATTCAACGTGCCGGGGACGACGAATTCCAGATTGTACGTACCGATGTTCTTCTGAGTGGTTTGCCACGCATAGTCGCATTTGATATCGGACCCTGGAGCCGGCGCGCATCCCTTGGATTCCCAACCCTTCGGTGCTCCATTGACCGTCGGCGATAGCGCGGGATCATTATCGTTGGCATAAAGCAAGACCTCCAATTGATCGCCAGCCGGCACGTTGATTGTTTTACAAGTCCAAGGCTGAGAATTGCTGGTGTCGCACGTGAGGTCATTGATGGTCGGCACCTGATTGCCAATGGCAAATGGGGTCTCCGACTTCCATAGCGCAACCGTGCCACCCGTCTTGCACGTGATCTTGCCGGGAAGGACGCACTGGTTATCGTCCCCAAAAATTTTGCAGGGCTCCCACCACTGACAATTCTTGGAACAGTCGTACCAGAGCTTCGAGACGAAAGTGAGGGGTTTGTTCTGTGGGGTTCCTTCCGGGATTGCCCAATAGAATGTGGCGGTTTTCGCCTGGGACGGTTCGACGGTCAGCTTGACCGGCTGCAGATCACAGAACCCCCCATCGGCTTCCATGACCGTTGCCCCGACGTAAATATCTTTAAATATTCCCCCGCTGATATTTTCAATGCCCACGCCATAATAATTCCGGACCTTGACCTTGAATTGCACCTGCTCGGGCCCGCTAGTAGTTTGGACACTTTCAATACCGGCCAACGGATGAATCCAATCGCCAATCGTTTCGTCCGCGTCGCCTATGCAGGCAACAGCTTTTCCATTTAAGAGGCCGCATTTCCCATCGAAGGTCTCATCCCAGTCAGGGTTGGCGAGCCACTCCAGCAAGTCGTCAGCCGTGGGGTCATTCACCAAAACCAATCCACCCATTCCGAGGAGTAGCTTACACATGTCGTCATTGATTCCGATTGGATCACAAGCGGCTTTGCGGACGAAAAAGGCGATCTCCTTATCGAGGTTGGCCGCTTGAAGAATCAACGCCGGCGGCGTCAAGTTGTAAAGCAAGTCCACCCCAGAGTAAAAAGCGAATTTCAAGAGATCCCCATCCGACTGATCCCAGCCGCGAAAGAGCGCAAACCCAAGGTCAATGAGTGGAAGCTTGGTCCCCATGATGGTAACGGTTGGTTGCAGGTATTTTTTTATTAAGGCTGCCGCTTTTCCGGCTTCGTTGACCTTTGCCTCGGCAATCCATACATCCTGCTCCGCGATCATGTAGACGCCATTGCCCGAGTTGATAGTTTTTGCTTGAACTCCCGGCTTCAGGGCGTAGCTCACTTCTTTGAAGTGTTCGCCGAGCATCGCGATGAACGATAAGCCCGTGTTAATAGATGGCAGGGCCGATAGAGCCGCGTCGGCGTTCTCCAGTTCATAGGTGAGAAGGGCAGCGGCGCTTTCTTCAACATAATTGGCAAAGAAGTACTGATTTACCAACTGGTTGGCGATCAATGCCGGCGCGAACGCCTCCTGGAATAGGGGGACCGAGATCAGGACCAAGTCGTCCGGTTGGATCGCCGAGTAATCCTGCGCACACGTGCCGCCCTGACAAGTGAGTTCGGCAGCGCACACGTTTCCACATTTGCCGCAATTGTTTTCGTCACCCATCAGGTCGAACGTTTCATCGCTCTGTCCATCACAGTCGTCGTCCGCCCCGTTACAAGATTCAGAGGTCGGTCCGCTGATGCTCGCGCATACGCCCCATTGACGTGCAGACAACGCTGCAAGAGCCGGAGTTTACCCAGTCCCCACCCGAGCAGACCTGCTTGTGCTGTCCCGCTCCGTCTGGGCCGCAGGAGATGGATCGTGCATCGGAGACGCCGTCACAATCATCGTCCATCCCGTTACAGGTTTCCGACGGCGGACTGGGGCAATACTGGACGCAGAGATTATGATCGCCGCAGCCGTCAAGCGGGTAGTAGGGACAACTTATATTCGCGTGAACATTCAGGTTCCAATCGTCGCAATCAGCTCCGTTCTCATAGCAATAGCCGTCACCATCATTATCAGTGCATGTGGAGCCGCAAACCCCTCCACTGCAGCTTTCACCTTGTCCGCACGGGGTGATGTTGGAATAATTACAATTCGCATCCCGGTATTGCTTCGTTTTTCCATCCAGGCACACCCATTCTTCATTGCAGCCCGCGATTACTTGGAAAACAAAATCGTTCGCGGAGTCGTTGCCTCCTTTTGCGATCCAGGTCGGTTTGACATCCGACGGAGCATGTTCCCACAGGAGTCCAGGGTCATTTATGGTTTTCTGATACCCCTTGTAATACACTTTGACCCAATATTTTTGATTCGTCTCAAACGGTGTTGCATTTGCCGTCTTGAGCGGGACAGGAACCCAATCAAACTTTCCTATGATATTATCGTAGGCACAATAATTGAAATCCAGCGCGTAGGCTCTTTCTTCGTTGATCTGGTCGTCTGAAGTGTTACTGTAAATCTTCACATCCATTTTCTCAGTAGGAGAAAGACAAAAGGACGAGGAGGGGACTTGCAGCTTTAGGAGCACTTTGCTGATAGTTGGTGATGGATATTTCGGTTCGAACTGTTGATAGGCGTATTTATGGCCGCTATCATCATAATAGAATCCGTACGCACTCCCCCCTGTCAGTTGCTCCGCGCTGACAGTTTCGACCGCGAATACTTGTGCAGGGGTGAGGAAAGGTAGAACCGCCAACGCCGCGCCGAGGACACCTCCTCGCCAAGAGGAGGGGACACCGACCGCCGCTGGGCCGGGGCGAGGCATATGGGGTCCGAATACTCCTGGCGCGGGCCGTGTCAAGCCCCATTTTCAGCTACTCTGCAGGGGCAATAACACTTTGAAGAGATGGAGGTGAGGGGTATCTTCCCGCTTGACACGCCGCGGTGTCTACTAATAGTCACCACCGTAGACCTACATTTACAGCACACGGTGTCCTAAGGGGGCCCATACGAAACGATTCGCACCAGTTATCCTCACGCTCCTCCTCGCAGCGATTGGGTGTGGGGAGGATGAGGTGCCCCGACTCGAACCATCCGGGAATCCCGCTGCGTCTTCGCAGACGACCGATGTAGCGAAAAATACTCCCTCACCGTCACTAGATGTCTACGTGGACGATATCGACTCGGGGTTTTCAAAGTACGGCACCAGCAATTGGACGGAGGCCTGGACTGGTTGGCCCACCCCCGGTGGGCATATGTGGTACACCTGGAATACTCTTAAATATGTGGAAAACTCCGCGATGTGGATGCCAAATCTTCAGTGTTCTGGAAAATACGAGATTCAGGCCTATATTCCGAGTGAAAACGCCAAGACGTCTAAAGCAAAGTACGAGATTAAGTCTGACGTCGGTTGGAGCAACTCAATTATTTCGCAACTAGCCAACCCTGGGAAATGGGTTGCTCTCGGCGGCAGCGGCACCACCTATTCATTCACGAAGGGGGCCAGCGATCGGTATGTGAAATTAACGGACGTAACAGGCGAAATCAGTTCCAAAGGCCTATTTTACCGTATCGCCTTCGATGCAATCAAGTGGATCTACAAAGAAAAACTCTCCAACATGGGTTTTACCCTAACTGCGCCTAATAGCGGAACCGCCTGGTCCAAGGATGACACGTGTTTGTCGGTAAAATGGTCCACGCAAGGGGATGTGCCTGGCGGTGTACGCATTCATTTGTACAAAGGCGGGACGAGCCCGTCGCAATTCGTCAAATCTCTCATTGGAAGCACACCCAATAACGGCTCGGCATGTGTAGATGCCTCTGCGTTAAAGGACCAACCACTGGCGAGCGATTACGTGATTGGCATCTCCAATAATTTCCCCTATTGCGACGGCTATGTATGGGCCTTTTCCAATTCTTTTAAGATCGCCGCGCCAGATCTTACGGGGTATCAGTTGCCAGGCTGGGGCGGCAAGTTGGTTGGCTCTGGCGTGTCCGGAACGAATAGTAACAGCGCGCTTTATACGTGTAAGGTTGCCTATTTCGATGTGGGCATCAAGAACGAGGGAAATGGCGACAACAAGAAAACGATTTCAAATCGTCTACTGATAGACGGGATTAATTACGGCACCTGGACCGAGAGTCCGCTGAGCGCCGGATCGTATACCTCCGAAATCGACATGCCTGTCTCCGGCATCACTGCCGGAACGCACACGGTAAAAGTGGAAATTGATTACCCTAACAATATCCCGGAGAGTGATGAGAGCGATAACGCTGTGTCCGGTTCCTTTGCCTGGCAGCCATGTAATAATCCAAGCGTTATAATTACCTCGCCTGCGAATGGAAGCAGTACAACCTCCTCGTCTGTCACCGTATCCGGGACGTGCAACGATTCCGATGGTGATTTAAAAACCTATATTGTCACGGTCAATGGAACGAGCTTGCCGCCAGGAAATATTAGTGGGGGGAGCGCCGCATTCGCGAAAACCGTCTCCCTGAATGTCGGATCGAATAAAATTGAGGCCACATGTACCGATCAACAGGGATTGGTCAGCAATGTGGCTATGATTACCGTGACCCGAACACAACTTGGGGGCATCGCCGGAACGGTGACGAGCACAAAAGGTGGCGCCATTGCCGTGGCCTCCGTCACGGCCAATGGGCCGGTTGGCGTGACAACGTCCACAGCCAGCGACGGCAGTTATTCCTTTACCGGGCTTCAACCAGGGACATATACGGTGACGGCTTCGTCCGCCGGTTATTACAGCACGTCCCAGTCAGTGAATGTGCAGACGAATACCACAGCAATTGCAAATTTTTCACTGGTGCCTGTCCCCAAACCGATCCTTTCGGTTGCACCAACCGCGGTTAGCGTCACGATG
Organism: Deltaproteobacteria bacterium; assembly: GCA_016183125.1. Lineage (GTDB taxonomy): Bacteria > UBA10199 > UBA10199 > JACPFF01 > JACPFG01. The sequence continues at coordinate 17,493 of JACPFG010000063.1, forward strand.
CCCTCCGGATCGTTGAACGGGACACAGCAGGTCATTATCCAGAACAACGGAGACGCAAACCTCCAGTATTGGTTAGTTGTCCCGCCCCCATCGTGGCTCACGATTAAGCGCAATGGCGGGGCGCTTGTGAGTACTTCCGTGTCGCCGCCGTTGGCGCCCGGAGCAAAAGACACGCTCACGTTTTACTTTAACAGCAATCAGGTCTCATCAAATCAGGCCGCCCTCCTAGTGGTCGGTTCCAACGATACGGCCAAAGGGGACACGGGGATTGATGTCACGATGACGATCAAGGCGTCCTCGCCGCCGCCGCCCCAGTACCCGGCGCCTAGCACGCCGACGTTCACCCCGACGTTCAGCGGGTCCTGCACGCTCATTAATGCCTGCGCCAAGGACCCCGTGAATACCGCCACGGGGAATTATACCTATAGCCATACCGATCTGAATATCCGGTCCCGCGGGCCATCGCTCCTCTTTGCGCGGACATACAACTCGTTTGATCCGACGATCGGGCCGTTGGGACTTGGCTGGACGCACAGCTTCCACGTCTATGCGCTGGAATATACCAAAGACGATGGATCGCCCGGCGATGTCTATATCCGCTGGGGCACCGGTAGAACGGATTGGTACCAGCGCAATGCCGATGGGACATACACTCCGGCGCCCGGCCTCTTCGACGCGTTTGTCAAAAACGGCGATGGCTCCTTCACGCTGGTCGAAAAGAATAAGACGGTCTGGAATTTCCAGGGGAGCGGGCGTCTGGCAAGTGTTGCCGACCGGCATGGGAACGCCATGACGCTTACATATGAAGACGCGGAGCCGAAGCGCCTCGTGGCGGCGACGAATGCGCTCGGTGAGCAGTTGATCTTCTCGTATCAATCGGGCGATCCGCTCAAACTCGCCGACGTTTGGGATGTCCAAGGCAACCGGAAGATCCTCTTTACGTATGAGGGGGACCGGCTTACAACCGTCACGGATGCTAACGGCAATCCATTTACATTCGAGTACGACGCAGCCGACCGATTGACCAAAATCATCGAGCGGGATGGCAAGCCGCTCGTCACGAACGCCTACAGCGCGAACGACCCGACCGACCGCCGTGTCCTCACACAGCAAGATGGCTTAGGGAACACGACCGCGTTTTCATACGATACGCCCACTCCGTGGGAGACGACCGTCACCGATCCGGCGACTGAGGAGTTTCCGGGCGGCCGCAAGCATATCTATTCGTACGACGCCCTCTACCGGCTGCGCCGACACACCGCGCCGAGCGGCATGGACATAGTGACGTACGACTATAACGACAACCACCAGCGCACGAAGATGACCGATGCCAACGGGAAGGTGACGCTTTGGGAGTACGACCCGCGCGGGAACCTGACGAAGATCACCGAGGCCGAAGGTGCACCCGAAGAGGTTGTCACGACCTGGACCTACTACCCTGGCACCGACCTGGTGGATCTCCATGTGACTCCGCTCGGTCTGACACTCAAGCACTATTACGAAGGCGACGATCTCACGAAGGTGGAGGGGACAGGCCCCGATATCGAGCCGTTTGCGGTGGAATATACGTATCTCCCGACCGGCGAGGTGGCGACCGTGAAGGATCCGATGCAGTATGTGACCACGTTCGATTATAATGGGAAGGGGGAGCTAGAGCAGATCGTATCGCCGCCGACAACAGCGAGCCCTGGTGGGGAGATCGCAAGTTTCGGGTACGATTCCAGTCATCGGCCTACGAGCGTTGCCGACCCGTATCTCCAATCGCTCGGCAAGGCCGCGCTCTACACCTACGACAAGAACGATCGCATCACGAAGACCACCGACGGTCTGACGCGGGAGACGACCATCACGCCGGACAAACGGGACCTGGTGGAAAAGATCGCTGCGCCGAACGGCATCGTCACATACGCCTACGACGACGCCGGGCGGTTGGTCAGCGTCACAACACCCACTGGGACCGTGACGTATGGTTACAATGCGAGCCACGAGCGAACGAGTGCCACCTCGCCGGGAAATCACACGACGACCTATTCTTACGATCCTTTGGGGTACCTGGCCAAGGTTACCGATCCGACGAACCGATCGCTCACACTCGATGCCGATCCGATGGGTGCGCTCAAATCCTTGGCGAACTCACTCAATCACACGGTGGGCGTGGCGCCGGACCTCCTGGGACGAGCTAAGGAGATCACCGATCCGGTCGGGCGAAAGATCGAACTCCAATATAACGACGCCGGCCAGGTGACCAGTCGCGCGGGGCTCTTCGACCCGGCGAACCCTGCGACCAAGGTGACGACAACGACCGTGTACGATGTGCTGGGCCGATTGCGGAAAATTACTACGCCGGCGAACGGGGAGATGGCGGCGCAATATAATCTTAATGCCGACATCATCGGCATCACGAATCCCAATGGCCATACCACGTCGTGGGTGCAAGGTCCGCTTGGGCGGCCGGAGGCGGAGCGGTTCGATGGAGTGACAAAGCGGACGTTCGGGTATTATCCGGGCGGACGGATCAAGACCGCGACGAATGCCAAGAGCGAGACGACCACTTTCCTCTATGATGAGGCCGCACGACTGAAAGAGATCCAATATGCGGATGGGGCCAAACGGACGATCGCCTTCAAGGGACAGACCGATCGAGTGGAAGCCATTACCCTCGTTGAGACGGACGGCACGACACGGAGCCGGAGCTTCACGTATGATTCGGCAGGCCGAGTCGCGACCGCCACCGATCCGTGGGGCAATACTATCAGCTACACGTATTGGCCGGATGGCCAGGTAAAGACGATCACGTATCCGGGGAACAAGACGGTCAGTTACGCATACGACGACGCGGGGCGCCTTGCCACAGTGACGGACTGGCTGACACCGCCGGGGGTAACGACATACGGCTACGACACAGCGGGGAGGCTCGACACGATCACGTATCCGAACGGGGCGACGGCTGTCTATGCGTATGAAAATGACGGACGGGTGAAGAGTATCGCACACCGAAAGGCCGATGGGACGATCCTTGCGTCACAGACCGTTGGCTACGATGGACGCGCGCACGTGAAGGCCATCGAGTTGGTGCCGGAGCCGACCGCAGCGCTTGAAGGCAAAGAGCTCGACTACACGCCGAACGCGGAAGACCAATATGCGCAGATCGGTGGCCTCAACCTCGAGTACGATCCGGTGGGGCGGCTCACCACACCGTTCGTTGATGGCGGCCCCGGGATGGCATACACCTTCGACGTCAGGGACCATCTGGCGCAGGCGACGACAACCGGCGGTACGGTGAGTTATATCTCCGGCCCGGAGGGGGAGCGAATCGAGCAATCGGCTGGGGGCGCGACGACGCGGTATGTCGTGGACACGACAAGCAGGCTCTCGTCTGTTGTGGCGGAATTGGACGGCGCGAATACGCCGACCGCTTACTATATCTACGGCGTCGGATTGCTCGCGAGGATTCCAGCAAACGGCCAGAACGCAAGATATTACCATCAGGATGCGCAGCAAAATATCGCGGCGCTTACGGATGCGAGCGGCAATGTCACAGACAGTTACTTCTATCATCCGTTCGGACAGGTGTTGACCCAGACCGGCAGCACGCCGAACCCGTACCGGTTTGCCGGCGCGCTCGGTGTGGAGAATGATCCTACCGGCCTCTATTACATGCGCGCGCGCTACTATGATCCGGCCCAGGGGCGGTTCATCAGCAAGGATCCGATTGGGATGGCGGGGGGGATGAATCTGTATGGTTATGTCGGGAATAATCCGCTCCGTGCGGCAGATCCCCTTGGCCTCTTCTCCTGGAAGACCTTTGGCACCGGATTGCTCGAACTTGGGAAGGCGGCCCTGAGTGTTGTTGAGACCGTCGGCAATGCCTTCCTAGCAGGAGGGTCGCTGGCCATTTTCCAGCCGGAAGGAACTGCCGCCCTTGGGCTTGCTGCCGTCGGCAACCTGGACGATGCCTTCGTTAACACTACGAATAGTTTTAATAACATCGTTGGGGCATTTTCAGATAAACCGGCTGAAAAATTGATTACGCAAGGACCTTATAGAGAATTTCTCCAGGCAACCCTTGGGAGTACAAAGCTCTTAGATGTCCCTCAGGAGGCAGCGGACGTTGCGTCATTTCTCTACGAGACTCCACAGCTCATTAAAGAAACACCTAAAATTATCGAAAAAATCGGGAAGGCAAGCAAGATTTACAAAAACGCCAAGTCGGTTGGAGGTGGGTCTGCGTCAGGAAAATATATACTGAAGAAGGGGACTGGGCTCGTTTCTGAATATTTAGATGTGCTCAACGATGCGACGGAAATAATTTCCGGTGAGGACATATTGGAACATGCGGAAGATTGGATGATGTCACCGCAGCCGCAAGACACGACGATGATGTTGCAAGGATCGTATTTTAATTTACAGACTACGACGGCTCCGACATCAAAATGAAACGAATGTGGCAGACAATTTGCGTAACATTCATCGGCCTAAGTATCGGCATTTCGAGCGTGATTGCCTCGCCGATCATCTTCACCTACGACACCACGGGACGGCTGCAGTCCTTCAGCCTCCCATCAGGTTCGTCGGCTACCTTCACCTACGACGCGAACGGAAATCGCCTGCATGAGAGCGTGAAGCCACCGCCGGATATAACCGCGCCAACCGTTGCCGGCACAAGTATCCCGGATGGCGCGACTGCGGTCCCGATCAACGCGCCGATCACGGTCACCTTCAGCGAGCCGATGGACGCGGCGACGATCACGACGAGTTCGTTCCAGGTGGCGGATGGGACCGGGCCGATCGCGGGGACGGTGAGCTACGCAAACAGTACCGCGACGTTCACGGCGACCGCGCCGCTGAATTATTTCACCGACTATACGGCCACGGTGACCACCGATGTAAAAGATGCCGCGGGGAATCCCTTGGCTGCGCCGGTGAGCTGGAGCTTTAGGACGATCGTGCCGCCGGTGATCGGTGCGGCCGGTGGCGGCGGGCATACGGTTACAATCGGGACCGATGGATCGGTCTGGACGTGGGGCTACAACTCGCACGGACAATTGGGGAGCGGATCGCTCGTCGACCTAAACGCGCCGGCGCGAGTGAATGGCGTGACCGGGAGCGCGACCGCCGTGGCCGGCGGAGACTCCCATACCGTGGCCGTGGCCGGCGGTGTGGTCTGGAGTTGGGGACGGAATACCGTGGGGCAACTGGGTGACGGAACGACAACTGACCGAAATGTCCCTGTCCAGATCGGTGGATTGCCGCCGGTGACAGCCGTGGCCGCGGGTGTCCTTCACGCCGTCGCGTTGACGACGCCGGCGGCGGGCGGCGAGGTCTATGCCTGGGGAAGCAATACGCTCGGCCAAGTCGGCGATGGGACGACAATGCAACAGACAAGTCCGGTGAAGGTCCCAGGCATCGCCGGCGCCACGGTCATCAGCAGTCGGGGAAATCACACGCTTGCCTTGAGCGGTGCCGATGGCACCGTCTGGACTTGGGGGTTCAATGGTTGGGGACAACTGGGCGATGGCACCACGACGACGAGTACAACACCGAAGCAGGTGCAAGGCCTCACCGGCGTAGACGCCATTGCCGCCGGGTTCGGGCATTCGCTAGCAAAGGTGAACGGCACCGTCTACGCGTGGGGACTGAATGCCAATGGACAACTGGGCGATGGGACGACGAACAATCAGTCGGCGCCTCAGGCGGTCGCGGCGCTGGCAGGAATTGATATCGTCGCCATCGCGGCAGGGGCGAACTTTAGCCTCGCCCTTGATGCCAATGGCGCCGTGTACGCCTGGGGCCTGAACAGCAGCGGGCAGTTGGGCGATGGGACATTCACAGATCAGTTGAATCCGAAGACAATCGGGACGTTCACGGGAGCGGTCGGAATCGCCGCCGGGGGAAGCCACACCATGGTCTGGAAGGCCGATGGAACGATGTCCTCATGGGGCTACAATTTCTACGGTCAGGTTGGGAATGGCTCGGCAACGTATGTCGCATACACGCCGACACCTGTTTTGACGAACGTACAAGCGGTATCCAACGGCGGGAAACACACGCTCGCGTTGCTGGCCGATGGCACGGTGCGGGCCTGGGGATCAAATAGCAACGGGCAATTGGGCGATGGGACGACAACGAATCGGGATGCGCCGGTGGCGGTGCCCGGACTCACCAACGTCACCGATATCGCCGCGGGAAGCCGGTTCTCCGTCGCGGTCGAAAACAACGACACCGTCCGGGTCTGGGGGATCAACAGCTCGAAGGAATTGGGATTGGGCGCCGCGAGTGCCGATGTCCTGCAACCGACGCCATTGCCGGGGCTCAGCGGCGTGACGGCCGTTGCGGCGGGTGATTTTAGCACGGCGGCGATCGTGGGTGCGACTAACGACGTATGGACCTGGGGCTCCAACAGCAACGGCCAGTTGGGGAACGGGAGCTATGCGAATCCAGGCGTCCCCGCGGCGGTGCCCGGCCTGACAGGTGCAACAACCATTACCGGTGGCGGACGTCATTTCCTTACCTTGAAGAGTGACAAAACGATTGTGGCCTGGGGACGGAATGCAGATGGCGAACTGGGCGACGGAACGAAAGTCGAGCGGACGGCGCCTGTGACGGTTGCCGGACTCACGGACGTGATCGCGATCGGGGCGGGGCATAGGCACTCACTCGCGGTGACCGCCGATGGAACGGCGTTCGCCTGGGGGCTTAATTCCAGCGGGCAACTCGGCGACGGGACATTCGCGCAACACTCGGCGCCCGCGCCGATATCGAATCTCGTAAATGTCGCAGCCGTCGCGGGCGGGGCATCTCATTCGCTGGCGCGGCTATTGGATGGCTCTGTTCAGGCCTGGGGATTCAACCTCCTCGGCCAACTTGGCGACGGCACGGCGGTTACGACCGGAAAGAATTTGCCGGTTCAGGCGGTGGGTCTTGCCGGCATCGAGTTTGTGGACGCCGGTACCGGCTCATCCTCCTATGCCCTCGACCTCGCCACCGGCACGCTCTATGAGTGGGGCTGGAACGGCGCCACCGCCTTCGTAGATGGCACGATCCCATGGGTACTCGTGCCCACCGCCGTCCTGTGGCCGGAGTAAGAGAGGGTAGGCAGTGAAAGGTACCAGAGGGGATATGCGGCTGAGCAATCACCTCAGGGTAATATCCACTCGCTTTCCCACCACTGAGGCAAATTTGATCAGGGTGTCCAGGCCGATGTTGGCCTCCGGGTCACTGATAATCCGCTCTACCTGGGATTTGCTGGTCCCCATGAGGCTGGCTACTTTCCTGATCGATAGGTGCGACCTGGTCATAGCGGTCTTGAGACGATCCGCCAGCCGTAATCGTTCCTTTTCTTTTTTGAAATGGACCGCAAACATCGGGTCCTTGAGGTCCCTTTCCAAATCTTTGTGAAAATCGCCGCTCGTTCTCATAAAATCCCCCCCTTTATTCGCTCATCCGATTATAAGCCGTATCAATCTCCCGTTGAGGCGTTTTGTCCGACTTTTTCCGGAAGCCGTGCAGCAACACGACCTTCCCTTCATGGTAACAATAGAAAACCCGATGCGCCCCCGCTCTCAATTCAAACAACCCTGGATATCCTCCCATCTTCTTGGCGTGAGGCTCGTTCAAAACAACCTTCTCCGAGAGATGGGCAATCAGGGCCTTCACCTTCGCCCTCTCTTTGTCAGAAAGGGTTTCAATATAAGTCCTGACCGGTTGATCGCCACGAGCAGTCTCATAGTAGGTAACCGGGATACTCACCGGAAAGAAGCGTACCTATATATGGGGGCAAAGTCAATGAAGAATCAAGCCAGGGGATCTTCCCGCTTGACCTCGGTTGTTCTTGGTTCTAAAGACCGTGAAGGGTCCCAGAGGGGATATGCGGCGACGGCGGCAAATGGTGCGATGGGTCGGTGGAGTGGGGCTGGCGGGCTTGCTTGCCACCGGCTGCGGGACGAATGCCCCCGATTCCGCATCAGGGCCGGATGAGCCGCTTGCCCTGACACCAAATAGCGCGCTGCAGGAGCTTGTTCCCACCGAGCCGGAGTTGCTTGAAGCGATCCAAACATCCCCCACGCCGCGCACTATCACCTTTTCCGTCCCGCTCGATCCCCGCCAACCGGCCGCCGGCCCGCGCGATCAGCAACAGGAGCGGGCGTATCGTCTGAAGCGGCCGTATCGGACGACGGAGGTCCTGGTGGGCCGACCGAGCGACGCGCTTCCATTCGAGCGAGTGGCCGTCCCGATCGGAACGGATGTCGCAAACGCGCTTGCCAGCCTCGGCGCCGAGCCGAATTATCTTACATTCCTTGCCGGGGAGCCGACGAACGATCCGTATTTTTCCTGGCAGTGGGCGCTGGCGAAGATCGCCGCGCCGGAGGCGTGGGAGCTTTTCCCGGCGAGCGCGCCCGTGCGCGTGGCGGTGCTGGATACCGGCGTTGACGCGGCCCATCCCGACCTCTTCGGTCGCGTTCTCCCCGGATATAATGCGATCAATAATACGGAGAATGCCGACGACGACCACGGCCACGGGACGATGGTGGCGGGGGTCATCGGCGCGGGCGGCAACAACGGCTTGGGGATTGCTGGGGTAGCGCCGCAGGTGGAGATCCTGCCGATCAAGGTGATCGCCCAGTCGGGCGAGGGGTCGTATGCCGACCTGATCGCGGGGATCTACTACGCGATCGAACATGGCGCCGACGTGATCAACATCAGCGCGGGGGCGTATGCCCCCTCGAACCTCCTGCACGACGCGCTGACCGCAGCCGAGGTCGCGGGGATCGTCGTGGTCGCGGCGGCGGGGAACGATGCGACCGATACCCCGATGTATCCGGCGGCATATCCGGAGGCGATGGCGGTGACGGCGACAGACGCAACCGATGCCATCTGGCCGGAGAGCAATTACGGGACGCACGTGGACCTGGCCGCGCCCGGCGCAAACATCATGAGCACGATGTCAGGTGGCGGGTATGCCTTTGCCGACGGGACGAGCCTCGCCACCGCGCATGTGGCCGGGGCGGCGGCGTTACTATTATCCCACGCCGCGGCACAGACGGGAGCGGATGTCGTGTCCCGGTTGTTATCGAGTGCGATCGATCTCGGCGCGAAGGGGAAAGATGCCGCCTATGGGGAAGGGCGGCTGACACTGATCCCGCCAACGGTGGGAAAACCGGTCGCGGATGCCGGCGAGCTACCCGCAGGCGATGCGGAAGAGATCGGCCAGGGTCCTATCACGGTCCAATATAATGTGGAGATCCATCAGGACATCGCCTCTGCCGCACTCCTCTTTCTCAAAAAGAAACTCGAAGAAAAGGCAATTACGCAGGAGATGTATGATGAGTTTGCTGAGTATAAATTTTGGATCCGGGATGGGGCCCGCGCCGAGGACAAGGCGGTATTGATTGGAAAGTTTGCCGAAAAGGTGATCGATTTTCTGTTTGGGGAAGGCGCGCCGTGGCATGATCCCAAAAATGGCAAGGGGCTCGATCCACTTGCGTGGGGAGACATTGCCTACGAGGATGTCAATTGCCGCTGGTTTAGGCATTTTTATCGGCCCATCGACAAGCAGGGATTTCTTTCCCCTCCTGCTTTCGTCGAGTGGTGCGGTGAACTAGATAAAAGCATGGTAGGCAAGGAACACATAGAGTTTCCCAACGCGTATGAATGGGGAGGGAAGGCAAATGCTCAAAACAGCTTCGATTGGGAAGATGCCAAGGTGCATTACCACTCGCCCGACACGACTCAAAAATATCCTGGCCTGATCGAACAGAACGGTGGATTTTTTTTCAAGCTGCAACCATTAAAGCTCCAACGAGCTTACTATGCCCTCGGCCATGTCCTCCATCTCCTTATGGATACCTCCGTGCCGGAGCATACACACATCGAGGCCCATGCCGAGGTGAACCCCGGCGGGTACGAACACTATATGAAGAAGCAAGGCACGGGCGGCGTTATGAGCCGACTCAATACCGGCTTGTTGCTCAAGCCACTAAATGAATACCCGACGCTGGAAAAATATTTTCACGAGATGGCCACGTATAGCTTTAACCGCAATCTTTTTCAGGGGAATTTGACGGGAGACGAGGCCTCTGGCGAACTGTCTCAGATGTTCCCTTCGTTGCACAAAACTCTCGCAGGGTGGTGGGTCATTGCCGGTTGGGATGATACAACAAACTTCTTTTGCAATCCGAGCTCTCTTTGCGACCTTTGGTGGAGCGGGCAGGGAGATGGGGATGGGGACGATGTCGACTTCGACGATGACTGGTGGGAGGAGACGGAGTTTAAAGACAGTCCGGCGCCGCCCGGGTTTTATTACATCGAAAAGAGCAACGAGGTTTGCCCCAAGATGTATCACAATACCCCGAAACCGGGGAATAACGGAGATATGGTCAGCGGAAAGTGCAAGGATAAGACGCTTGCCGCGATGATGGCGGACGACATTATTCCGATGGTCATCCAGTACACGGCCTCGGCGATGCGGTTGTTCTGGCACGAGACGCATGCGGACCTGAAAATCGTTCCCTTCTCGGTGAACGTGCTGCAAACCGCAGTGCCGGCTAAGGGGAGCAATGTCGCTAATTATCAATTGAAGTTCACGATCCGGAACGACGGTGGGGCCGATTCCGGCAATGTGTTCGCCGGTTTTCGGCCACCCGGCAGTCTCCTCGAATTCGGCACAACGATGCTTCCGTCGATCCCCCCCGGCGGAGAGGCGCCCGTGAAGATTGCACTCAACGGAATCGCCTTGCCCCTCTGTGCTCCCTGTGCCGCGGGGACGATCGTTGCGCATTACGTTCACGGTTCGGAAACGCAAGCGGTGGCAACGCATGCGATTTACGGCGGCGACATCAAACTCCCGAAGACGCCGGGCGGGGTAGATTTCTCGAAAGTGGATCTGACCGGATTGTCCGTTGATCCGGCGACCGGCGCGATCGATTTCGTCCTGAAGGGGACGCCCGCGGGCGAGGGCGAGGCTAGCGTAGATGCCTCCGCGCTCCAGGAAAAACTCAAGGCAACGTTCCTCACTGCGCTCACTATTCCAAACTGGAAGCAGTTTATCTCGCTCGATCTTCTCCCCGATGGAAATGGGGGGTTTGTCGGCAAGGCGCGCACCGAACCGCCGTTTGAACAGACCGCACTTGCGAACACGATGTGGACGGCGGACGTGGCGATGAAGCTCGAACTCTTTTCCGCGCAGCATCAGAAGCCCAATCTGGACAAGTGGGTAAGCCTCGTCCAGGGGAGCCCCTATTGGCCGCAGATCTCGGCGGCCGGTTTTAACGCATCTCCCACGTATGTGGCGCGGGGGACGATCGTCCCCGGTCTATCTTCCCCGCTCCAAGCGACGATCGATCAGGCCTTTCTCGATCAGGCCCCCCTTGCGGTGGACATCGGCTGGAGCCAGCAGCCGTCGATTAACTTAAGCCCGTATAATTTCAGCCAGCCGGTTGTGGAGAATTTCCAGTCCCTCGTAACTGAGTGGAAGGGTTTTTTTGAGGCGGGGATGAAAGACCTCGCCGCGGTGGTGCTCCAAAAGATGAGCGCCGGCGATCCTGCCTATGGGGACCTCGCAGCGCTCTATCCCGCGGTGTTGTTGGCGCAGTGGTACAAGACGCTACCTAAGGGAAGTCTCCCATATGCCGACATCATCAACAAGGAGGCGCTGGCAGATCTCGACCTCGTTGTGCCCTTTAATCAATCATACTGGGATGGGCAGGCGGCGCAACCGCTTGGGTCGACAAATGTGAGTTGGTTTAATGGAGAGACCTGGATCTTCAATTACTGGGGCGGGGCGGAATTTTTCGTAGGATTCAACGGTAAGACCGAATCGCTCGGCCAGGCGGAAGAGACGCTATTAACAACCGTAACCGGCGGGGAGGCCGTGCAGCAGGGGGACACCTGGTATTTTTCCGGCGGGTCCGCAAGCCAGGACCAGCCGGATCTGGCCGGGATGATGAGTGTGACGACCGCGCTGGTCGTGGCCACGAAAAATGCCATAATTGCACTCACGATCACGAACGCGAGCAACATCGCCGCTGGCCCCGTCGCGTACAAGATCCTCGACCAGGTAACGAATGGGGGCGCGCCGATCACGCTCGCCGTGGCGGAAGGGAACTTGCCGGGAGTCGGCGGATGGGACGGGGTGAGCGTGGAGATCCCGTGGAGCGTGCCGGATCTCGTCGGCCTCCATCAGCTCTCCCTTGCGATCGATCCGGCGAATGCCATCGCGGAGAATAATGAATCGAACAATATGTTTCAGACGATGGTGGCAGTCATCTCCCCGCTGCCGAAGGTTGCGATCCTTGCCCCCTCCGGCGGCACGCTCCCGAAGGGAGAGGCGATTCTCTTTAGCGGTTCGGCCACGACCTCCCGCCCGGCCAACATCTGATCACGTTGAAGGCAACGGACACCGAAGGTGCTACGGCCGCCGCCACGCGCACGGTGACGATCGCGACCCCCGGCGTCCCGGCCGTGGCGATCTTGGCCCCCGTCGGTGGCGCGGTCCTCTCCACGGCGGTGCCGATCGCATTTCTGGGCGAGGCGAGCGACTCCGCCGACGGCCCCTTGACCGGTTCGAGTCTCGCGTGGGTATCAAGCAAAGATGGGGCACTGGGGACGGGCACAAGTCTGACGACAACATTGAGCGAAGCAAGCCACACAATCACGCTGACGGCGGTGAATAGCCTGGGCGCGAAACAATCGGCGACCGTTACGGTCAACGTGCAAATCGGCACGCCGAGTTTGGCTATAGTGGAACCGGAGGATGGGGCGACCGGTTCCGACGCGCAGCCGATGGCGCTCAAAGCCACGGCGACCGATGGGCAAGACGGCGACCTCACCGCGAAGATCGAGTGGTATTCCGATATCGCGGGATGGCTGGGGAAGGGCGGCGCGGTGGCCGCGACACTCTCCCCGGGGGCACAGACGATTACGGCGAAGGTGACCGATAGCAACGGATTGTCGGCATCGGCCACGCGGACCGTGACGATCACGGCCACACCGCCGGCGGTGACGATCACGGCGCCGGCAAATGGCACAACCGCCGATTTTCAGTCATCCGTCACATTCACCGGGAGTGCCGCAGATCCGACCGATGGCCAACTCTCGGCGGAAAAGCTCGCTTGGTCTTCCAATCTCAACGGGTTCCTCGGCTTCGGCGCAACGCTTACCACCGCCGCGCTCAATCCCGGCATCCATGTGATCACGTTGACCGGCACGGACAGTGATGGAGCTGCAGCGAGCGCCGCAATCAGCCTCATCGTCGACAACGGCCAGCCGATCGTGACGATCACGACACCCGCACCAAACGCCACCTTCGTGGCGGGACAACCGGTGCAGCTTGCCGGATCGGCGACCGACACACAGGATGGCGCGCTCACGGAAGCGGCGCTTCAGTGGTCGTCAAGTCTGAACGGCGCGCTCGGCACAGGGGAGGCCGTAACGGTCCAAAACCTCTCGCCCGGCGCCCACACGATTACACTCACGGCGACCGACACCGATGGATGGGAGACGAGCGCAGCGGTCCCGATCACGATCATTCTGCCCAAGGCCCCGGCGGTGGCGATTATTTCCCCGAGTCCCGGCAAGGAGTTCCTGCATGGCGATCCGATCACGTTCCAGGGGAGCGCGAACGATCCGGAGGATGGCGCGCTGGGGACAGGGCAGGTCGAATGGAGATCGAGTCTTGATGGGTTGCTTGGAGACACGCTGCAATTTACAGCCGAGTTTTTCAGTATTGGCACGCACGTCGTCACGTTCAAGGCCAAAGATAGCCAAGGCATGGAAGGGACGGCGACGGTCACGCTGGTGGTCATGCCAAAACCGCCGAGTGTAACGATCCTCACGCCGAAACCGGGACAGAATATCGTGAGCCAGGCGGTGTGTACCCCCCTTAATGGCGAGGCCACTGACGAGCTGGACCTGATCCTGCCGGATGAGGCCTTCGAATGGCGATCGAATCTCGTGCCGGAACCACTGGGATTAGGGAAGAGCATTTGCAAAGACCTCTCGGCCGGCACACATGAGATTACGCTTACGGTAACCGATAGCAACGGGGCGCAGGGCTTGGCCTCGGCCAAGCTCATCGTGGTGGCCCCGGATAACAAACTGCTCACAACGTTTGCGGATGGGAAGACCAGCGCGATATTCTCACTTGAGCCGCAAACACCGGTCATTGCCTACGTCACACTCCCGAAAGAGGCCCAGGTCACGCTGGCGCAGGTTGAGATCGCCGGCTCCATCAGTATTCAATGGCAGTTCATGGGAGAGGAGGCGGTGGGAGGGGATGTTATTGATGTGGGATACCACAGCATGCCGACATTTGCCGATATTGATGGCGACGGGGACCAGGATCTCTTTATCGGATTCAATGCCGGCGGTGGCGGCGCTGGCGGAATATATTTCTATCGAAACGATGGCACACCAGCACAGCATCAGTGGACGTTTGTGACAGATAACTTTGGCGGATTCGCCAAAGATAATAGCATGACCAATTTTGCTCCAGACTTTATGGACGTCGATAAGGACGGCGATCCGGATGTTGTCATCGGTTGGCAAGATGTCATATCACCAGAAACATATGCTGGCCATATCGACTTTTATCGAAATATTGGAACCGCCGCGGAGTCTCAATGGGCCCTTGAAAATGTATTTGCGGATGGCATCACTGGTTTGATGAACTATCCGAGACCTGCGCTTTCCGATATCGATGCCGATGGCGACGTGGATCTTTTTTCCGGGGCATATAACCCGGAGATGAGCTTTTACAAGAATGATGGCGGCGTGTGGACTTTTATCACGCAGTATTATCCCGGTGTTTCGTGCCAATATGCGGGGGCTTTTTCGCCTACATTTGTCGACATCGACCAAGACGGCGATGATGACTTATTCGACGGCAGCGACAAGTTAGAGGAAAACGGATTTAACCAGCTAATCTACTATCGAAACGTTGGCTCACCACAACAAGATGTTTTGACATGCATTCCATTCACATTGCCTGGGTGGAATGAGAATGTTTTTCTGCCAGCCCCGACCTTTACCGACATTGATGCCGATGGTGACCAAGACCTCTTCGTCGGCAACTATGAGGGCGGGGTCCGTTTTTGGCAGAACCCTGGACCGCAGTATCCTTTCGATCCCAGTTTTGACGTGGGCGGGGATAATCAATACGAGTGGTCGCATTCGGGCAACTACTCAGGGAAGGAAACCACTGCCGATTTTTCGACGGTGCTGAATACATATATGGCCTCAGCCCCGGCAGATCCTAATGGGCTTGTCCAAGTGCCGTTCGTCGTGACCTCTAACTCCGCCGGGATCCTGGAGCTTACGAACCTCAATATCCAGTATCAGGTCACCGACACCGAGCCACCGACGATCCTCGGTGTGGGAGTGAACGACCCCCAATGCTTCGTCCCGCCCGGCGGCGATTGTGGCGTTGGCCATGACAAAGCGGGGGTCGTGATTGCCGCTAAAGTTTCCGACAACGACGACATCGCCGGCGTGACGGCCACTATCGGGGACGGGCCACCGATGACCTTCACCGAAACGGGACCGGACTGGTACGAATCCCCTGGTTTTAAGGCACCGGGCCTGCCCGGGCCCTATCTTATAGCAGTCACGGTAACGGATACGAACGGACTGAGCGCGAGCGGCAACCTCTTGCTCCATGTGCAAACAACCGGGCCCGAACTTGCCATTGACCAAGACTTGGAGCTCTCTCCTGCAGTGCCGCTCGATCTGCAACCGGCAGCGATCACGGCCATGGTGCATAATTATGGGGGCCAGAAGGCCTCATTTTGGATTGAGTTTCGCCTCAACGGGGAGTTTTACGATGAAAAAGCTATGAGCCTGGAAGAGGGGGAAACAGGGAAGAAGGTCACTTTCTCCGGCTGGGTTGCTTCCGTGGGGGTCAACACGGCAACGATTGAGCTCGATCCTGAGAAGTTGGTTCCCGAACAGAAGGTGAATAATAAGGCAACGATCACGTTTACCGTCGCCGACGGGACGCCGCCGGTGATCGGGGGCGTTGTGTTTGGACCGGCGTGGGAGGGCCCGATCCCGATCACCGTCGCGGCCTCTGACAACGACGATATCGCCTCTGTCGTCGCAAGCGTTGCCGGAAAGACGGTTCCCTGCACGTATCAACCGGCGCAGCAGAACTATCAGGGGGTCCTGGAGATGAACGTCGGGAATTATCTCGTGGATGTCGTCGCCACGGATTCTTCCGGGCTTTCCTCTCATCAACAAGTCCCGCTGGTGGTCAAGCCGCAGAAGGCCGATCTGGCCGTGGGACCGGCGGACCTCACCGTGACGCCGGCCAATCCTCAGGCGGGGGAAGCGGCTATCATCTGCATGACCTTGCGCAATGTGGGGACTCAGCATGTGCCATTTGCCACGGGGACACTCCTGATCGATAGTGCGACAGTTTATTCGTTTACCTTAAGTCTTGATGGCGGTGCGGCGTTACCTCCCCAGTGTTACTCGTGGAAGGGGAGCTATGAGCCCCATACACTCAAATTTATCGCGGATCCGAATCAAGAGGTGGAGGAACTGGACGAAGGAAACAACCAGACCGAGCGAAGTGTCTCTGTCGTCAACCAGGTCCCACCGCAGATCACCGCCCTGACGATTGCATCGCCGGTGACCCAAGGTGTCCCCGCCACGGTTGAGGCCGGCGTGACGAGTACTGTGCCGCTCGCTTCCGTGACTGCGACCACGCCTTCCGGTACCGTTCCGCTCATCTGTGTCGACGGCCTCTGCAAGGGCCAAGTCGTCTATCCTCAGCCCGGCGCATCGTTCGTGACCGTGACGGCCACCGACGAGAGCGGCCTGAAACAATCCAAAGAGCAGCCGGTGACCGTCCTGGCGAACCTGCCCGATCTGAGCGTCCAGCAGGTGAAGGTCATGGAGGTCCAGGTGATCGATGGCTCGCCGGCGGCGATCGTAACGACGGTGCGCAATCTCGGCACCGCGAGCGCGGAGCCGATCAATGTGACCTTCCGCGTGGACGGGAAGACAAAGGGGGAGACGACGTTGCCGGGTCTCAATGGCGAGGCGGTCGTGCAATTTCAGTGGTCCGCGCAGTACGGCCCGCATACCGCCGAGATCGCCGTCGATCCCGCCAATGCGCTGATCGAGGCCGACGAGGGGAACAACAGTTACCAGTGGTCGATACATGTGATCGACCAGACCCCGCCGGTTATTGAGATCGTGGAGGCGCCGAAATCGATTCCGGTCGGAACGCCGCTGCCGGTGAGTGTTGCGGCGTGGGATAACGTAGCGCTGGCTTCGGTCACCGCTCAGCTCGGTGAGGCGAGCGGGCAACTCGGCTATAACGCGTCGAGCAAACGCTATGAGGGGAGCGTGCCGACGCCCGTGACAGGCTTGCTGCCGCTCACGATCAGCGCGAAAGACACCTCCGGGCTTGCCGCCACGTATTCCGTGGGCGTGACCGTCGCGGAAGACACCCCCGACGTCGCGGTCGCGGCGATGGCCGTAATTCCGGCGGTCGTGCCGGAGGACGCGCCGCTTCCGATTGCCTTCAGCGTGCAGAACTTCGGTGGCATCGCCGTCACGACCAAGATTCACCTCGTCGTGGATGGAGCGGTCGCGCAGGCACAGCCGGTTTCCCTCGGTGCGAACGCCGCTGTTCCGCAGGAGATGACGATCACCCCGGCGTATGGAGAGCATGTCGCCAAAATCATTGCCGATCCCGATGGGACGCTCGCCGAACCGAACGAGGCGAATAATCAACTGATGTTCACATTCTTTGCGGCCGATCTCACGCCCCCCACACCGCCGGCGCTTGCCGTTGCGCCTGTCGGATGGAGCGAAGTGACGACCTTTACCGTAACGTGGGGAGCGGCAACCGACAAGCACGGGATTGCCGAGTATCAATACCGGCTCGATCAGAATCCGTGGCAGTCGGTAGGGAATACCACTACCTGGACCGCCGGGCCCGTGAGCGAAGGGGAGCACACTATCGCCGTCCGGGCGATCGATTCGCATGGCAACGTGAGCGAACCGGGATATGCGGCAATCAAATCCGACGTCAGCCCGCCGCCGGCGCCGCTGCTGGAAGAGACGCACTGCGGGACGATATGGACGACGCACGATTCGCCGCAACTCACCTGGGCGACGCCGCCCGATCCGGGGAGCGGGGTGGCGCGCTACCGGCTCGCGATCGACGGCGTCGAGACCATCCTCGGCAACGTGAATATGTATCACCCGACACTTGAATCCGGCATCCACACGTTCCGGTTGCGGGCGGTGGACCTCCTCGAACATGCCGGCCCCTGGTCGAACACGATCACGGTGAGGATCGACACGGCCCCGCCGCGCGCGCCCGCGATTCTCTCGCCCACGCACCCGGACGCGGAACCGTCGCCGAACAATCGGCCGCTGTGCCTCCTCACCGCCCATCCCGACACCTCCGGTGTCGTCGGATATTCCTATCTATTTGACCAACTGCCGACGACCACGCCTGGGCCGTACGATCTCTGGCGATCGGCCGACGTAAGCGGCACGACGGAGATCGCGATCACGGCTATGCCGACGATGACCGGCGAGATGCTTCCGGTGGCGGATGGGGCATGGTATCTCCACGCGGTCGCCAAAGATGCCGTGGGGCTGGTCAGCCCAATGGCCGCCCATTACGAAATCCAGATCGACACGGTCCCGGCCCTCACGCGGTTCGATATTGATGGCGATGGGCAGGGGGATGCCGTGATCCACCAAGACGGCAAAGGGCTTTACCGCCAGCGGTTGGCCGATCCGGCCGATCCCGCACCGCTCCTGCTCAAGGGTCTCGTTCCGGCCTTCGTGAATGGAGACGTCATCGACATGGCCCGCCGGGTGACCGGGTGGCCGGCAACGCTCTGGCTCTGGGACAACGCCATACAGACGCTGACAAGCTATCAACCGACACTCAACACCGTCGGCGCGGGGAAGCTCCTTGC
>JACPFG010000022.1 GCA_016183125.1 Deltaproteobacteria bacterium
GACGCTGTGCGAATCACTTCAGTTACTGGCGGCCGGTGTCGAGAACTTCCGCGCTAAGTGCGTAGCAGGAATCGGCGCGGATCGGCGACGATGTGCGGAACTGATAGCGCGCAATCTATCCGTTGGCACCGCTCTGGCGCCGCTCGTCGGTTATGACACCGCGGCCAAATTGGTAAAACAAGCCTTTGCAGAGGGTAAGGGTTTGCGTGAGATAGCAGAACGAACGCTGAATCTGCCGCGCCGCGCGCTCGATCGGGCGCTCGATACAGGACGCCTCACCAGCCCCGGCGTTCCGCGTAAGGGTTAGATGTTGCCGTGCACCGCCTGCACCGCCTGTTGGGCCTGTGCAAAACCCGCCGGTGTCCCGATGTCGTGGATAAGGTCACGACAGACCATTCCGTATCCGGGTGTTTCCCGCGCCAGATGGTTGATCGCATCGGTTAACTGAATCTCCCCCAGCGCGCCGGTCGGCAAGGAGGAGAGAAGGGAGAAGATCCGCGGCGGAAAATAGTACCGACCGACAATGGCAAGACGGGAAGGAGCGCTCTCCAGTGACGGTTTTTCCACTGCTCGCCGCAGGGTGTATAGGCCGTCAGTAACTGCTTGGCCGTCGATGATCCCGTACGAACTGACCTGTTCATGCCCAATTTCCTTTAGCAGCACTCCCCATCCGTTGTGGGAGACGCACGTCCGGACAAGCGACCCTATGGTCGGCTCTCGACCGAAGATCAGGTCGTCCGGCAGAATGACGCAGAATGATTGCTCCCCCACGGCGCCGGCCGCACAGAGGATGGCGTCTCCCAATCCCTTCGGTTTCTCCTGGTAAATAACGCGGAAACGGACGCGGTCCGCCAGTTCTCTCAATCGTTTCCACTCTGCGATTTTCCCCCCGCGGCGAAAGAGCTCTTCGTGTGCGGCAGAGCCCTCGAAATATTCCGCAATGGATAGCTTGGTCCGGTGGCAGACAAGGACAATCTCTTGGGCGCCGGCTGCTGCGGCCTCTTCGACCACATATTGGATAGCCGGCCTGGTGCCGATAGGGAGCAATTCCTTAGGCACCATCATCGTTATAGGGAACCACCGGCTTCCCTGGCCGGCACACGGTATGACGACCGCTTTCGGGAACATATCGTCAGCTTAACGCCTGAAAGGAGAATCGCAAGGACTTTATCCGCGGGGAGATGAACCGGTAACACCAGCAGCGCGCGCCCCCGCACGCGGGTGGGTACGGCCGGTTAGCTGAAGGAATTCCTCCTGATCGATAGCACGGCGCAGCCCCTCCTCGAAGGTAATAGCGTTTTCTTTCACCAGCCGGGCCAACGACTGGTTCATGGTCAACATCCCGGTCCCCTCCTGGCCCATCTGCATCTGCGCATACATCTGATGGGTCTTGTTCTCGCGGATCAGGTTCCTAATTGCATGCGTTGGTATCATGATCTCGAGTCCCAGGACCCGGCCGCCCCCGACCCTCGGCATGAGGGCCTGTGAGATCACCGCCTCAAGGATGAACGAGAGCTGGGTGCGTACCTGTGGCTGGTGGTGCGGCGGGAAGACGTCGATGATCCTGTCGATCGTCTGCACCGCGTTGTTCGTATGGAGCGTTGCGAAGACCAGATGACCTGTCTCCGCCACGGTGATGGCGTTTTGGATCGTCTCCAGGTCCCGCATCTCGCCGATCAGGACGACGTTCGGGTCCTGCCGCAGGACGTATTTGAGAGCTGCGTTGAAGCTCTTGGTGTCCTGGCCCACCTCGCGCTGGTTGATCACGCACTGTTTCTGAGTGTAGATGTATTCGATCGGATCCTCTATCGTTATAATATGATCGTGCCTAGCAGCGTTTATCCGGTCGATCATGGCTGCAAGCGTGGTAGACTTTCCGCTCCCGGTAGGCCCCGTCACAAGGATCAGCCCGCGACTCCGCTCGGTGAGCGTCATCAGGATAGACGGTAGGCCTAGCGACTCGAATGTGGGGATCGTGAACGGGATATTCCGAAAGGCCCCGCTCATACCGCCCTGTTGCCAATAGATATTGGCCCGGATTCGGCACCGCTGCTCCAAGCCGAACGAGAGATCTAACTCTCGGTTCTCGATCAATTGTTTTTTCTGTTCCGGACTTAAGACCTCCGTGCAGAGTCGCTCGGTCTCTGCCGTGTCGAGCGTGCCGTGCTCGGTCAATGGAACTAACGTCCCGTCGATCCGAAGATTAGGGGGAATGCCTACGTTGACATGCAGGTCCGATGCCTTCCGTTCCACCATCACCTTGAGCAGGTCGCGCAATGTTGCCTTCCCCATGGCAGCTCCTTTGTACCAGCCCAAAATAGCATATGAAGAAAACAAGGGCAATGCCCTGAATTGACGACCGCTATCTTTCTACAGTATGATGACGAAAAGGTTGGCCGTAGCCATGGCGGAGAACACCGCTAACACATTTTCCTTTCAGCAGATCCCCGACGCCCTCGTCGCAGAGGGCCTCATTACCAAGGATCAGTTGCGCGTTGCCGAGGTGACCCTGAAGAACCTGGGGGGCGACATCGGCTCGATCCTTATCAAGAAGGGTTTCCTGGGGCCAGAGCCGATCCGCAAATTCCTCACCGACCATTTTAGGCTGGAACGGGTGACGCTGGCCGATCAGGGGATCGATCCTGCCGTTGTTAAGGCCGTCCCTGTCAGCGTCGCGCAGAAATATCACTTCATGCCGCTCCATCGCGTGGAAGACATGATGACGATCGCAATCGCCGATCCCTTAACGCTCTTTTCGCTCGAAGAGATCAAGGGGATCGTCAAGTGCGACCTACAACCGGTCTTGGCGGTGGACGCCGATATCCACGAGGCTATCCAGGTTCACTATCAGCTCCACGAGCCATCGCTGTTGCGTGAGGAGAGCCTGGAGATCATGGGGATCGGTGGCGACAGTCAGGGCGAGGGGAGCATGGAGGAGTTAAAAGAGCTCGCCTCCGGTGCCAAGGTGGTCGAGGCGGTCAACGGATTGATCCTCAAGGCGTATTACGAACGGGCCAGCGACATCCATATCGAGCCGCAACAGGGTGCCATGCGGGTGCGTTACCGTGTGGACGGCCTCCTGGAGGAACGCGCAGTCCTCCCGAGGGCGATGCACCTGCCGATCGTCAGTCGACTCAAGATCATGGGGGGGATGGACATAGCAGAACGCCGAAGCCCGCAAGACGGCCGCACGCGCGTCAAGTTGCTAGGCAACCTGCTCGACCTGCGCCTCTCCACCTTTCCTACTATGTATGGCGAGAAGGTGGTGATGCGTCTGCTGCCC
>JACPFG010000070.1 GCA_016183125.1 Deltaproteobacteria bacterium
CATCGATGGGTCTGAAGCTGCGGCGAGCGAGGATAAGCCGCGACGAGGCCCGTAAGCCGAGGAGACGGCGGCCCGAATCCACCGACCCCGGCCGAGGCCGCATCGAAAGTGTGAGTCGAAGAAGCGCTATTTACTCCTCCTTGGTCGGGATGCCGTAGCGTTTCAGCAGATTGCGGATGTGTTTCCTGTCGATCTTGGCCTCGCGTGCGGCTTTGGAGAGGTTGTGGTTGTTGCGGCGCAAGAGATCTAACAGATAGTCCTTCTCGAAGACCTCCAACACCTTCTGTTTGGCCTCCTTGAACGGCAGGTCGCGGTTGACGGCCAGTTTTTCGGTCCGCTCCTCGTCTCGGTCCAGCTCCTGAAAGACGAATTCGAGATGGTTGCGATGGATGGTGTCCTTATCCACAAACGATGTGGCCCGCTCCAACACATTAACCAGCTCGCGCACGTTGCCTGGCCACTGGTAGCGCTTAAGCACCTTGAGCGCCTCGTCTTCCACGCGGGCGACCCGCAGGCCCCCGTCCGGTTTGCGGTTGAATTTTCCGTCCCGCAGGATCTTCTCCACCAGCGGCGGAATGTCGTCCGGTCTATCGCGTAGCGGCGGTATGCTGATCTTCACGACTGAAAGTCGGTAATAGAGGTCCTCGCGGAAGCGCCCCGCGCCGATCTCTTTTTTAAGGTTCTTGTTGGTAGCGCAGATCACCCGCACGTCGATAGGCACGGGATTGTTAGCCCCGACGCGGCGGACCTCCCGCTGCTCCAGCGCGCGCAACAGCTTAGGCTGCAGGTCGAGCGTCAACTCTCCTATCTCGTCTAAGAAGATCGTCCCGCCATGCGCCTCCTCGAAGGCCCCCCGGCGCGAGCGGACGGCACCGGTGAATGCCCCGCGTTCGTGGCCGAAGAGTTCCGATTCGATCAGGTTAGGCGCCACGGCGCTGCAATCGAAGACGACGAAGGGACGGCTGCGCCTGGCGCTCTGTTCATGGATCGATCTGGCTACCAAGTCCTTGCCGGTTCCGGTCTCACCCTCGACCACAACGGTTGCGTTCGTCCCGGCGATCCGCTCGAGGATCCCGAAGATCTGCCGCATCTTGAGGCTCTGGCCGACGAGATATCCGTAGCTGGTGTTTGCAGAGGGTTCTATCTTCACCTTTTCGTCAAATGCCCGAAATTCTATCCGCGAGTTGCCGAGCTTTATCACATCTCCGGGGGCGAGATAGGCCTCCTTCACCCGATTTCCGTTCAAGAGCGTACCGTTGGTGCTCCCCAGGTCCTTAAGCAGGAAGCAGTCGGCTGTATATTCGATCTCCAGGTGGTTGCGGGAGACCGTCTTGTCGGCCAGGACGAAGTCGTTATCCTCCCGTTTGCCCAGGCTAGTCGTCGTCTTGTGCAGCGTAAGTTTCTTCCCCTTGTCCAATCCGTCGATCACGATGATCTGGCACTTGCGCAGAGTTACCGGTTCTGGGGCTTCCTCCATCTTTAGGAGCTGTGTCTGAGGCTCCGTTTCTGTGATCGGCATAGTCGTCATTCCTCTTGGAGGTCGGCATGAAAGCGTTTTTCGCCCTCCTGCCCGAAGTTAAAGGACCGTTCCCAGGTTTTGAAGCCGTTTAGCGTCACGCGGATGTTGTGACCCTTGTCGCGCCTTACTTTCCTGATAGTCACCGGTGTCCGTGCCGTGGCCTCACCGTCGATATAGACCATGGCGCCGGAAGGCGAACTGGAGACGCTCACCTCGCCTAAGATATTGCCCATCTGGACCGTGCCGAGCGACACTGTCTCGCCCGGTTTGATCGTCACCCGCGTCGAATACGGTGCGTAGCCCTCCTTGGTAAGGACTACCTTGACCGAACCGGAGAGCCCCGCGATTGTGGCTGGGGTCCTTCCGTGCGAATCCCCGTTGACGAAAACCTCCGCCCCGCTCGGATTAGAACTGACCTTGATCGAGCCGGGGCCGCCGGCAGTGGCCGGCTCCCTTGGGGCCTTTTCCGGCGGTGCCGGTTGTGTCGATGGCGGTGTCTCCGGTGGAGGCAGGGCGGCTGTCGGCGCCTGTTTTTTCGGTTTGAGCTCGCCGCTTACCGTTGCTGAGGAGTCAGTTAACTGAATACTGCGTGTCCATCCCTCGAAATCCTTTTTGAGAACACCGATCGTGTAGCGCTTATTCATCGCAAGATTGCCGATGGTTGCCGTGGTCACCTTGCCTGTCGTGCGGCCGTTGAGCAGGATCGTCGCCCCAGGAGGTGTTGAGACCACGCGGATCGTCCCCACCGTAGCCGGGGGAGGCGCTGGCTCGGTTGGCGACGTCGGGATTGCTGCGGCCGGCGCCGGCGGTTTGCCCGACTCAACGAGCTGGAGCGCTATCGAGAGCGGTGTCGTCGAAGTTGCCTTCACCTTGTGCTCCAGATCGGCGTGCCCCTCTTTTGTCAGCTTTACTGTGTATGACTTATCGATCTCCAGTTGGTCGATGGTAGTAGGGGTTACCTTCTGCAGATCCTTGCCGTCGATATAGACCTGCGCGCCGGCAGGACTGGAGCTTATCATGACAGAGCCGTACAGCGGTGCCACAGGTTCGGCTGGGAAGAGGCGTGGATGGAGATAGCGCGCGTATCCGAGCGCTCCCAGACCGATCAGGGCCATGGCTCCCAGCGCTGCGGCGATCCTGGCGCCGATCCCTCGCCCGGCCCGAACGGTCTCCATGGTAGTCTCTGCCTGCGTGACCGGTCCGGTTACCTGGCGTCGCGTTGCGGTTAGGCCCGGCGGTGTGGGTGTTGCCATCGTCTCGTCGCGAACGACCAGATCCTGCTGCACCGCCGTCTGGGATGGTAGCCGAATCGAGCTGGTTTGGGCCTGGAGCTGCTGCTGCATGGCGATCTGGCGCTGTTGGCGCTCCAGCTCGTCGACAAAAAGGGTGCGCACCGAGGCCGCGAGTTTTTGCGGAGAGAATTCCGGCAAGGTGGCATAGAGGTATTTGGTCAGCTCGATCTGCATGTCCCCGGCGCTCTGAAAGCGGTCCTTCGGGAAATAGGCCAGCGCACGCACGAGGATCTGTTGTAGAGGTTTCGGAATCCCCACGGGGAGCTTAGTCACGTCGATCTTCATGGTGCGGATCTTTTTAAGCACCTCGAACTGGCTCTCCCCCGTGAAGAGCTTATCGCCTGTGAGGCATTCGTAGAGGAGAATACCGGTGGAGAAGAGATCGGTGCGGTAATCGATTGCCTTGCCGAGCGCCTGCTCGGGCGACATGTAGGCGATCTTGCCCTTCAGGATGCCGGCCATTGTGTGCGAGATATTCATGGCCGCCTTAGCGATCCCGAAATCGACGATTTTGACCTCTCCCTCAAAGGAGATCAGCACGTTTTGCGGGCTGATGTCCCGATGGACGATCCCGAGCGGTCGGCCGCTGTGATCGGTCTTCCGGTGGGCGTAATCGAGCCCCTTGCAGACCTCGCTGATGATATATACTGCGATCTCCTGTGGGAGCGGGATCAGCCGCTCGCGACATCGGTAAAGAACGTCGCGCAGGTTGATTCCGTTGATATACTCCATGGAGATGAAATAGTCGTCTCCGACCTTGCCTAAGTCGTAGACCTGGACGATGTTGGCGTGCGAGAGGACGACGGAGAGCTTCGCCTCGTCGATCAGCATCGTGATAAAATCCTTGTCGGCCGAGCAGTGGGGGAGGATCCGCTTGATGGCGAGCTGCTTTTCGAACCCCTCGGCGCCAAATGTCTTGGCCTTGTAGATCTCCGCCATGCCGCCGACGGCGAGTTTTTCCAGGAGGTAGAAACGGCCAAACTGTTTTGGTTCAAACTCCGCCATTACCAGATCACCCACAACACCACTATCCCGATGACAGCGACGGCGACATAGGCCGCCACTGCTATCGGTCGCATGTCTCCGGTGCGGACGTCCCACAATGACCACCACGATTGCACGCGGGTCTCCGCAGCTCCGGCCATCGCGGGTGCGTTGGCGCGCGCGTGCGTTTGGGGCACCCCACCCTGCTGCGGCACGCTGATTTCTACATACGGTTCCTTCAGAAGTGTCGGCAACGGGAGGTCTTGCCCCGGGGGATATCCTTTCCACTGCCAATATTCATCAAGGCGAGGAAGAACGAAATGAGCCCTCTCCAGGATCTGGCCGTTGACTAGTTCAACATCGATCTCCAGAATTGAGGCCTTTGCCTGCAGCACCGCGCGGCGGAACCCGACTCGGCGGATGTCCTCCCGCCGGACCCGGAGCAGCTTTCGGTCTTGCAGTGGTCCGCGAAGCCGGCGCCACTCTGCCTCGGTCCCCGGCGAGCTGAACTCATCCTCCGCCTGTGGCTGTGACCCGCCCTGCCCACGGTCATCCTTTGTTGCCGTAGTGGCCACTACCTGATAGGCAGGCGGCGCCTCCGGCCGATCAATTTTTTCAACCATATTAACCACTTAGCTGCACAAGCGGCGACTTGAGTCGCCACGACATCTGGGTACTCCTGTCTCCATTGTAAGTGGGGACTAGAGTCGAACGCAAGGATTTGTTGTGGGTTTATTGTGGTGCTGCGGGCGCCTGGGTCGTGATCTGGTAGAGTTGCTGTCTAGCGGTCTCGAAGGTGGGGGCGTTTGCCAAGGCCTGTTCGAGGAGCGAACGGGCCGCGGACGCTTACCGGGACTTGAAATGTCAGCACGATCAGCGCGGCACCCGCCACTGCCCCGCTCAGAAGGAGCGATCGCCATCGGAGCCGCCCAACCGCGGCCACGCCGAGGAGAAGGTCCGGTAAAGAGCAATCCACCAGGAAATGAGAAAGGGCATTGGCTTAGCAAATCCGAATAAAATCGAGGCCTGCTTGCTCGAAATGATGATCGTCGGTTAACACATGGGCGACATTCAGTTCTTGCATCACAACGAATGAGGCGAAGTCCGTAAAGGAGATTGTCGGTTTGTCGCGATACTTCTTTCGAAGGATCCAGGCCTTTGCAAACCGTTCCGGCGAGATCGTCTCGATCGTCACGGTGCCTAACGCTGCCGCCTCAAGGATGCCCGTGAAAAATGCCGCCGCTTTTGGAAAGGGCTGGCGGAGAAAGAGCAGGGTAATCGTTTCATCCAGGACGTAATCCGTCGTCACCACGATTCCATGACCCTGTCGAACGACCGCCAATTGCCGGCTCGCCGCCCGGTGTCCCCGGTCCCTCGGATTGCCGAGAGCGATCCACCCCCAGGTATCGACAAAGAGGTCCACGTTACCGGCGTCCGTAGAGCATGGCGTCAATCGCCTTCGCGCTCATCGGGCGCATTGGAACAAGGCTACCGATAATCCGATCCAACGGATCTCGCTGGGTATCCGGCCATCCACGCCGTTTCCGTGCGGCCAGCGCATCGTGTGTGACAAAACCGCGAATCATCCGCAGGAGCACGCCCTTTTTCTGATACCCGTGTCGTCGACACACCTGGCCGAAGCGACGAAACAACCGTTGATCCATTGTGATGGAGAGCCCCGGCATGTTGCAAAGAGTAACAAACTATACAAAAATAGCAATTGCTATTTTCAGAATTTACAGTTCCACGCACTTCGGTTTGCCGGTGGACGGCGTGCACACCGGTTTGGTGTCGGCGCAACTGAGCGACCCATAGGGATCACACACCGCCGTTCCGGTCGGCGCCGAACATGCGACATTACCGTATGGATCGCACACGGGCGTGCCGTACGGGTCGATCAGCGAGGGAGAAATCCCGAGCTGACCAAAGGCATTACTCCCCCAGCACTTGACGGAGTCGTCTTTCAGGAGGGCGCAGGAATGGTCCTTGCCTGCGGCCAGATCTTTCACATCCGTGACATTTTCGACAACGACCTTCACTGCCGACGGAGAGTCGATGATGTCCCAGTCCGTGCCGAGTTGATCCGAGTCATTATTCCCCCAGCAATAGACCGGCCCATCTTTTTGCCCCGCACAGGCATGTTTGGCCCCTGCCGCCAGCGTGGAAATGTTCTCTAGAGGGGCGAATGTACCCGCCATGATGACCGGTTTGGGATACGGCATCAGCCCGCCCTTAAAACCGCGCCCCAACTGACCCACATCGTTACTACCCCAGCAGAGCACAGTGCCTAGCTGCGTGGACATCGCGCATGTATGGTAATCCCCCGCGGCTACTCCCGTCACGTTCTTCAAGATGTCCCCCATCCCATTCTGTACCTGAACCGGCACGGTGGTTTGATGCGGCTGCAGGTTGCCAGAGCCGTCCGTCACCTGATTGGGCAGGGGGTCGTCGGGTGCAACGCCCAATTGCCCCTCGCCGCCATACCCCCAACAGACGACGCTCGTGTCCTTCTTCAGGGCACAGGTGTGTATTAATCCTGCGGTGATCGCGATGGCGTCGTTC
>JACPFG010000073.1 GCA_016183125.1 Deltaproteobacteria bacterium
GGCCTATGGGTCTTGAGCGACGGCGAGGTTGTCCTGCGCGAGGATGGGCGCATCCTATCTTACATAGTCGCGCCGGCGCTCCTCGGTCTCAAGGAGCTCCTGACCGCCACCCCCTATCCGACCACCGGCCAGGCGATGACGGCGTGCCAGGTCACATTTATCGGCAAGGAGGAGTTGGCCCCCCTCTTGGCGCGCCCCCCGTTGTCCGATCTGATCGGCGCTTCGTAAAATCTTGTCTCCGAGAACCGCAGTCGAAAACCGTAGTCCATGCATTGGCAATGGGGGCAGAAACTTGAGAGTCAGGTGGGGGACCACTATAAGAAACCATTGCTTGACAGACACCTTTAAAGATATTAGATTTAATATCTAATGAGATATAGAATTGAGGTGCGCGCGTCGGCCGAGCGGGCGTTGAAAAAGTTGGACCGAAAATATCAGCGGCATGTGTATGAGAAAATGCTGGAGCTCGGCGAGGAGCCGAGGGGTCATAAATGTGAAAAACTGGCAGAGGTTGAGCATGGCTATCGCAAGGTTGTGTGGCCGTACCGCATTCTCTACACCATTGATGACGAGCAAAAGATTGTCGACGTGTATCTGATAGCGCATCGAAAGGAGGCGTACCGATGAAGGCAATTTCCATAGGATTTGAGGATTCGCTCTTGAAGGAGCTCAACAAAAAAGCAAAGGTCTTGCACATGACCCGGGCGGAACTGATTCGGAATGCGATTATGGAATATCTCTTCCGGTTTGACGAGGTGTGGGACGCGAAGATGCTGGCCCTGGCGATCGAAAAGGATGAGGGGAAGCGGCCTGTAGAAAAGATCGCCCGAGAGCTCGGATTCCACTGATTCACGGGATGATTTTCTTGTCACGTCAGCGCCTGCGTGGTAGCGTGCGCGAGCTGTAAGTGGGTGTCGACATTGAAAAATAGGGGGATGCGATGCGGATCTGGGCGATCATGGCTATAGGGCTAAGTCTTGTCGGATGCCGGGCGCAGGGGCCACGCGATGGCGGTCCATCGGCGGCGGCGGCGCGAGGGAAGGTCCTCTACAACATTCACTGTGCCGATTGTCATGGCGTGAAGGGCGATGGGGGCGGCCCAGTCGCTCCCCTCCTTTGGCCTAAACCCCGCGATCTTACCTCCGGGATCTTTAAATATCGGACGACCCGCGGGCCTGTGCCGAGCGATACCGATATCCTCCAGACGATGAAGGTGGGCGTGCCGGGAACGGCGATGCCGGGGTGGGACCTATTGAGCATGGCCGAGTGGAAGGATCTCCTCGCCTATGTCAAATCGTTCGCCCCACGGATTGCACTCGCTGCCGCGGACCGCCCGGTGGATATTCCCACGGAGGTCAAATCCACACCGGAACTGATCGCTAAGGGGAGAGGGCTCTTCGCCAAACGGGGATGTGTCGCGTGTCACGGTGCCGCGGGAAATGGGGACGGGCCAGCTGCTGCATCTCTTACCGACGCATGGGGTGATCGCGTTGCACCGCGAGACCTAACGCGCGGGCCGTTAAAATGGGGAAACATGCCGCGCGACATCTATCGGACGATCATAATGGGTATCCCCGGGACACCGATGCCGGCATACGAACATTCATTCACGACCGATGAGCTCTGGGCGCTGACCCACTTCGTTAAATCGCTCCAGGCCCCACTCCCGGAAGGGTACGATCCGGCCAATCCGAAAAAGACGGTCCTCGATGCGGCGAAAATCGCCGGGGAGTTGCCGCTCGATTATCATGCCCCTATCTGGGGAAATGTGCAGGCCACGCCGGTGTTTCTGAAACCCCTCTGGCACGAGAGCGGGATGACCGAGTGGCTGACGGCCAAGGCGCTCCACAATGGCAGCGAGATTGCGATCTATCTTAGGTGGACCGATAACGAGATGAATGTTGAGGGCGCCAGGGTGGACGGCGTGGCCGTTCAATTCCCGATTGAAAAAGTGGCGACGCCGGCCGATCTCCCCTATCTCGGTATGGGCCATGCGGGTAGACCCGTGGCGATCTGGGCCTGGCACGTAGGCCGGACGCAGGAGCTTACAGCGAGAGGGATGAACGCCGTGCGACCGAAGTCTCCGGAGATGACGCGTGTCATGGCTAAGGGCACTTATGATGCTGGAGAATGGCATGTGATTATGAAGCGCGAGATTGCCGCCGCTGGTCGGGATGACGCGACGATCCAACTCCAAGGTTACTGCTCGTTTGCCCTCTGGGACGGAGATCTCCCAAAACATGCCGGCCCTGAGAGTTTTTCGGAGTGGATGATCTACGAGCTGGCCCAGTAATCGAGGAGCGCCATGCGGGCCGCTGCCTTATATGCGTGAAAAATGGCTCTTGAGCATCGTGTTATGCTGTATCGCTCGAGTGGCATGGGCCGGAGCGGGTGTCAGCCTGTGGCAGCGGATCGAATCGCAGGTGCGCGGGAGTCAATCGGGCGCGCGCGAGGCCCCCGTCAATCTATTCAATCAGATCGCGGTGACGGGACTTCCCCGCGAGACGCGCCTTGATCTCTATTCCCAATTCACCCGCGAGTTCGGACCCGATACGAATGACTTTCACCTCTACGCATTGTCTATGGATGTTGCGAAGATTGCGCCATGGCTCGGCATGACGGCCGGGCGGCAGACCGTCATCCGGGCAAATGTCGAGGGATTGATGGACGGCGCCTCGGTGCGGATCGCCCCCGGAGACCATGGCCTCTTCTTCGATCTGTATGGGGGATTCACCCGCTCGGTCGAGATGGGCGATTTTCGCGCGCGGCCGGGGCTCCTCACCGGAGGGCAGGTCGGATGGCGGCCAACTGCCGATACAAGCCTTGCCATCACGTCGTTCTACCGCCGCAACGATTATCAAAATCGGGGATGGGATACGAGTGCAACGCAAGTGCTCGGGTTGACGGGAAGTCACCGGTTCGGCACGGGCCGGACGGCGTTAGTATATGTGGATGCCACGTATGATGCAGCCGGAAAGGTGCTGGCAGCGGCAACCGTGGGTGGGACATGGCAGGCAACTCCACGGTGGATGGTCTCGGTGAGCGGGAACCGGTACGACACGAGCCGGGCACGAACTCCGACAACGATCCTTTCGCTCTTTACCGACGACGACCTCTGGCAGGCCCGCGCCGGTGTGCGGTATACGCCGAACACGACCGTCAGCGTCTTTGCCAACTACGATTGGCAACAGCTGGAGGCTGGAGGTCGCACGGAATACGGGCACGTGGCCGAGGGTGGATGCGACTGGGACTGGAAAAAGCAGGCGCTTGGCGGAACGATCCGCTACCGGCTCCTCGATAGCTACGGCGGCCGCGCGCATGATTTCCTGATGACAACCCGATACGATCCGTGGAAAACGATCGGCCTCGATCAGTTCACCAACATCACCAAGTATGCGAAGGTGACGAATGAGACCGACACCGCGGTTGCCGCCGGCCTCGGCGTGGCCTACCACCCGCGCGACTGGATTGACCTCCGCACGGGCGGCGAGTACTTGAGTAACAATCACTTCAGCAACGATTGGCGATTCACCGGTAGCCTGGCGCTCCATTGGGAGAAAGGGACATGAAGAGGGAACACGCAGCCCCCGAGCGCTACGCGACGGCTCTTCTTTCGACCGGCGGGTCCTGCCACCGGTTGCACCCCAGCCCTCGCTGCTCGCTAACACATGTCGTGCCATCGGACGAGCGCCTTGCCGACGCTGCGCTGCTCCGGGCCAGGGGGCCCCACCGGCGTCACCCGCCGGGCATCAGCAAACTGCCCGCCGTCGCTGGGCCTGCGCTCGGGGGCGGTGTATTATTGCTAATCCTCCTCCTCACCGCGAGTGGTGCCTTTGCCAAATCGGAGAAGACGCACTTGCTCGACCTGTACAACCACGAGGCACACAACGAGTATTTCGAGGCGGCAAAGGTCGAATGCACGCTCTGTCACCAGGGAGACAAGGCCTTCACGCGGGCGACGGTAAATCTGCGCGGATGTCATCAGTGTCATAATAATCCGAAGGCACCGGCGCCCGCCCCGCAGGAATGCACGCTCTGTCACAATACCAACTTCCAGCCGATCAAACCGAAGAGCCACGCGTCGAATTGGTCCCGCATCCACGCGCACTTCGCTAAACAGGACGGTAAGCAATGCGCCGCCTGCCACGCGATCAGTTTCTGCGTCGATTGCCATCAGCAGCGCGACACCGTCCGCCAGACGATGCACCCGCGCAATTTCCGTTTCATGCACTCGATCGAGGCCCGTGCCAACCCGGCCCGGTGCGACAAGTGCCATACGGTGACGTATTGCACGCAGTGCCACACGCAACGGAGTCTCCCATGAGGTGCCGAAGCCAACCCGCCGCGCGAGGGGTGGTCCCGAAGCGGGGCTCTGGGGGCACGAGGTGGAGACGGCCTCCGGTGGAGGCCGGAAGCACCGAGAGCTGCGGCAGCCCATTCCGAGCTTGCTGGGGGCCAGCCGGAGGCTGGGGGAGGGGGTTTCCCCCTCCCGAGGTACGAGACCCGCGAAGGGAGCCACCCCGGAAGCGGTGGGTTGGCTTGCTCATATTCCTTGGTGCCGTCGGCATCGTCAGTTGCGGCAGCGACCAGCTCGTCAGTGAGAACTACGGCAACCTCCTCGCGA
>JACPFG010000068.1 GCA_016183125.1 Deltaproteobacteria bacterium
GGGGCGGGGGATGAGGGATATGCGAAGTCCGCCAACGATTTATGGCGGACGAAGCAAAGGCCATTGAGCGAGGATAAGCCGCGACGAGGCCCGTAAGCCGAGGAGACGGCGGCCCGAATCCACCGACCCCGGCCGAGGCCGAATCCGGTGAATGTCGCACAAGGCCTATTCGGTAACATTGGAAATTACGCAGACGAAGGAGGATAAGTAAGAATCGCTCTTATTCCAAAAACACCACATGAGGCATGCCCTTGAAGTGCGAATCGCCGGTGAGGACGGGAACGCCGTGTGCGCGAGCGGTTTCATAGATAATGGCGTCGACCTAGGCTATAGTTTTGTCAAGCCTGCGCGGCATCCGCCTCCTCCCAGCGTTGTTCAAGTACGACGATTTGCTGCTGCAAGGTGGCAACCTTGGCCTTCAGGTCGCCTAGCTCGGCTTGAAACACTTGTTTGGTCACGAACGTGCCGAGCTTGGCCTCGATCCGTTTGAGTTGCTCGCCGATGACAAGATATTCTTGGTGCAGCGTCTCGAATTTTTTGTACAAATCGTCAAAACGGCTATCTATCTCATCGAATCGTTTTTGTACCCTTTCTTCAAATGCATCGAGGCGTTTTTCGATGGCTCCAAAGCGCGGCTCAAATACCCCGACGAGCTGCGAAAGCGTGAGCGGTTTTTCCTTCGCGTCGTTTTTCATGTGCCGATCAGCTCCTCCAGATCCGCAATGCGTCGTTGGAGGATCGCCACCTTCTCCTTGAGGTCGCCCAACTCGGCCTGAAATTCTTTTCGACTCACACATTGGTCGAGCTTGGCCTCGATCCGTTTGAGTTGCTCGCCGATGACAAGATATTCTTGGTGCAGCGTCTCAAACTTTTTGTAAAGATCGTCGAAGCGGGAATTGACCTCGTCCCGAAAATCCCGCAACTCCTCTTCAACGATCACGCGAAACCGAGGCTCAATCGTCTGCTCGTAAAACCGGACGAGCTGCACGAGGGTGAGCGGTTTTTCCGCGGTTTTCTTTACCGGCATATCGTTTCCTCTCCGCCACTCCTCACGCCCGCGCGGCGGCCTCTACAGCGCGACCGCCCTTTTTCGCCATCACCTCCATGGCGCCCTTGACGGCGGCGCGGGCCTCGGGCGTACCGGCCGGGGCGGATTTCTCCCGCTGGAGGCCGAACTTGGCAAGGACTGCCTTGGCGATCTGGGCGCACATTTTTGGATTCCCTTTGAGCGCCGCGATCGCGTTGTCGCGGCCCTGCCCCAGTTTCTCCTCCCCATACGTAAACCAGGTCCCGCTCTTCTCGATGATCCCGTGCTCGGCGGAGAGATCGAGGAGGTCGCCCACGCGGCTGATCCCCTCCCCATAGATGATGTCGAACTCCACCTGTTTAAACGGCGGGGCGACCTTGTTCTTCACAACCTTCACGCGCGTCCGGTTCCCCACGATTTCCTCACCCCGCTTGATCGGCGCGATCCGCCGGACGTCGAGGCGCAGCGAGGAGTAGA
This sequence comes from Deltaproteobacteria bacterium, assembly GCA_016183125.1. Classification (GTDB taxonomy): domain Bacteria; phylum UBA10199; class UBA10199; family JACPFF01; genus JACPFG01. The sequence goes on from JACPFG010000068.1 coordinate 1,505, forward strand.
ATTTCAGCGCATTCCCGCCGGTGGTCGTCTCCGGGTTGCCGAACATGATCCCGATCTTCATCCGGATCTGATTGATAAAGATAAAGAGCGTGCGGGACTTGGCGACCGTGGCGGTGAGTTTACGCAGCGCCTGACTCATCAGGCGCGCCTGCCCGCCCATCGTGGCGTCCCCCATCTCCCCTTCGAGCTCGGCCCGCGGGACCAACGCCGCCACCGAATCGATCACGACCACATCCATCGCCCCACTTCGCACCAACGTCTCGGCGATTTCGAGGGCCTGTTCACCAGTGTCCGGTTGTGCAATGAGCAGATCCTCCGTCTTGACGCCCAACTTCCGGGCGTAATCTACATCCAAGGCATGCTCCGCGTCGACAAAGGCGCAGATCCCGCCCATCTTCTGGGCCTCCGCCACCCCTTGCAAGGCGAGTGTGGTCTTGCCGGAGGACTCCGGGCCGAAGATCTCGAGGATCCTCCCGCGCGGATAGCCGCCAACGCCTAACGCGATGTCGAGCGAGATCGAGCCGGTGGGGATCAACTCCAGGCCCGTGATCCGCTCCTCCTTCCCCAGCCGCATGATCGCACCCTTGCCGAACTGCTTTTCAATGGACGCGATGGCCAAGCCGATCGCTTTTTCACGGTTCTCCTGCGGTGCCGATGTTTGCTGCATAATGGCTCCTTTCCTACTGCTTGTTACAGCCGCACGGCGGCGTTGAGGGGGAGGCTCCACCGGCTTTGCCGGTGGAGGGGGCGACGTGAGCCCCTGTAAATGCCAACTCCACTAGCGGAGTATAAATCGAACCGCTCCTTGTCAACTGGCTTTTGTACAATGTGAGTTGATCGATCGGAACCTTGCCGAACTCGATCGGGCCGAGGCTCTCCACGGTCTTGACCAATGCCGGCGGCGGATGGCCCTTCGCACGCGCTATCGTGAGGTGCAATCGAAAGACGCGCTCGTCGGGCTTGAGCGGAAAATTTTCCAAGGCCTTTGCCAACCGATCGTGCAGCGCAATAACCGGTTCGGTATCTCCCGCGAACCCTGCCCAGATCACCCGCGGATATTTCCAGTTCGGGAAGACGCCGAGCCCGGCGCAGTGGACCGCGTGCGGGCGCTCGGTAGCCGTCACCCCACGGATCGCGGTTGCGATGGCGCCGCTTAACAGTGACTCCTCTACAGCGCCGAAGAACCGGAGCGTGACGTGGAGTTGCTCCGGCACAGCCCACTTTAAGTCGGGGCCCATCCGCCTAAGATCGGCGATGAGCGCCCCTAGCGTCTGCTTAACCACAGGAGGCATATCAAAGGCGAGAAATGAACGAATCTTCATAATAGTTCACCTACTAAGACAGTAGCGGCGGACATAATCGAGCGCAGTAATACCGACTATAATCTTAAATTCCCGGCGGTCTCGCTGGATGCAGTGATGCGTCACTTCCGTCTTGGCGGCCGCGGCCAACGCGATATAGACCGTGCCGACCGGTTTGGCCGGCGTCCCGCCGCTTGGTCCTGCTATCCCGGTGACCGCCAATCCGAGCGTGGTCCCGGCACTGCGTCTCACACCTTCAGCCATTGCGCCAGCCACCTCGGCGCTTACGGCACCATGGCGCTGCAAAAGCTCTTCCGGCACACCGAGCCATAGCGTCTTTACCGCATTGCTATACGCGACGACTCCACCCACGAACCAACCCGATGCCCCTGGGACATTAGTCAACTGATCTGCAAAATGGCCGCCGGTGCACGACTCGGCGACGGCGATCGTCATTCCGCGCCCCTGCAAAAGTTGCCCCACACCGGCCGCCAATGTCTCCAACGAGGTCATCTCTGCAGCAACAGTCATATGGAAAACCATCCCTTGATGATCCAGAGCAACCCATTTGCGTAGAGCCCGGCCATAACATCATCAGCCACAATCCCTACGCCGCCCGGCAGCCGCTCCAACCGGCGGCATGGCGGGGGCTTGCCGATATCGAACAACCTAAACAGGACAAAGGCCAATAATGCCAGCCCTCCCGACCACCCGTGTCCTACAAGCGTCACCAAATATCCTGCCACTTCATCCACGACAATTGCCTTTGGGTCCCGACTGTCAAACTGCGGAAGGGCTTGATCGGCCAGCCACGCCGCGAAGACCACGAAAACAATCGTGACGATGACAAAGTGGCCCACCGGCAATGGTGCCAGGGCCGCCGCAAGAACCACGCCCCACAGGGTGCCGACCGTTCCCGGGATCAACGGGACGTTCCCCGCGCCGAATCCACAGGCGAGCCACCGGACGATTCGTGTCATGGTGGCTGCAGCTACCATCTGCCGCCGTCAAACTCAAGGGAAAGGAACTGCAAACGCCGTGCCACGGCCGCCAACGCAAAAACGGTCAGTTAGCACCGTGCTGCTGCAGCATTTCGCGACAGGGCGAACCAAAATTGGGCAGGTGAGATGTTGAAATATTCTGTTGAATAACTGCCACGAGTGGCTCAGAAGGTGATCCATGGCCAAGCAGCGCACGATCTTTTGCTGCCAGCAATGCGGAGCACAGGCGCCTAAGTGGCTGGGCCGCTGCTCGGAGTGCGAGGCGTGGAATAGCTACGTGGAAGAATTGGCGCCGGAGGCTGTGGAGACGATAGGTATAGTCTCGCGCGAGGGCGGGGCACCGGTGCCCTTAAATGAGGTGCCGGCTGATACTGGCGCACATAGACCGATCGGCCTGCCGGAACTCGACCGTGTCCTAGGCGGCGGGACGGTGCCCGGATCGTTGACACTGCTAGGCGGCGATCCTGGGATCGGAAAATCGACGATCATCCTTCAGGCCTTGGCTCGAATAGCCGGCCGCGACGGGCCGGCCCTTTACATCACTGGCGAAGAGTCCGCCGCCCAGGTAAAGATGCGCGCCGACCGGTTGGGGATCGCGTCCGACAAACTCTATCTGCTGACAGAGAATCAGTTGCCAGCGGTGATCGGCCAGATAGAGGCGCTAAACCCGTCTGTCTGTGCGATCGACTCGATACAGACCATCTATTCCTCGCAGATCACCTCTGCCCCTGGTACGGTGAGCCAGTTGCGCGAGGCCACCGCGCAACTCCTTGCCCTAACCAAGGGGACGACGATGGCCACATTCCTCATCGGCCATGTTACTAAGGATGGGATGCTGGCAGGCCCAAAGGTGTTGGAACATATGGTCGACACCGTTCTTTACTTCGAGGGGGAACGTGGCCATCCCTTCCGGCTGCTGCGCGCGGTGAAGAATCGGTTCGGCTCGACGAACGAGATCGGCGTCTTCGAGATGACGGCGCAGGGACTGAAAGAGGTGGCCAATCCATCGCTCCTCTTCCTCGCCGAGCGCCCCGAGCACGCTGCAGGCTCCGTGGTCGTCGCTTCGCTGGAGGGGAGCAGGCCGGTACTGGTGGAGCTGCAGGCGCTGGTGACAAGCTCCGGGCTGGCCAATCCCAGACGCACCGCGATCGGGGTCGATAGCGGCCGAGTTGCGCTCTTAGTCGCGGTGCTCGAGAAGGTGGTCGGGCTGACGCTTCATACTCAGGATATATTCCTCAACGTGGCCGGCGGGCTCAAGATAAATGAACCGGCGGTCGATTTAGGCGTCATCGCTGCAATCGCCTCCAGTTTCCATAATCGACCGATCGATCCACATACGCTTATCGTCGGCGAGGTGGGGCTAACAGGAGAGGTAAGAGCGGTGATGGGGGTCGAGGGGCGGCTCACCGAGGCTGCAAAGATGGGATTTACCCGCGCGCTGGTGCCTAAGAGCCATGCAAAGGTGAAGGCGCCAAAGGGGATGGAACTTCACGGTGCCCCGACCGTAGAGTCGGCCTTGGCACTGCTACTCTGATCCGGCTTGTAACCAAAACTCCGCCGGTTCCGCAGATATCGTCGTATCGTTGTTAGGCAGGGTAATCCGGGCATCTACGGTATAGGCCGACTGTGATGCGTTCAAACCCTTCGGCAACTGCACTACGATCTGGCGTTTCACTATCGCCTTCGGACCTATATTTAATGTGCACTCCCCCTTGCTACCCAACTGGTGACAGCCGGTATCGGCCTGGACGACAAGGGCCTCCGGCCCGCTAACGGAAACGAGGAGGGCTGCCTGTTTGTATGGGACCATGCCGAGGTTGCGCACTGTAACAGTCACCGGCAGTTTCGCCCCCAGGGCCGGTGTCTTTTGCAGGTCGAGCGATACATGTAGCTGAACCGGCACCGTGATCGTCAAATTGGTCTCAGGCAGCTTGACCTCTGTATTCCCGGGGCAGAGCGCCTTGGGGAGCAATGTGACCTTGTATTCTCCCGGCGGCAAATCGTCCCGCACCCGCAAGCGGAGATCCTGCATTGTAAGGGCATCACCATCGATGACCACCGCCTTGGCCGGCGGCTCGGTCGGTAGCACAGTAACCTGATTTAATGCCGGATCGATCGCTAACGGTTTCGGCTCTCCTTTGACCCCACCGATCCGTTCGGAAAGCCGCCTGGCGACGCTCGATACATCGCCGCGATCATCTGCGATCCTGGCCAGCGTCAGCAGCCTTAAGGACAAACTCCTCCCCTGCCGTGTAGGTAAACGTGGTCGGAGGAGGAAACTGACTGACCGCAGCGGCATAGTCCCGCTTGACCGGGAGATTAAGTTCGACCGATAGGGCCTCCACATCGGCGCAGAACGAGCCGGGGGGAGGTGTCACCCGTACCGTCCCGCCGGCCGTTGTAGGTCCAGCTGGGGGCGGGGCGGTAGGCGGTGTCGCCGGCTCACTGCCGATCAAGTCCTTCATGACATCAACTGCCTTTGTCACAGGGAGCTGCGTGTTCGACGCAACAGTGTCCATGCTTGCGGAATCGACTACTAGACAATAATTCCCAGGGCCGCCTGTGGCCAACTGATAGATCCCTTTCCCATCGGTAGTTGATGAGCCGACTAATACGTTCTCCTCATCGTAGGCTTTAACCGCCACCCCGGAGACTACCAGTTCGTCGACCTCGCGTACCCCTGTGCCGTTGCCGTCCAGATAGACAACACCGTGGATCTTGCTGCCGCAGGCAGCCAGCCAGAGCATGGCACTACAACATAGGAGATAACGGAGGCGGATCATTCCTATTCGTAGTATCGGCTCAATGAGGGGCCCAAGTTGCATCATCCACCATTATTATAAGGGGAGTCGGCACCCCATCCAAGACCCAATCTGGGGCCTGAAGGGTCGTGGCGCCTATAAGTAATCCCCTGCCGCCCACTTTCCATCCCCGCGTAAAAATAAAGTGCTGTAATTACAACTAGTTGAGATATGGCACCGTGGGCAGTGTGACTGGAGGGAGCAGATCGACTGGCAAGCTTTTTGCTTTTGTTCTTCTAACGATGAGCGCAATTAAGCAGACTCGGGTGGGGACTACTATTGGGGAACGGCGCCAGGCAGAGATGGAACGGACCGCCACTATCCCCCAGCAAGACACTCAGGGGTTTCTCCAAAAGGTGCGCGATTTCTTTCGCGTAAGTGTAGACCCGAAGGTGATCGAGTCCTTTGCCCCCAATACCAGGTTCCTGAACGGGGCCAATATCCACCCATTAAAGGCCCTGGAGGGGAAGGCGGCCGAGGCCAAACCACGATATAGCGACCAGCAGCTCTTTGCCCTCCTCGATCAGATCGCCGGTCCCAAAAAGACCGCCGCAAAATGACCTTGCATGACCAAGCGCCCGTATGTTAGGGGGCCTGCCGCTATGAAAGAGAAGATCCATCCGGCATTGCACCAGGTAACCGTTACATGTGCCTGCGGGCATACCGTCAAGACCTGGTCGACGCTGTCAAAGAACTTCACGATCGAGATCTGTTCGCACTGCCATCCCTACTTCACTGGGAAACAGAAGCTTATCGATACCGCCGGGAAGGTGGAGAAATTCAATAAGAAATACGGGGCCTGGCAGGCCGCAGCTGCCAAGAGGGGAAAGAAGGCTGCCCCCATAGCACATTAGTGAAGGCCACTGCGCCTGACCCCCTCCTGTCGGTGTGAGGCGCCGCCCACTATGGTGTCATCGCCATGGTGGGTTTTGTTTTTTCTGGACTGACGTATGACTGAACAACTTCACAAGTGCGAGGCGCGCTATCAGGAATTAGCCGAGCAATTGGCCGCACCTGGCGTGGCCTCCGATCACGCCCGATATCAGCGGCTAAGCAGGGAGCTGGCGGGGCTCCGTCCGATCGTGGAGACGCACCGGGAACATCAGCGCGTGGCGCGCGAATTGGCCGCCAGTCGAGAACTGGCAACAGGGGAGGTCGATCCGGGCCTTAGGGCCATGGCACGGGAAGATGTAGCGCGGCTGGAGGAACAGAGCGCCAAACTGGAGGCGGCGTTGCGCGAGCTGCTGCTGCCGAGAGACCCAAATGACGATCGCAACGTTATCCTGGAGATCCGTGCAGGCACAGGGGGTGAAGAGGCTGCCCTGTTTGCAGGGGATCTGCATAGGATGTATGCCCGCTATGCCGAAGCGCGCGGATGGAAGCTGGAGGCGCTCGACACAAGCGCCACGGATCTAGGCGGTTTCAAGGAGATTGTGGCGCTCGTCAGCGGCTCAGGCGCTTATGGGGCGCTTAAATATGAGAGCGGCGTCCACCGAGTCCAGCGAGTGCCGCGCACAGAGGCCTCGGGGCGGATCCATACATCGGCGGTGACCGTGGCGGTGCTGCCGGAGGCAGACGAGATAGATATCCAGCCAGATGAGAAGGATCTGAAGATCGACGTGTTTAGGGCCTCCGGCCCCGGAGGACAGGGGGTGAATACAACCGACTCGGCTGTAAGGATCACCCATGTTCCGTCGGGCATAGTGGTGACCTGTCGCGACGAACGTTCGCAGCACAAAAACAAGGCCAAGGCGATGAAAATCCTGCGGGCGCGACTGCTGGAACGCGAGCAGGAGGCCCAGGCCAGCCAGGAGCGGGCAACCAGGAAGGCCCAAGTCGGCAGCGGAGACCGGAGCGAAAAGATACGTACTTACAACTTTCCGCAGAATAGGGTGACTGATCACCGGATAGGCCTGACGATCCATCAGCTGGATCGTGTGCTGGATGGAAACTTGGAAGCGTTCGTGACTGTGCTGAGAGAGCAGGCGCAGGCGGAGGCATTGAAGTGATGACAAACGTCAAACAACATATCGACTGGGCAACGACCGAGTTAATCGCTGCGGGAGTGCCCAATCCGCGCGTGGATGCGGAGTGGTTATTGGCGCATCTGCTGGGGAAGCGTCGAGATCACGTATGGACAAACGGCGCGAAAGCGCTGACAGACGCAGAGCGTGTTGCATACGAGCAGTTGGTGGCCCGCCGCGTCCGGCGTGAACCGCTACAATATATTATGGGGAGTCAGGAATTTTATGGGCGGTCTTTCCGTGTGACGCCGGCGGTGCTGATCCCCCGGCCGGAGACTGAATTGCTCATCGACGCTGCCCTTCGGTGTATACCACAGGCCTTGAGGGAGGGTGAACCCCGGTTTCTCGATATCGGCACCGGTTCCGGTTGTATGGCGATTACGCTGGCCCTTGAATGCCCCACGGCGCAGATCGTCGCGATCGATATTTCCACCGCTGCGCTGGAGGTGGCACGGGACAACGCCGCTCGGCATGATGTAGCCGATCAGATTACTTTCCGTCATGCTGACTGTCGGGACTTCCGGATTGATACACCCTGCGACCTCGTGATTGCCAATCCCCCTTATTGCCCGGTCGACCAATGGGCCGCTCTTCAACCGGAGGTGCGCGATCATGAGCCCGCGGAGGCGGTGCTCGCTGGAGTAGACGGTCTTGATTTCCTCCGCGCGATTGTGAAGAATGCCCCGGCCTGGATTGCCCCGGGCGGTTGGCTCTGCGTTGAAGTGGGCGATGCGCACGGAGAGTTCGTGTGGCAATGTATCGATGCAACCGGCGCCTATAACGCGCCGGCCCTCAGTAAAGACTACAACGGGATTGAACGCGTGGTCTGCGCGCGCCGGCAATAGGAGATAAATTTTCATGGATCACTTTCGCATCCACGGCGGCATTCCTCTCCATGGCACCGTGACGATCGGCGGGGCGAAAAACGCGGCGCTACCGATGCTCTCCGCCTGCGTTCTGACCCCGCAGCGGTGTGTGCTGCACGGCGTCCCGCGGCTGCACGACGTGGACACGATGTTGAAACTCCTCACGCACGTGGGCGTGCAGTGGGAGCGGAACGGCAACGGCGGCGCAACGGTTAATGCGCAGGCTGAAAAAATCGCGGCGTCGGAGGCCCCCTATACGATCGTGAAAACAATGCGCGCCTCGTCGATGATTTTAGGGCCGTTGCTTGCCCGCACTGGTCACGCGCGTGTCTCGCTGCCCGGCGGGTGCGCGATCGGTGCTCGTCCGATGGACCAGCATCTTAAGGCCTTCAAGGAGATGGGGGCGGAGATTACGATTGAGGAAGGCAATATCGCGGCGCGGGCCGACCGGTTGCGCGGGGTCGAGATTACGTTCGATATGGTAACCGTCACTGGCACGGAAAATGTGATGATGGCAGCCGTGCTTGCCGAGGGTCAAACGATCCTCAACAATGCCGCGCGCGAACCGGAGGTCGTGGCCCTGGCGGAGATGCTCAGTCAAATGGGGGCGCGAGTCGTAGGGGCCGGGACGGCCCGGATCACGATTGACGGCGTCGAGCAATTACATGGCACCGAGGTGACGATCATTCCCGATCGTATCCAGGCGGGGACGTATCTGATCGCCGCGGCGATGACTAATGGCGACGTCGCCGTGGAAAATTGCCCCCTGTCGCACCTGGAGGCCCTGCAGACCAAACTCACCGAGGCAGGCGCCCGGATCGAAAAATCTGCGCCTACAGCGACGCCCACTGTTCGAGTCGTCGGCCCCCGCAAACTCCGGAGCGTGGATATCACCACGGCCCCTTTCCCCGGATACGCCACCGATCTTCAGGCCCAGTGGATGGCGGCCATGACGATCGCGGACGGAGCCAGTGCGATCACCGAGACGATTTTCGAGAATAGGTTCATGCACGTAGCGGAGCTCCGCCGGATGGGGGCGGAGATTACCGTGGATGGCCACACGGCGATCGTCAAGAGTGTTGCGAAGCTCTCCGGCGCGCCACTGATGGCCACCGACCTACGCGCCAGCGCCTCATTGGTGCTCGCCGCCCTCGCCGCTGAGGGCCAGAGCGACATCCAGCGCGTCTACCATATCGACCGCGGCTACGAGCGGATTGAGGAACAACTCTATAGCCTAGGCGCCCGGATCGAGCGAGTGCGATAGGAAAAAATGACCGGTTGATTTACAGCATGTCTGTGTTATCATGCTTACATGATAAGAACGCAGATTCAATTGGCCGAGACACAATATGAGGCACTACGCAACATGGCGCACCGTTGGCATGTATCTCTTGCCGAACTAATTCGGCGTGGTATCGACAAGCTCTTGGCGGAGGATGCCACCGGCCCACAGGCACAACGGGAAAAAATGATCGCCCTAGCGGGGCGCTATCAAACGGCGGAGCGGGATGTTTCAGAGCATCATGATCGCTACTTCGCAAACCTTCCACGACCACCTAAATGAAGCCCATCTTCGTCGATACCTCTGCCCTCTATGCCTATCTCGTAGCAACGGATGTGAATCATCCACGCGCAAAAGAAATTGGCCAGCACTTGCTGCAAACGAATCATCCGCTCCTCACCCATTCCTTTTCGGTATGTGAAGCCGTCGCCCTCTTGCATTTTCGGATCGGGCTGGAGGCCGTGCGCCAATGGGAGGAGACAATCCGCCCCCTCTTCGAAATCGTGTGGGTCAATGAGGCGATGTACACACAAGCCATGCGCGCCCTCCTCACCATGCGCCGCGCAGTGAGCTTGGTCGACGCCGTGAGTTTCGAAGTGATGCGCGCCAGAAAGCTCACCGAAGCGTTCGCCTTTGATGCCGACTTTCAACAAGCCGGGTTTGCCCTCTTGTAGACAAATGGCCCAGTCTCGGCGCCCGGATCGCACGGAAAAATTGGCGTGAGATCAGGGGGTTGGTGTGGTAGAGTGACGGGCGATGCTGGTGATCCCTACGATCTATCTCCGCAATCACCGTGTGGCCAACCCCGCGCCGGAGGCGCGCTTTCACCTCCCTGAAGATCCGCTCGTGCTGGCTGACGAGATGCAGCAGGCTGGCGTCACGACGATGCATATCGTCGATCTGGATGCCCCGCAGACGATCGGCCACGTTACTCATGGCGACCTACTCAAGCAATTTACAGAGGGGGGGCGGTTTACCGTACAGGTGGCCGGCCCACTGCGGACCGTCGAGGCGGTCGACCGCTATCTACAGCTAGGCGTTGCCCGCATCGTGCTGGGATCTATCGCCTACCAGAAACCGGCATTTACCGCTGAAGTCGGCAAGAGGTTTCCCCACCGCATCGCCGTCGAAATAAGTGTGCGGCACAACCGGGTCGCTATCCCCGGCTGGACGGTGGCCGCCCATAAATCCGCCCTCGATTACGGCCGCCAGTTTGCCGACGCCGGCGTCAGTTGTGTCTGCTATTCGGATGTCGGAGAGGGGGGTGAATTGACCGCCGAGAACATGACGAACATCCGCGAGTTTGCCTCCCATATCAGGATGCCGGTTATCCATGCCACCGACTTGACAACGATCGAGGAATTGGAACAGATGCTGCTGCTGGAAAAATTCGGCGTTATCGGCACGCTGTTGTCCAAATCGCTCTACGAAGGACGATTTGATCTCAAAGGGATCGTCACGATGGCGATGGAACGTGGTCTGCCTGCCGAGGAATCGACGTTGATACCGGAATAGGAGACGGGATGGCCGAGTGCATTTTTTGCCGCATCGTTAGGGGTGAGATCTCCTGCGACAAGGTCTATGACACAGGACAGGTAGTGGCATTCAAGGACCGTAATCCGAAGGCCCCTGTCCATGTGCTGGTCGTTCCCAGACAACATATCGAGACGATAAACGATTTGCCGAGGCATCCGGAACTGGCCGCGGAGATACTTAATGCGATCGCATCTGTGGCCCGTGCATGCGGGATTGCCGAATCGGGATTTCGCGTGATAGGGAATGCCAATCGGGATGGCGGGCAAGAGGTGCCACATGTCCACTTTCACCTCCTCGGAGGGCGGCAGCTCGGCGCCATGGTCAGCGATGCCAGCTGAAGGTGCGGCCGATGTCCTGGTTTCTATCAATCCGGCGACGTTGCAGCCGCTGGGCGAAACACCTATCACACCACCTAACAAGTTAAGCGAGATTGCGTCCGCGGCCCGCGCGGCGCAAACGACGTGGGGACGGCTCACATATAAGGAACGAGGAAAATTTTTGCTCCGCGCCCGGCGGTACCTGCTAGATCACATGGATGATTTCGCATTCACTATTACTCAAGAAAACGGCAAACCTCTGGTAGAATCCCTAACAGCCGAGTGCTATCCGATTGCAGACCTGCTTTACTACTTTGCCCATCGCACAGGGACGATTCTCCGTCCCTATCGTGTCTGGACCGGCCTTATGGACCTTCTGGGACGACATTCGTGGATCGGCTATCGACCGCGAGGTGTTATCGGCATCATTTCTCCGTGGAACTATCCCTTTTCCATCCCCGCCGGCTGCGCCGCGATGGCGATTGCCGCCGGCAATACGGTGCTCCTCAAACCATCCTCGGTCACCTCGTTAGTTGGTCAGAAGATCGCCGAGATGTTCGAGGCGGCCGGCCTACCCGATCACGTCTTCAACCATCTCCCCGGCAATACAACCACAGGCGAGTGCCGCGCGGTGTATCCCCTCCGTTATGGAGCTGGGCGGCAAGGACGCGATGATCGTCCTGGCCGATGCGGATCTGGAGCTGGCGGCGAGCGGCGCGGTCTGGGGGGCGTTTACCAACGCGGGCCAGTGTTGCGCCTCGGTGGAGCGGGCATACGTACACGCGAACATCGCCGAGCAATTTATCAAACTGGTGGTGGAAAAGACGGCACGGCTCAAACAAGGGGTCGGCACCGATGTTGACGTGGAGATCGGGCCGCTCACCACCGCCGCACAGTTGGAAATAGTTGAAAAGCAGGTAGAGGAGGCCCGCCGGCGTGGTGCGAAGGTCCTAATCGGCGGCGAACGTAATTCGGCGTTTCCCGGCTATTTTTACAAACCGACGGTCCTGACAAACGTAGATCACAGCATGGAGATCATGGCGGAAGAGACATTCGGACCACTTCTGCCGATCATGATGTTTGCGGATGATCAAGAGGCGATCCGTCTGGCCAATGACACCAAGTTCGGTCTCACTGCGTCGATCTGGACGCGGGACATGAAGGCCGCGCGCGCTATGGCCCGCGAGCTGCGAGCGGGGACAGTGACAATCAACGAATGCCTATATACGCACGCGATCTGTCAGACGCCTTGGGGCGGGCGAGGGTGGAGCGGTTTTGGCCGCACACACGGGCGACTAGGATTGCTCGAACTCGTAGAGCCGCATCACATTCATGTAAATGCCATGGCCAGATTCAAGAGTTTCTGGTGGTATCCGTACGACCAACAACTCTACACATTATTTCGCAATTTTACGCGTCGTATCACAGGGGGCTGGCTAGGCAAGCTCTGGCACCTGCCAAAGATCCTCAAGGCAACGAAGACGGTGAAGTTGTGAGTGCTGTCATCTGGTCGTGCGCCGAGGTCTGCGTAATTTCGGAATAACATAATAGCCCTTCTTCGACTCACACATCCGGATGCGGCCTCGGCCGGGGTCGGTGGATTCGGGCCGCCGTCTCCTCGGCTTACGGGCCTCGTCGCGGCTTATCCTCGCTCGCCGCAGCGTCATAACCATCGATGCGGCTCGCTGCGCATATCCC
>JACPFG010000072.1 GCA_016183125.1 Deltaproteobacteria bacterium
AGTAACTCCCCCTAGCCCCCTCTTAAATTAAGAGGGGGGAAGGGGGGAGTTATGTCGTTGTGTATGACGTGCTTTCGGAAAGCGGCGAGGCGGGGGCGGGGGATGAGGGATATGCGGAGTCCGCCAACGCTTTGTGGCGGACGCGGCTAAGGCCGACGAGCCTCGTAAAGGCGAGTCGAGCCGGCCCGAATCCACCGACCCCGGCCGAGGCCGCATCCGATGTGCGAGATGCGTGCGTCGCACAAGGGCTATTATGTTATTCCGAAATTACGCAGACCTCGGCATCCGACCGACATTACGAGTTACTATTGCCGAACCGCTCGTTTTCTACTATAGCGACTCCGTGATGAACGTAATTCCGCTTCCACGAAAGGGGAGTGTAATGCCAAACATGAAAATGGTCGGATATCTGACCGGTGGCATCCTGCTGCTGCTGATCGCGCTATCTGCCAATCCGTTCGTGATGATCGGCGCCGGCGAACGGGGGGTAGTTATGCAGCTGGGGGCCGTGCAGGAGAAGGTCCTGGAAGAGGGGCTCCATTTCCGGGTCCCGTTCGTACAACGGGTAGTCGTGATCGATGTTAGGACGCAAAAGATGCAGGTAAACGCCCCCTCGTACAGCCGCGACCTGCAGAACGTCGACACCGTTATCGCCCTTAATTTTCACGTCGATCCGACACGGGTAAACAAGCTCTGGCAGGAGATCGGACGGGACTTCGAGGGTCGGATCATCCATCCGGCGATACAAGAATCGGTTAAGGCGGCCACGGCCCAGTTCACCGCGGCCGAGCTGGTGGAAAAGCGCCCGATGGTTAAGGACGAGATCAAGAGCATCCTACAGGAGCGGCTTGGCGGGCGCTATCTCCTGGTGGACGATTTCTCCATCGTCGATTTCAAGTTTTCCGAATCCTACGAGAAGGCGATCGAGGAGAAGCAGGTCGCGCAGCAGCAGGCCCTAAAGGCGGAAAACGATCTGCGCCGGATTCAGGTGGAGGCCGAGCAACGGGTCGCCACCGCAAAGGCCGAGGCCGAGGCCATAAGGATTACAGCCGAGGCCCTGCGGCAGAATCCGGACCTGATTCAGTTGGAGGCGGTGAAGAAATGGGACGGCAAGATGCCGCAGTTTGCCGGGGGCGGATCGATGCCGTTTATCAACCTTCCCACGGGAAGATAGGGGACGGTTTACGCATGGCCTTGACCCCCGCCCGGTGACGTTTGTCGGCAAGCATCCGCTCCTTCGAACGGCGCGAACGCAGTCGTTTTTGCCGGCGGATCTTTTCTCGGCGCTGCTCCTCGGCGCTGGCAGCCCCCAATAGTTTGGCCTCCAGCTTTTCGCACAGCAAACGTCGCGCAAGAAAACGATTGATCGCCTGGCTCCGCTCCCTCTGGCATTTGACCTCTATCCCGGTAGGCCGGTGGCGCAACACCACGCAGGTGGAGGTCTTGTTGACCTTCTGCCCGCCGGCCCCCGACGATCGCGGATCCCAAGTCGCGCCATTCGGGCCGCCAGTTCATTCCCCTTTGCCGGAGATACGGGCCAATTCATAGAGCGTCCTTTCGTAGACCGCATAGGCAAGTTCGATCATCGCCGACTATATAGAAAGGGCTTGGCGAGTCGCAACGTCTTTGGTATAAAACCGCCCCACTTAAGAAAGGAGCTCCAGATGAGCGATGTATTGGTAGTGGCCTCGAAGGTGAAGCAGTATATCAAGGGGAAGTCCGATATGAACGTCTCGGCCAGCACGCTCGCGGCCCTGACCGATCTGGTCAAAAAGGCCTGCGACGGCGCGATCGAGAAGGCAAAGCAGGAGGGCCGGAAGACCGTGATGGATCGGGACTTTGGCGATAACGCCTGCACCCAGGTCTAGACAGGGCGAAATCTCCTCGCAACTTTTTCTCTTTACCGCCGATAAATAGTGATAGAGAGGAGTGCAAGAGGGGTTCTGCGCCGCATGACTGCTAACTATTTGAAATTACAGTTATTCGTTTTGGCGGGGGAGCCGGTGCGGCCTTTCCCCCCGGATCCGCATGGTCTCCCAGAGGCTAATCCGCAGGCACCTAAGGCGCCTCTGCCGCCGCAACCAGGCCGATTGCCGTTTAGCCCCCAGCCGCCGGGCCAGGTAATAAGGGGGCCTTGGGCACCGAGTCCATCTACCCCACCAGTGGTAATACCACCAGTTGCAGGACCATTGATCGTTGGAGCGATTCTGGCACTCATTATCGGTGGACCGGGGGATATACCAGCCGCTCCGTTACCAAGGAGAGATAGCTACGGATGGGACCGCGCCCGTAGGCGTAGTCACGCTGGCGATCCGGTCACGCCACCAAAACCGGAACGGTTGCTGGAAGAACGGATGCGTTGTCTGGAAGACGAACGCCGCCGGTTTCTTAACAACGGCGACACGGACGGCGCTGGCAGGGTGGCCGCCGAACTGGCCGCGGCAGAGGGGCAACTGGCCGATTTTCACGCGTCCGGCCCCTTGGCGAATGGCCAGCACCAATTACCCGCCGCTGGCGGTGGGCTATTTACAGAGACATGGACACGCGCCGGGGAGATATTCGCTACCGCCGGAAATATTCATCCGGATGGCGCAGCCAGTTCGGCGCAAGTGTCGAATATTGAAGATGAACATACGGAACCTGGGTCGTCGCATTTGGCATGGCAGTTAAACGACATTGCAAGCGCTACCGAACTCCTTAGATATCTTCGCGGTCTCTCACCAAGGACGCAATTTCGCCTGCCTGATGGAAACCAGATCGGTAAGCGGGCGCTCCAATTAGCGGTCCTTGACTGGATCAATCGCCTAGGCAGGGAGATTGTTATACCAAAGAAGGGGCACAAACCGCCGCCGGAGCCGGTGTTGCCGGCGGATATACAAAAAAAACTGGCTGATCTCAAACCGGTCCTAAAGGCATACACCGAGGAGAAAGCGGCAGCAGCGAATAAGGCCCTATTTATGCGGCTGTCACCGCCAGAGCTGCCCCCGACCCGTGCCGCCCTGGAAATAATCGGCTGGAAAGGACTTGAGCTGGCAGGGTGGCCCGAGACATGGTCGTGGACATTTGGGAGCGGGAGAAATGGCAAGGCGCCCGATCTGGTTGTCGGCGCGACCCAGGCCTCCGGAATGCACGGGACGATCACGTGGGACGGGAATAATTTTGTGATTTCAGTGGAAGGTCGGAATGGTCTCTATGTTAACGGAATACATTACCAGAAGGGCGCAAATGTCACATTAAAACCGAGGCAGGAATTTTTCATCGGCCACCAAAAAGGGGGCCTCCGTGTCCGGCTGGTCTTGCTCCCCTAAAACTCCAGCGACAGCGTGAACCGGCCGAGGGGTCGAAGGATTGACAGAGACGTCATAATTATGATACTCATACCTTCGGAGGGGGGTGGATATGGCGACCTCTGTGCGCACGACCATCGTGCTTCCCGGCGAAAAACTGAAGGAGCTCAAACGGCTCGCGTTTGAGCAGGGTTCCACGATCGGCCGGCTGGTGAACGAGGCCTTGGACCGGGTGTTTTTCAAGCGGCGGAAACAACGGCGGTTTCATGACCTTCGGGGTCTCTGGAAGGGGCGGCGGTTTAGTGAAAGCGCCATTGAGGCGGCGAAACTCCGGATGAAGACCTTTCCGTCATGACGTACGTGCCCGATACCCATGCCTTGGTGTGGTTTCTCGCCAATGATCCGCGTTTGGGTCGCCGCGCCGGGATGGTGTTTCAGGAGGCCGCAGCGCAGTTCGCTGTGCCCACTCTCGTGCTCTGCGAGATGCACTATTTGGCGGAGCGGGAACGCATTGCCAGGGACATGGCCAAGATCCTCGACTATATGCGGGGCGACGATCGCTTCGCCCTGATCCCCTTGGATGAGAACGTTATTAGGCATCTCCCCGGGGGCCTGGACATTCATGATGGCATTATCGTTGCCACGGCGCTTGCCGTCGGCATGGCACGAAAGACCAAATCCATTCTTGTCACCCGCGATGCCGACATCCGCCGCGCGGGCCTGGTCGAAACTATTTGGGAGTAAGAGCGCGTAACGAAATCAAAACTCCAGCGACAGCGTGAGACGTCCCCCGTACGCGGGATTGGCCTTGTCGTACGGCATCGTGGCGACGATCGAGCCCGGATCGATCAGCCCGACATCGATATTATAAGCGCTCCCCGGCCAGAGATAGCCTGCCTCGAGGCTGGTGAAGAGGTGATCGAAGAAGCGGGCCTCTGCGACCAGGTCGAATTCAACACCGTACCATTTCCCCCGGCTCTCGATCGAGGGCATATTGGCGTTCCCCAGGATCTCGGCGAAATTAAGGCTCACAGGCGGCTTGTGCGCCCAGGCGGTGATCACCCGCCCACCTACCTTAAACTCATTGGCCGACCTAATCGCCCGGCGGATATCGAGCCGGTGCAGATATGTCGCCCCGCCGTAGAAGGCGTTATTGATGAAATTGCCGGTGATCGGCACGCCGCCGGTAAGGGTAGCACCGGTCGTCCCGTTTCGCAGTGTCGGCGATGTTCCAAGCGGGTGGTGGAATAGGAGCAGGCCGAGATTATAGTCCGGCCGGAAGCCGAACTGTGTGATCCGCTGCGAGAGCGGTGTTGCATCCCCCTCGGCAAAACCTCCCTGCAGCTTCCACTCTCCGCCCCAGTCGTAGGTCCCCTCCGCCTCGACGGCAGCTAGATTAACAGCCAGGTCCTGCTTGGCCGGCAGCTGGATTATCCCGGGGGCGGCAAGGCCCGTGAATGGGATGGCATTTAGGGCCACACCTGTGGAGATCTTGCCGCCCAGCCGCACATATTCGAAGGCCACCTTGTGGTGCGGATCGATCTTCACCCGGCCATACGCATCTAGAAAATACATAAGCGTGTCGCCGTCTATGCCTGCGGCCTGGGTGACACCGTTGATGTCCGTCGCCGTCGTCGTGGTGCCAGTGCTCCCGTCCCGCCTGCGCAGGCCCCCATAGGCCCCCACCGCAAAGCGGGGCTCCTCATAGAAGGCGACCAGGGCATACTGGTTCGTATCCTGCCCGTTATCCCGAATGGCTGTGCCCAGCCCCCCGATCCGCGGGTCCCGCTGGGCCTCGAACGCGATGTCCCATAGCGCGCCGACCGTCAGGGCCCCATCGGTGCCGATCGCCTGCTGGGTTAAGAACATCACCCGGTCGGCCGTGTCGCCAAAATCACCCTGTCGGTGGTTGCCGTCGTTCTGGAAGATCCCCAGCCCCCAGTGAGAGGGCTGGCGCCCTGCGCGCAATTTGCCAATCGGCGTGAAGATGTCGATCCACGCGCGGCGCACGTTGAGACTGCGGTTTTCGCCCGCCTCGCTCCCGACCACACTCAAACTCCCCGCGCCGGCGGGGAGCGTGATCGTGCCCACCACCGGTGAGAGGACCTCCAGTTGTTTGGTCGCCTGGCTGCCGAAGGTCAGATTGTCGAGGATATCGAACTGGGTGTGGAGAGAGAGAAAATCGTTTACCTTGAGTGTCGGTTCCACCCGCAGGCGCATCTGGTTGTACTGGATAAGGCCGAACCGGTCGTTCGTATTTGCCAGGGTGCTCGGCCTCTGTGTATCAAGATCTTGAAGCGCCGACCCTCTGAGCCGATAGTAACCGTGCGCGGCAAAATCAACCGCGTGGCCAAGGCGGGGAGAGAGGACGCAGCAAAGTAATGCCGGCAACAACCGCGCGATCGCTTTCATTTGGTGCCCGCGGTTGTAGCCCAGGCGGTTTAAAAAAGCAAACGGGGCGAGGAGAAGATCCCCTCGCCCCGTTAAGCATTGCCTAAAATAGCCGCTGCTTAGTACATATCTCCACCGCCCGGCGGCATCGGTTGGTGTCCCTGCTTATCTTCCTTGGGCTGCTCGGCGATCATCGCCTCGGTCGTGATCATGAGTCCCGCCACTGAGCCCGCGTTTTGCAGCGCGATACGCGCGACCTTGGTTGGATCGATGATTCCGGCCTGGAGCAGGTCGGTGTATTCGCCGCTCTGTGCATTGAAGCCAAACGCGCCCTTCCCTTCCTTCACGCGTTGGACAACGATTGCCCCCTCAACACCTGCGTTGCTGGCGATCTGGCGGAGAGGCTCTTCCAGCGCTCGTTTGACCAGGTTGACACCCCACTGCTCGTCGGCCTCGACCTTCAGGGTATCCAGGGTAGCCAGCGAGCGGATATACGCCACGCCCCCACCCGGGATGATCCCCTCTTCAACCGCAGCGCGTGTAGCGTGCAGCGCGTCTTCCACACGGGCCTTCTTCTCCTTGAGCTCCGTCTCGGTCGCCGCGCCGACGTTGATAACCGCCACGCCGCCGACGATCTTTGCCAGCCGCTCCTGGAGTTTCTCCTTATCGTAGTCCGATGTGGTTTCCTCGGCCTGCGCCCTGATCTGCTTGACGCGTCCCTCTATATCCTTCTTGGTGCCGGCTCCGTCGACGATCGTCGTGTTGTCCTTGTCGACCGTGACGCGCTTGGCCTGGCCCAGGTCGGCAAGCTTGATGTCCTCCAGCTTGCGGCCCAGCTCCTCGGCCACCATCGTGCCGCCGGTGAGGATGGCGATATCTTCCAGCATCGCCTTGCGACGATCGCCGAAACCGGGGGCCTTCACCGCGCAGACCTGCAGGGTCCCGCGCAGCTTGTTGACGACCAGGGTCGCCAGGGCCTCGCCCTCGACATCCTCGGCGATGATGAGCAGCGGCCGTCCCGCGCGAGCGATCTGCTCGAGCAACGGCAACAGGTCCTTCATGACCGAGATCTTCTTCTCGTTGATCAGGATGTAGGGATTATCGAACGCCGTATCCATCCGCGTCTCCATACCCTTCGCCTCTTCTACCGTGATGACCCCTTCCTTGCCGACCTTCTCCATCGCCTCGGCGATTATCGTGCCGATCGTCTCGTCGCCGTTGGCAGAGATAGTGCCGACCTGGGCGATCTCCTTGCGATCCTTCGTCGGCTTGGAGATCTTTTTCAGCTCGTCTACGACCCGCGCGGATGCCTTGTCGATCCCGCGCTTGAGCGCCATCGGGTTGTGGCCCGCTGCGACCAGTTTCGAACCCTCGCGAACTAGCGACTGGGCAAGCACGGTGGCCGTCGTGGTGCCGTCCCCGGCGACATCCGAGGTCTTGGAGGCGACCTCCTTGACCATTTGCGCCCCCATGTTTTGGAACTTATCAGCCAACTCGATATCCTTGGCCACTGTGACACCGTCTTTAGTGACGGTTGGCGCGCCGAAGGACTTCTCCAGGACCACGTTGCGCCCCTTCGGGCCGAGCGTGACCTTCACTGCATTGGCCAGGAGATCGACCCCTTGAAGGATCTTCTCCCGCGCATCCTGCTGGTAAATAATCTGTTTTGCCGCCATACGTTCCTCCTTATGAGTTAACTATGCGTTGACTACACCCAAGACATCATCCTCGCGAACAATCAGGTATTCCTGCCCTTCCATTTTGATCTCACTGCCAGAGTACTTGCTGAAGAGGATCCGGTCTCCGACCTTGACATCAAGCGTGCGGGTCTGCCCGTTTTCAAGGACCTTTCCGTTCCCCACCGCGATCACTTCACCCTCTTGTGGCTTCTCCTTGGCGGTATCGGGGATGATGATTCCGACCTTGCTCTTCTCCTCCTCCGAGATCCGTTTCACTAGGATACGGTCTTGGAGCGGTCGAATCTTTGGCTTTGCTGCCATGGCACCCTCCTTTAAAATTGGTTTGACCAGATCGCCTCCCCTCCAGCACCCCACGCTTGAGCGTTGCGATCTTGGCCCTGGCCTTCTGGTCGATGCCCGCCTCGCCTCTGACATACTGGATCATAGCCCGCTTGATCTCCTGGGTCATTACATCAGGGTCGTCGGTCTCGATAAGGCCACCTGCCATCAGGGCGCGCCCAATTGCGTGGGCAAGAGAGCTTATTCTTTCATCGGATAGAAGCATTACAGGACAAATCCCCTCTTCTTGGCCAGCTCCTTCTTTATCAACTGGAATGCGCGGGCCTCGTCGATCACCGCAGAATGCTTGCGCAACTGGGCCTGCAGTAGGCGATTGGCCTCCTCCTCCAGTGCTCGCTCGGTGGCTTGGTCGTCCTCCAGGAGTGTCGCGATCCGCCCGGCTACGGAAGCAGGATCGGCCCGTAGCCTTACCCCTTTTTGTGTCTCCAGGGACCGAGTAATCGCCCGAGAGATCCCCGCCACATGTTGGCGACGCAATTTCATCCAATTCCCCTCTACCCCCTGTACAAACCGTTGACAAGTCCCATTGCAAGGGCTTAAGCAGCCCGCATGGGGGTCCGACCCTATCCACTGGCCAGCCGCGTGGGCCATGCGCAACCGTCGACTATTGCAATTCGGAACGGCTCCGTCCAAGTCGGAAACGGGGCGTTTTGCCTCATAGCGGGTCCATGTGCCGTCGAATCGCGCGAGCAGATAGTCGAATGTGCCCGCGCGGTGAAGGCGGCCGGGGCAAATGCGCTGCGAGGCGGCGTCTACAAGCCGCGCACGAGCCCGTACGATTTTCAGGGCCTGGGTGAGGAGGGACTCCGCCTGCTGGCAACCGCACGCGAGGTAACAGGGTTGCCCATAGTCACCGAGGTCCTCGATCCGCGCGATGTCGCGCTGGTAGGCGAATACGCTGATTGCATCCAGGTGGGGTCGCGCAATACCCAGAATTATCCCTTACTTAAGGAATTAGGGCTCATCCGGCGGCCTGTGCTTCTCAAGCGCGGCATGGCGATGACTATTCACGAATGGCTCCTCTCCGCCGAATATATCTTATCTGCGGGCAATACAGACGTGATCCTCTGCGAGCGGGGGATCCGCACGTTCGAGAGCGCCACGAGGCACACGCTAGATCTAAATGCTATTCCGGTGCTAAAGGCTGAGACCCATCTCCCAGTACTGGTCGATCCCTCCCACGGGACCGGCTGCGCCGCCTACGTCCCGGCGATGGCGAAGGCTGCTATGGCCGCGGGCGCCGACGGACTGCTTATCGAGGTCCATCCCGATCCGGCGACAGCGGTCAGCGATGGCGAACAGTCGCTCACCTGCGGCCAGTTCGCGGCACTCTCCACCCAGTTGCGCACTTTGCGTACCGCCCTCCGCTGACCTCCGCTGGCCGGTTGACTCATCGGTGGGCCCATGATAGGCGGCGGCAGCCTTGGAAGGAGGGCCTATGTCTCCCGTGCGGGTCGCAGTGAATGGATTCGGTAGGATCGGTCGGCAAATCGTCAAGTTGGCGATGAACGATCCTGCGATCGAGTTTGTAGGCATCAATGAGATATGCGACGTGCCGACGATGGCACACCTGCTTAAATACGACTCCATCTTCGGGCGCGCGGCCATTTCGGTGGAGGCGCGCGATCGGGCGCTGGTCGTTAACGGCAAGCCGATTCCGGTAACTAGCGAGAAGGATCCGGCCAAGCTCCCATGGAAGGCCAGGGAGGCCCATCTGGTACTGGAGTGTACGGGGAAGTTTACCGATCGGGAGGCCGCGGCGGCCCATCTTACCGCCGGTGCGCGCACCGTGATCGTCTCAGCGCCAGCCAAGGGGGCCGATGTGACTGTCTGCATGGGAGTCAACCAGCAGACGATCGATCCGGCCAAACACCGGGTCATCTCCAATGCATCCTGCACGACAAATTGCCTAGCCCCGATAGCGAAGGTCCTGCACGAGCGTTTTCGGATCGAGTCAGGATTCATGACCACCATCCATTCATATACGAGCGATCAGCGCCTTATGGACAGCCCGCACAAGGATTGGCGGCGGGCACGGGCCGCTGCCCTCTCTCAGATTCCGACATCAACCGGTGCGGCCAGGGCGGTTGGGTTGGTCCTGCCGGAGCTTACGGGCAAGCTGGACGGGATCGCTATTCGAGTCCCGACGGCAAATGTCTCATGCCTCGATCTGGTGGCAACCCTTGCTACTGCGACTACTGCTGCGGAAATAAACGCGGCCTTCAAGGCGGCTGCCGGCGGCCCCCTTAAGGGGATCTTGGCTGTAAGCGAGGAGCCGCTCGTCTCCGCCGATTTTTGCGGCGATCCACACTCGAGCATAGTCGATGCCATGTCGACCTTAGTGCTGCCAGCTGCCGGCGGTCGGTTCGTCAAGGTGTTGGCCTGGTACGATAACGAGACCGGATTTGCCCAGCGGATGGTAGATCTGGCGAAATACGTCGGCGAGCGATGGTCATGATGAAATCGGTCCGCGAGATTGCGTGTCACGAACAGCGCGTCTTCTTGCGCGTCGATTGGAATTGTCCGCTGGCCGACGACAGGGTGGCCGACGATGCGCGCATCCGTGCGACGTTGCCTACCGTCAGGTATCTGTTGGAGCAGAAGGCGCGTATTATAATTGCGTCACATCTAGGCCGGCCTTCCGGCGCCGGTTTCGAGCCAAGCTATTCTCTGGCCCCTGTGGGGGAGCGGCTGGCCGAACTCCTGGCGGACGACACGGAGGTCCTTTTGCCGGAGGATTGCATCGGAGATGCGGCGCGGAAGCTGGCGCATGAACTTGCGCCGGGCCAGATCCTCTTGTTGGAAAATCTTCGATTTCATCCGGAGGAGGAGAAGAATGATCCCAAATTCGCCGAGTTGCTGGCCGGTCTGGCGGAGGTCTACGTGAACGATGCCTTCGGGGCCGCGCATCGGGCGCACGCCTCCATCGTCGGCGTGCCTCGGCTGATGCCGGTGAAGGCGGCCGGATTACTGATGCAGCGGGAGACAGAGCAGTTAGGTCAGTTGCTTTCTAAACCTGCCCGCCCATTCGTGGCCATGTTGGGGGGGGCCAAGGTGGCAGATAAGATCGGCGTGATCGAGCATCTGCTGTCTACCGCAGATGTGCTCGCTATCGGTGGCGCGATGGCGTATACGTTTCTCAAGGCAAAGGAAATTTCAGTCGGCAGGTCGCCGGTGGACGAGGCGAAGGTGTTCACCGCGCGCAAGGTGCTGGAGCGGGCCGAGACTAAGGGGGTGCGGGTGCTCCTCCCGGCGGACCATATCGCTGCGGCGTCGCCGGAGGCCGCCGGAAAGGTGATCCGGGAGGCTAATATCCCGGCCGACTTGCAAGGATGCGACATCGGACCCCAAACGACCGTCCAGTTTGCCAGGGTCTGCAAGGAGGCTCGCACTATCTTTTGGAACGGTCCTATGGGCCGGTTTGAGATCCCGGAGTTTGCGAAAGGAACGGTGGCGGTGGCGCAGGCAGTAGCGGCCAGTGAGGCGGTGACGGTGGTAGGGGGCGGCGATTCGATTGCGGCGCTGCATCAGGCAGGTGTGGCTGAACGGATCACCCATGTCTCTACTGGTGGAGGGGCAAGCCTGGATTTCCTGGAGGGGAAGACCCTGCCGGGGATAGAGGCGCTGGAGGTTTCTTCATGACATCACGGGGCCTGGTGGTGGGCAACTGGAAGATGCACGGGACGATAGGGGAGAGCCTGAAGCTCGTAACAGGGATGGAGCATCATCTTAAGGCCCCTGTGGAGCTCGACGTTGCCGTGGCACCTCCTTTCACGGCGCTCTATTCGGTAGGGATAACCCTGCAGGAGACCCAGTTTCATCTGGCGGCCCAACAGATGATATCGTGAATAAGAAACTTGAGGCTGCGTTGCGCAATGAGCTCGCGCCGATTTTTTGCGTAGGTGAGACGGCGGATGAGCGCGAACGGCGTGAAATGGAGACTGTGCTCGAGCGACAGATCAAACGAGGCCTGGCCGGGTTGCATCATAAAGATGTGGAACATCTAGTGGTAGCCTACGAGCCGATATGGGCGATTGGGACGGGCAAGACAGCGACAGCAGACCAGATAGCCGAGGCCCATCATTTCCTTCGCAATCTATTGGAAAAACTATACGATGCGCCTACGGCCGTGCAGGTGCGAATCCTCTACGGGGGAAGCGTCGCTGTGGAGAGTGCGGGTTTGATAGCTGAGTTAAATGGGGTTGACGGTTTCCTGGTCGGTGGAGCGTCGCTAACAGCCGGTGACTTCGCCGAGATCGTCCGTACGGCTGAACTGAAGATCCGAAAGAGGTGACACGATGCAAACGGGTATACTGGTGATCCATTATCTGGTCTGCGCGCTGCTTGTCCTGGTGATTCTCCTCCAGTCGGGCAAAGGGGCGGAGATAGGCGCTGTCTTTTCCGGCTCCTCGCAGACAATATTCGGCGGGCGCGGTCCTGCTACATTCTTCCAGAAATTGACGGTCGGATTGGCCCTGGTTTTTCTATGCACCTCGATCGGGCTTGCTTATTACGCAAAGGTCGCTACGCAACGGACCGTGATCGAGGAGGCACCGGCACCGGAACAACCGGCGGAGAGCGGGAGGTAACTACACACAACCTCTTTCTCTAACGCAATACATTTTCGACAAACTCCTTTGCTTCTTCGACGATCAAGTCGGCCTTCTCCGGTGTTATCGGCGAGGGATTGGAACCCTTGCAGATCGTCGGGATGGTGGGCGTTGCCGCCTCGGTCCTTCTCCTCCAGCGACTCACCGCCGTCGCCATCCCGCAGCCGGGATGATCATTGGCAAGCGAAGGGATCGGTTATTTTCCTAGAGTCTCTGCAAGGGCGTAGCTGGTAGAGCGCCCGCGCGCCGGATCTTTGGCCAGGATATGCCGCGCGACCAGGTCGTCAATATCGCGTAGCGCCGTATCTTGCGAGCACTTGGCTAGCTTCGCCCATTTCGACGATGTAAGCTTGCCGTCAAATCCATCGAGAAGACGGTTGATGACAAGGCGTTGTCGGTCGTTTAAGGATTGGCTCCTCTGTTCTTCCCAAAAGCGCGCTTTTTTCATCACACCCGCGAGGATGGTCTCTGCGCCTTCGAAGGCCCGATCAAGACAGTTCAAGAACCAATCAAGCCAGAGCGTGATGTCGAGATAGCCCCTCTGGGTGGCTTCGAGAATGTCATAATAGGCCTTTCGCTCTTCCCGGATCTGCGCCGACATGCTGTAGAAGCGTTGCGCATTCTTCTCTGAGCGCGCGAGCGTAAGATCAGCAATGGCGCGTGCTATACGACCATTGCCGTCGTCGAAAGGATGGATGGTGACAAACCAAAGGTGCGCCACACCTGCCTTGAGAACCAAATCGTCGGGCGCATCTTTTTTATTGAACCAGTGCAGAAACGCCTTCATCTCCGTGCGCAGGCGGTCAGTAGCGGGCGCCTCATAATGGACCCGCTCGCGGCCCGCCGCACCGGAAACAACCTGCATCGGGCCGGTCTTGTCTTTACGCCATGCACCGACGGTGATCTTGGTCATGCCGCTACGCCCGGTTGGAAACAGCGAGGCGTGCCATGCGAACAAGCGATTGGTGGTCATCGGGTCGGC
>JACPFG010000002.1 GCA_016183125.1 Deltaproteobacteria bacterium
AGTCGGCCCTCTTAAGCGCTCGCACCATGCGAGCGGAGAGCCATCTGTGGTTAGTATCGGCACGTCCCAATCCCCAAGTTGCGTGGCATCAGCGCCAGATCTCTGTTAGCGGTCCATTGCCGGTAACCCATTGAATTGACATTAAGTTCTGGCTACTCTACAATGTGCGAATGATGAAGACCGAGGAGGGCGATATCACCACCAAGGGGCCGCCGATCGCCGATGTGCAGTTTCCGATGAATCAGCAACTGGTTGCCGAGGTAACCAAACTCAAAGAGGAGGAGGGGCTGCTGAAGGAACGGCTGGAAAAGATCGAGGCCACCAGGTCCGATGTGAGCCCCACCGTGTACGAGCGCGTCCGCGGCGATTATCAGCGCAGATATAGCGAGGTACACAGGGCCCTGCAGGCCAAAAAGGGAGAGGTCGACCAGGAACTGGCGACCCTCCATGAGGCCCGCGATCGGATCCTGACTACCCTAGCCACGCACAAGGAGGGGTTGGAGGAGATCCAGTTACGCCATTCTCTAGGCGAATTCGCAGAGACGGATTTTCAGGAGCGGGCGGGACAGGCGGGGGAAAAAATAAGGAAATTCGAAAAACTGTTAGCCGCCATTAACAACAATATTAGGTGTTACGAAGGCCTATTTGCGGGTGTAGTCGATCACCCGGCGATAACGCCTTCCATCCCGGTGCATCCGGCGTCTGCCGTAGTGGAACCGCCGCTCACAAGTGTATTGGGGGACGAGCTGGCGGCGGCCGATGAGGAGTATCTTCTGGAAGAGGATGCAGCTGACTACTTCAATGCCGAACCGGCACCACAGGCCCGGGAGACGACCGATCCGCACCTGCAGATGGACGCGGCTAAGATGACAGGACCGCGTCTGACGATCGTGCGTGGAAACAGGAAGGGCGAGGCCTTTCCCATCCAGGCAGAGACGACGATCGGACGCGCCGCCGGCAGCACGGTCGTGCTCAAGGAGGCGAAGATCTCCCGCCAGCACGCGGTGATTCGCCGCAAGGGCGCTAAGTATGTCATTGAGGATCTGCAGAGTTCCAACGGCCTCTTCGTGAACGGGGAGCGAGTCCATACACAGGCGCTTGCCGATGGCGACGAGGTCCAGATCGGCGATTTCCTCCTTAAGTTCCATGCCTAGGGGGCACAGACCCCACGACAAATCGCTTTCGGCATAGTCACTTCTAAAAACGCTAGTTATATTAAATAGTTAATTTATTTACCGGGCTGGCGGTCTGGCATGTGATTTGCTAGATATCTTGCCAGATATGGTGCCACCGACGAATGTAGCCCCATTTCCCGATCTTGTCGAATTGGTGTTTGGGCGCGCGACCGCACGGATGGTAAACGGCGTAGAGCTTAAGGGCGCGCCTAATCCCGAAGGCTCGACTAACACCTTCGGCCTGGTATCAGGCACACTTGCGGCGCCGAAACTAGCGCCCATCGGCACACTACCCGCTGGCCCGTTTCGGCCGGTCCTTGTGCCGGGGGCACAGCCGGCAGCACCCTTTTCTCCCCCTTCTCCGACGGCTGGTTTATACATTATCTTAGGCGGATTGCTCCTTGCCGTGGTCCCGCAACTTCTGATAGGCGATGGCCCCGCGCCGAACGAGGATCTGCTTACATATTGGATGAGACATCAGCAACCTGCCGGCGACCCTATACCTCAACGGACCGAGGCCGAGGAGCGAGCGGCGCAGTTGCAACTCCTAGAGGAGGAGGCAGCACGACTCCAACGAAACGGCGAGGAGGACTTGGCGCGCGCGGCGGAGCAGACGCTACACGGTCTTCGGCAAAGAATGGCCGGCTCGACGGCCAATCCGTCCGCCAGTCAATCCCACACGTCGGCCCATCCAACTATCGTAGCCTCTGCGGAGGGGAAAACACCGCCTAAGGGAACGAGGGGGCCGGAAGGAACCCAGACCGAAGAGGCGCCGGAGGGAGCGGCGCCAAGACACCGGTTCCCCCTCCAAGTGGGAGACGCCAGGGAAATTTTCCCGTGGATGGAGTTAGCGCGCCTGCCTGGGTTTAATGGCGCCGTCATATTTAGGTGGCAGGACGAGAGAGGTCTGCTCATGCCGATGCGCCCAAGTTCGCTTGGCGACAAGCGACACATATACCAGATCCTTTCCGATGCCGGAATCACAATCACCACTGCGCCGCAAGGCACTTACGGCGTTCGTGTGGGCCAGACGAAAGAGACTGTGCGATTACAGAGGGGGTCGATCGATGTCGGCCTGACCGAACCTAACAACGATTACGCTATCCAAGAGGGAGACCGCCTCCTTGTTGGGCCGACAGAGTTTATCTTCCATCCCCCTACTCCGAAGGCGCGGCTCGGCGAATTGGACCATCCACCACTTCCGTGGAAGGAGTGGGTTGCCTATTTTTCGGGCACGCCGGTCGCACCGGAGATCAATAGCAAGACAGCCGACCCGCAATATCGCTTCGATCCCTTGCATCTCCCTAACAAATTACTGAACGAGTATGCCGCCGCGGGAAGGTTGGGGGAGGAGGAAGCACGGCAGGTGCTGGCCCGCCTCTACGCCTATCTCCGGTACGAGGCATTAGGGGGGCGACTTCAAGACTCCGTCGCCGGCGCCGCCGAAGAATTGCTCACCTTGAAGGGCCTTAGACCTACCTATTCCTACGGCACTATTTTGGATTCGATGCGTGTGGAGGCCTCTCCCGCTCACGGAGATTCGGCATCGGATGTCGCCGGTCCAGTGGCACGGGCGCCAGCCGAACCGGGGCGACTGTCTGTCTCGGAGGGCCTGCGGTGGCACCTGGAACGATTCTTTCCGAAGGGGGGCCAATCGGTGGCCGCGATCGGTGAAACGCTGACGAATATGGAACAGACACTCGCATTGGACAGGCCGGAACCGACACACCCCTCGCCTAACGGCACGCGCCCCGGCTCCGGGCTGCGCGCGGCCTATGCGGAATATAAGCAGATCGATCCCAATAGGACACGGATCCTTGGAGATGAATCGGCGCGCGTCTGGACCGACCGGTTAATTGAGGAATTATCACGCCGCGGGTTGGAAAGGGCGATCCTCCCCCGCGCAGGTTGGCTCTGGGTCGGCAACTATCCA
>JACPFG010000071.1 GCA_016183125.1 Deltaproteobacteria bacterium
ACTTGCAACTCGATCAGCTTATGAGCCATGTGGATGTTATCCTTGGCCTTGTCCCGGTTGATCATGATCCCGACAAACCGAAGGAACTGGTACATCGCGCCCAAGTCCCCGCTCATTGCCATCCTGGCAAAGTAGTAGAAGAGCATAAGCATCTTCTGGCTCTTCAGTTGCTCGGCGCCGATGGCATCCATAGAATCTAGTTGCATGTCCATGAAGTAGCTAGATTGCATCCACGAGCTAAAGTCGAAGCTTGCCTGAAAACCGGTATCGAACCCCGGCATCCCGAAGACGGCGCTTCCGGGAGGTGTCGCGCCATATGCCCCGCTACCTGTGGCCGCCTTGCCGTTTGGAGGGGCCGACGGCTGGGGTTCGGTCTTGATCGTCGTCTTCCCACTTTCCCCCTCTTTGGTCGGAGTGGCCGGCGCTTTGTATCCGAGCGTGGCAAGAAAAACTTTAAAACTATCATCCCCGGATATGGCAGATTCCACGGCGGCAGCCGCCAGCGCCTTATTCTTTAGTTGCACCAACTGTTCCTTGGTTGCCGCGATTGCAGCGTCTAAGCTATCAAGTGCTGCTTCTGCCTTGGTCTTTGCATCCGTGCCCGCTGCTGCTGCTGCCTCCTCACTTACCAAGGCGGGCCGGGCCTTTTCCATCTCATCAAGGGCCTTTTTCAGATCGTTATATTGTTCCTGAATCTTTTGGAACTGTGTTTTCTTTTCGCTATCCGTGCCGCTTCCCACCGGCTTCGCCCATTTGCCGGCCTCCTCGACAAGAGTCTTCAGACTCCACGTTGCACCCTCAACCCAGTTTTCGTTATCCAGTAAGGCATGGATGATTGCCATAGTGGCCGGATCGGCAACGCCACTTGCACCTGCAACAATTGCTGCGTTAATATCCGACTGATTGATCTTACTCGGGTCACCGGCATTATTAATCGTGTATGTCTCGCCCTTCGGTCCAGTCACGACAATCGGCATAAGATCCTCTCCTCGCCTCTAGTATCGGCCAATCGGCAACCCCAAGTTGCCTCCATCTAGCCTCTCTCAGGCAGAAGAGAGAGCAATAGCCATGCCAATCGCGCGGACGGCGCCCACCCGACATGTAAAAAAGTTACTAGTAAAATCAGCTAGTTATAATTCTACCTGGTGGGAATCCCTCATTTTCCACCAGGTGGGGGAGGATATTGGGGTGGCTGCTCCCCAGTTGGGGGTGGCTGTGGGACCTTCCCCTCAAGCAGCTTAACTGCCTCATTCGTATACTGGGTGGAGCGGGCAAACTCGATCTCCATAAACCGGTAGATCACGGTGAGGGTAAGGGCGAGCATCAGGACGCCGATATAACCTTTAAGCGTAAATCCGAGCTCCCAGACGTTTATCTGCGGCGCCACGCGGTTTGCCACACCGAGGATTATATCGGCCACCAATACGGCGATGATCACAGGGGTGGCGATCTGAAAGGCTATCACGAAGACGTGCCCTGTTATCCGGAGAAAAAAATCGATAAGCGGCATCAGCCCGGGCCCCACATCGGGGAAGGCAAGTACCGGCATCAGAGCGAAACTCTCGAAGAAGGCCTTAAAAAAGAAGAGGTGCCCGCCGATGGTAAGATACGTCACGACCGCCAGGCCGAAGAGGAACTGGCCGCCGAGCGACCCCATCGAGCCCAGCTCCGGGATCAGCACGCGCGCGATCGACATCCCCCGCTGGTCGTCTATGATGCCGCCGGCGGCCTCGAATCCATAGAAGATCATCGCCACCGTGAACCCGATCGTTAGCCCTATGAAGGCCTCCTTTAGATAGAGGCCGATCAGCGCTCCCAGACCCTGAAGGATCTCCGGGGACGCGGCGGGTACTAAGTGCGGATAGGCAAAAAGGGCAAGGACCGCGGAGGCCCCCACCCGCACCGGCATCGGCACCGGCTTGCCGAAGAGGAATGGGACGACCGCAACCATCGTCAGCGTGCGCGTCCAGATAAGTGTGGCAAAGATGAAGACGAACTGGAAGTCGATCCGGACGCCTAATTGTTCTAGTGCGGCTGGCATAAGGAGCGCCCGGAGCGAAGATAGTTTGTCAACAGACTTGTCATAGATGTCTGGCCAGCTCTTCCATCAGAGAGCTTGTCAGATACATCAGCTTCTGCAGCATCCACGGCCCGGAGACGGCAAGCGCCGCCGCCACCGCCACCAGTTTGGGGACGAAGGTGAGCGTCTGCTCCTGGATCTGCGTGGTAGCCTGCAGGATGCTGATGATCAGCCCGACGACCATCGCCGCCAGGACCGGTGGACCGGTGAGGATCAGCGCCAGGAAGAGGGCCTGCTTGGCCATCACGATGAAAAAATCGCTAGACATAGCCCAAGATCAATCCTTTCACGATCAGGTGCCAGCCGTCGACAAGGACAAAGAGCAACAGTTTGAACGGTAGCGAGAGGGTGATCGGCGAGATCTGGAACATGCCTAGCGAAAGGAGGATGTTGGCCACTACCAGGTCGATCACAAGGAACGGAAGAAAGAGGACGAAACCGAACTGAAAGGCCTCGACCAGCTCGCTTATCGCGAAGGCGGGGATAAGGTTTAAGAAATCCTGGTCGGTGATCTTTTCGCGGGCAGTCTCATCTGCCTGCAACTGGCGGGCCATGGTGAAGAATAGCTTGCGCTCCTTGGCGTGGACGTGGCGCATCAGAAAACCACGGATCGGCTCCTTGCCTGCCTCGGCCCCCTTTACAAGTAACTGGACGGTCGCCTGCGAGAGGAGCGGCTGATTTGTCCCCTGATTAATCACGTTCCCGGCTGCCTGGTAAACCCCGACACCTACAGGGACCATCACATAGATGGTCAGGATCAGCGCCAGACCGGTGACAACCGTATTGGGCGGCACCTGCTGGGTGCCGAGCGCGCTGCGCAGAAGCGCCAGGACCACCGCGATCTTCACAAACGAGGTCGCCATCATCACCACGAACGGGAGCAGCGCGAGAGCGGCCAGCACCAGCATCATGACCAGCGGTTGCGATACCCCCACCTGTGGCGCGCGCACCTGGGCCTCTGCCACACTTGACGTAAACGCGATTACGCACAGGAGGAATACGCAGACTACTTGGGCCCATTTACGCGCGAGGGGTGGTCCCGCAGAGGGGCTCAAACCTCGGGAGGGGGCTCCGCCCCTCTCCCCCCGCCTTCGGCCGGCTCCCCCACCCCAGGCCCCTCTGCGGGACCACCCCTCACGCGGAATTGTGTGGCATGAGCGGGTCGTCATCGTGATTCCCCAACATCCGAGGCGGAGAGTTCGGCCAGGCACCTAACGCCTGGATCCCCTGCTCCCAAGAGAAAGTAGCGTTGGCCTACCCGCACTAGCCAGAGGTCCCGCCGACCGCCAAGCGGCACACGGGTCAGCACCTGCAACTGCTGGGACCTTGCCATCCGCCGCCCGATCGGCAATCGTGGGACGACGTAGCGCAAGACCAGCACGGCGCCGACACAGATCGCCGCCAGAACGGCCATCATCTTGATAAACAGCCAGGTAAAATCGACCGTCGGCATCGCTCACTTCACCATTTTGACGATCCGCACACCCAGTTTACCGTCGATCTCGACCAACTCCCCCTTCGCAATCAATTTGCCGTTCGCCACCAGGTCGACAATGGCCGTAGGCGGCCGCCCTAGATCTATCAGCTCTCCGCTCTGCATGGCCAGCAGCTCGCGCAGCGCAATCGTCTTTTTCCCCAACACCGCAACCACCTGCACCGGCACATCGGCGGCCAGCGCAATCGCCTCCTCACCTACCTGCTCGTCCGTACTCCGTTCGGACGATTGATCGGAAAGGTCGTCTCCGAGCAGATCGTCTAATTCTTCTATCTCCGCGGAGGGCCCTGCCGTCTCCTTCTTTCGCGCGCCACGTCCAGGTTTCCGTTCCATAATCTCCTCGCTATATCACCATTTATTCGATTCCGACCAATTTTACGCCGAATCGCTCACCAGGAACGATCCGGCCGCGCAGTCCTCCGGTTCGACCGGGTCCAACGCGCAGTGTCACCTCGCCGTTTACCGCACCGTCGCCAAGCCGAAGGCCTGAGTGATCGAACAGGACGACGTCCCCGGGCTCCAGGCCGGCCAGCTCATCCGCCGTCAGCTCGCAGCCACCTCCTTCAACCCAGAGCGTGCTACGCACCCAACTAAACGCGCCAAGGCGTCTGGCCAGATACGCAGCCTCGGCGCTATTCAAATCGTGTGGGAGGCGCAGCGGTTCCGCCAAGGCCGCCTCGGCGAATGGCCCAGGGATCGCCAGTTGGACGATCCCGCTGACCTCTCCCGCCTGCACCCTATAATCGCAAAGCCCGCAAAGCTCGCTCCCACCGATAGCCGCCACCTCATCCGGCCTAACGAGGAGGCGCTCGAAACGGAAATGGAGACGAGGGGCCCCGCCGCAGGACGAATGGGCCGCCGCCAGCACTGCCATCAATAGATATTGCAAGACCCCTTGCTCCGTCTCGGTGAGCGGATGCGTCCCCACGGGCAACTCCGGCTCGCCTCCCAACAGGCGCTCCACCGCAACGGCAGCCAACGACGCGTCGATGCGGCAGAATATCCTTCCGGTGTGCGGCGGCAGATCGATCACAGCGACTGTGCACAATCTTTCCAGCGTGCCGGCCCACTCGTCGAATGGGAGGGTGCGCGCCCGTTCCAGTGTCACTCTCGCCGGTCCGCCCAGGTGTTTTGCCAATACATCGGCAACTGCCTCGGTTAGGCGACTCCGCGTGCATTGAAGCGGGAGAAATTGGTGCAACGTTTTGAGCAGGCGGATCTCGTCCGCAGTGACCTGCTTTAGCGCAAATCGGAATGGTCTAACGGTCAT
>JACPFG010000015.1 GCA_016183125.1 Deltaproteobacteria bacterium
CGAGCAAGATATTTCTATCCTGACGGAGGGGAAGCCGGGCGAGATCAAGGCCCTCATTACCGAAAAAGATGGTCAGATTGTGATGCAGAAGACCTGCCCCAAGCACGGCTTCTTCGAAGATGTCATGGCGATCGATCCGGCCTTCTTGCGCAGGATTGAGCAACTCTATCCCGGCAGCGATTTCAAGTCCCCTAAGACCGATCTGCGCAAACACGGAACCTCTTCTATTAAATACGGCCGCGGATCGGTCTTGACAGTGGACCTGACTAATCGTTGCAACATGATGTGCGATCCCTGCTTCATGGACGCAAATCAGGTAGGTTACGTGCATGAACTCTCATTCGATGAGATCAAACAGATTCTCGATAACTCCCTGCAGATCAAGCCGCGCCGGCAGATGTCGATCCAGTTCTCCGGCGGCGAACCGACGATGTCGCCCCATTTCATCGAATCTGTTAGGTATGCCAAAAAAATCGGCTATTTCAGTATCCAGGCAGCAACCAACGGCATACGGTTTGCGATGAGCCCGGAGTTTGCCCATGAGGCGGCCGAGGCGGGGATGCGGATCGCGTATCTGCAGTTCGACGGTGTGGGTAACGAAAACAACCAGCACCGGAAGATCGGCAATCTATTCGACATCAAGCTGCGCGCGATCGAAAATCTCGCCGCGGCGGGGATTGATGTCGTTCTGGTTACCACAATAGTGAACACAGTAAATGACCACCAAGTGGGGCCGATCGTCGATTTTGCCACCGCCAATGCCGATAAGATCCAGTTCTGCGCCTTCCAGCCGGTCTCGTTCACCGGGCGAGACGAAGACATAAGCGATGAAGACCGTGTGAAGATGCGCTACACGCTTTCGCACCTGGCGAGGGATGTCTATAAGGCCACAGGTGTGGAGCCGCTGCGCGATTGGTTCCCCTTATCGGCTATCACCAGCTTCTCGGATGTGACCGATTTGGTGAGGGGGCCGAGTGCAGAGTGGGGATCGCTTAAGTGCGGGTGCCATCCGAACTGCGGGATAGGGACGGCGTTTCTCGTGAATAAAGAGACGAAGCAGCGGGTGCCGATCGGCGAGGTTCTAGACGTCGAGCAGCTGCTAAAGGATATGCGCACAATCTCCGATGCCGCCCGCGGGCAAAAACTCACGCGCGCCCAGATCGCCCTGGCGGTCTTGCGCAATTATAGGCCGGAGAATGCGCCTAAGGATTTCTCGCTGCAAGACCTCCTGACGAAATTCGATAAGCAGAGTGGGGGATCGCTCACCGCCGGCAATGTGGATTACGGCACGGGGCACGAGCGGAAGAAAGATAAATGGCTCGTGATGTTCGTCGCTGGGATGTGGTTCCAGGATCTTTTCAACTACGACTTTCGCCGGACGGAGCGGTGTATTATCCCGTACGGTACGCAACAGGGGGAGATCTCGTTTTGCGCGTACAATACCGGGATCGGCTGGCGGAATATCATCGAAAACATGCACAAGAACGCCACCGTCGGCGAGTGGTACAAGAAATACGGGCGGCACAATGTCTATGCCGACGGCAAGGCCGTCGCGATGCCGTCGTTCGAACATTCGCTCAAGCTCCCAACTCACATCGTGACAAAGGATGCCGCGGACGGAAACGGTAGTGGTGGTGTGCAGGCATTGCCGTCATATCGACCGCAGCAGAAGGCCGTCGGCGGTTGTGGCGGCGGTTGCGGAGGCCATTGAAAGAGGTCTGGCATGCACAAGCGGAGCGCAATACTCATGGTCTATTGTCTGCTGGTTTGTCGCGCGGCCATGGCGCAGGAGACGGCTGTAATGGAAGAGGCCGTGAAACCGAAGAGACCGATAAACATGACAACAGTGCGGGTGCTGTCGTATCTGCCGTTCAATAGCCCGGCCCTATTCTATGCTCGCAAGCCGGTGTCAGGCGTCGTGACGACGGTGTTCGAGGGGCTCGGTCTCACCTTGGGGATCCTTGGGACCGTGGGCTATATCGGACGGAAGACGTCGGACTGCGACGTCCTATTCGAGCCACTCTGCCAGGGGGCCGAAGCCCTAGGGAATACCTTGCTTATCACGGCGATGGCTGGGGGCTACGTCATGTGGCTCCCATCGTGGATTTATGCTATGACCAAGGCCCCAAATGCCGCTGAAGAGCACAATGATTTTATTTCCCGCACGCACTTCCGTGCAGTTCCAACGGCATGGCTGTCTAATAGTTCTGGCAACGTCGGTCTCGTCGGACAATTTTAAGTAACCAGAGTCATGGCATGCCATGGCATGCCAACGGCAGGCCATGCATTTGCAAGGGGGTTGAACCAATGGCAATTCAGGCACTTAGCAATTTATGGGATGGCAGTCGGCTTGCGCCAAGGGGCGAAGACGGCCAGCAGCGCCAGGCCCGGGATCGCGACGAGCAGACTGATAACGAAGAACGTAGGCCACCCGCACGCGGAAACGAGGTAACCGGCGGGGGCGCCGACCGTTGTGCGCGCGATTGCCATAGCGGAGGTGAGGAGCGCGTACTGTGTAGCAGTATAATGCACATTGCACTGGGCCATGAGAAACGCCACGAAGGCAGCAGTGCCGAGCCCCGCGCAGAGCTGATCGAAGCCGATGACCCCGAAAAGCAGCGGGAGATGATGACCGGTGTAGGTGATGAGCAAGTAGCCAAGGTTAGAGAGGGCCTGCAAGATCCCAAAGATCCAGAGTGACCGATTGATCCCGATGCGTCCGACAACTCCACCGCCGACTAGCGCTCCTACGATTGTGGCCGCCATCCCCATCCCTTTAAAGACCGTGCCGATCTCCGTTTTGGAGAACCCCGTTTGCATGAGGAACGGCGTGAGCAGAGCAACCGAGACGGCATCGCCGAATTTGTAGAGAACGACGAATCCGAGGATCGCAAGCGAACCCTTCCGGCGAAAAAAATCGCGCAGCGGGTCGAGCACCGCCGCGCGGAGCGATGTCGGATGCGTGATCGCGCGTGCCGGTTCCGGGCCCCAGAGGGTGGCGAGGCAAAAGGCCCCCAGGATGACTGCCATGATAACGTACACCAAATGCCATGGCAGATGATCGGACAGTATCAATGCGCCAGCCCCCGAGGCTAGAAGGGCCAGTCGCGCGCCGATAGTCACTGCACTCGCACCCGGTCCGCGTTCCGCCGGGTGAAGCATTTCGGTGCGGTAGGCGTCGACCACTATATCCTGGCTGGCGCTTAAGAACGCAACTGTCACGGCCATGGTTGCCAAGATGTAGGGCATGGTCACTGGATTGATGGCGCCCATTCCGATCAGGCCGGCTACCAGCAATAGTTGCAGGATCAGGATCCATCCGCGCCGTGGGCCTAAAAAGCGGGTGGTGAACCGATCGAAAAAAGGAGACCAGAGGAACTTCCACGTATAGGGGAGGCCGACCAGTGAGAACCATCCGATCGCTCGGATATCGACCTTTGCATCGACCAGCCACGCCTGCAGCGTGCCGGCTGTCAGCGCCAGCGGGAGGCCGGAGGAGAAACCGAGCAGCAGACTCACCGCCACCCGCCGATTCGTAAAGAACTGCGTGAGGGTAGTCACAGAGCGGCAACTATACGGAAATAGACGGGAAAATACAGGGAAAAAGTCGCTACCGTTTCGGAAGAGTGATCACTTCGCCACGTCCTTGCACCGCAGGCCCTCCAGACGGTCCACTGCGGTCTTTTCCTCATTCATGAGGACGATGTTTTTTCCAATACTCGCGAAAGGCCTTGAGGCGCGGCAATGATTCGCGATCTTTCATCCTTCGCGCCTTCTCCTTACTCTTGATTATATCGTCAATGTGGCAGACGGGAAATCCCGCCACGTCGATATGACGTTTCCAGGCCCCATCGAAATCCTCAATGCCATCCGGCGCAAAAATGAGGTCCAAATCAAAGGGGCCGTTTCTGATCTGAATGAAATCCTTTCCTCTCACGATGTCATTTTCCATGCGTTTGTCCACTGGGAACTTAAGGCTTTTGAGCGCCTCCACTAACCGATGTCCGTTCGTCGGATCTTTTTGTACGAAAAGATCGGCATCTTGCGTCGTATCGGAATACCCCAGCAAGATCGCACCGCCCTTGCCGAGGAAGAGATAACGAACGCCGTGACGTTTGAAGACCTTACGGACCTTGTCGGCTTGGCGAAAACTAAAGGCGTTTGCCATAGCCAAGCCATTTTGGAAGATATTTTTCGCACCAGTGACGATATTCGGTCATGGAGCGGAAGGACCGGTACGGCGTATCGTCTAAAACGGGTTTGTACGTATGAATAAAGGAATTGTTAACATGGCAGTCGAGCGGCCGTTTACGCGCGGCCTCAAAATCCTGGAGCCACTCCTGAGATTGTGTTCTATTCGCCATCGCGGTCTCGCCACATCCCTGGTTGCGACACTAACACAGACGCCGGGCGTTGCTCAATGCAATTTTGGGGACCTCTCGTCGCGCCGTTTCTCTCGTGGCTCGGGGAGATGAGATTGCCGGCATGACTATTTCGCCACGTCCTTGCACCGCAGGCCCTCGAGCCGGGCAGCGGTGAGGAGGGCATCGTCGGCGCAGAGAAAGAGGAGGTCGCCGCCGGCGCGTTTGTTGGCGACGAGCGCGGTGGAGAGTTGAAGAGCGTCGGGAGGCCTCAATCGGCGCTGGCGGATGAGCTTCGGACATCTGTCTCCAGGGCCGCCGCAGCGGATCGATAGGCGGGAGAGTTGATGCGTGCCGTGCGTTTTGCACACTCGATCGTGGAGACAATCTCAAGGTGTGTGAGAGCGGAGGTCAATACACCATTTCCCTCCACCTGTTGCAAAATCTCGCGGAGGTGGTCCGAACCTTCCTCCTCAAGATATTTTTTGGCAAGGGCGGAGGCATCCCCGTAGCAAATCAGCGCCATTCTTCATCCCGCATCTGGCGAATCATCTCCGTGGTGGTCGGGCCGGGGGTCATTTTGACGGGCTTGAACGGTTGATGATGGTACGGGCCACCGCTGATAACGAATCCTTCCTTTTTCCATTGCTCGATCATTTTACGAATGTCTCTCTTGGTGCGTGGGTGCGGTGCGCCGCGCCGTGCTCCGCGAGTTTTCGAGAGGAATCCGACGATTCGCGTCCGCAACTTAATGGCAATCTCCTCACCCGCCTGCATCAGTTGCAGGTAATAACTTAACCGCGCCTTCAGTTCCCGCACGCCGACCTCAACCATCGCCGCCTCCAGATGAGACTACGTTAAGATTATGTGACTACATTGTCAATGCACCATTTTCGGCGTGTGCAATGGCAGTGCGAGATGCTGGCGCGCGGTTTCGCCGGGGAGGGGATGTGCGCGGCGCACGGTTGGCGTGCCCCGGCGTCCGCCGATCAGCCGGTCTTCCGACGTGCGGCCGAGGTGAAGCCCTTCGCCCAAGAAGACCGTGTGTTTCCCGAACTGGGCATTGACTTCATCAATCGCCTTGGCGACGGTGGCGGTCTTGATCGCGCGCAGCGGGTCCTCGAAGAGGTCGCATTGGGCGGGGAGGGCCGGCTGGAGATCGGCGAGCACAATGCCGGTGGCGCGATACGTCCGGTCGGGGTGGAAGCACTGCTCGAAGAGCCCGCGCAGGACATTGGTGCAATCGAGGGGCGAGTTGGTCGGACGATTGAGCGTTGCCTCGCAACCGTGCGACGCAAAATTTTGCTCGCGCAGATACACGACGAGCCGGTTGGCCGCAAGAGCATACCGTCGCGCCTTGATGAACGCCGATTCGAGATTGCGCAAGGCCTGGGCGAAGACATAGCGCTGGTTGCTCGATGGCGGCGCAAACGTCTTCGATTTGCTGATGCTGGCGTAATCGGTCTTCGGCGCCGTGTTGATTCGGTAAACATATTCCCCGCGCAACTCCGACCATATCTCCACGCCGACTTTCCCCAACACCTCCTCGGCGAAGTAGCGGGGCTTGCGCACGAAATCGAGCGCAGTCCGGCATCCGTGCTTGGCAAGCAACGCAGTGGTGTTCGGCCCGAACCCCCAGACGTTCAACAGCGGCGTGCGTTCCAGCAGGAGGTGGATCGTGTGCCCCGGCACGGCGGCGAACCCGCGGGGCTTGCGAAACTTCGAGCAGAGTTTGGCGAGGCTCTTGCTCAAACTTACTCCCACCGAGACGCCTACGTCGAGTTCACGAATGATCGTCTGCTGAATCTCCTTGGCGATGTCCTGATATGCCGCGTGATGCACGCGCCGCAGCCCGGTGAGATCTGCGAAGGCCTCGTCAATCGAATATTCCTCGATCTCCGGCGTGAATCGCCGAACGATATTGAACATTCGCTTCGAGAAGAGACTGTACGTCTCGTAATCGCTCGGCAGCATGATAAGCCCCGGGCACAAATGCGCGGCCTCGGTGAGCGACACGCCGCGTTTCACGCCGAAGGCCTTGGCCTCATAGCTCGCCGCCGCCACGATCCCGCGTTCGGCGCCGGTGATCACCGGCTTCCCTTTCAGCTCCGGGTGGAGCGTCTGTTCCACGCTGACGAAAAAGGCGTCGGCATCAACGTGCAGAATGGCCTTTGGCCAACTGTGTAGGGTGAGCGGTTGTGTCATAGCCATTGGCATCTCCTTTAGTGGTATCGCCTGATGACGGCCTGGACGATTCCGCCTACCTGCAGCTCTTCATTCGCAACGATCTCCGGATATTTTGGGTTTGCGGGGACGAGTCGGATCTGTTTGCCGCGTAGCTGGAAAAATTTAAGCGTCCACTCGCGGTCGACTTGGGCAAGCACTATGTCTCCGTTTTTGGGTGTGACCCCGCGCTCGATGACGACGAGATCGCCCGGATGGATCCCGGCGTCGATCATCGAATCGCCGGTGACCTTGAGCAGGAAGCTCGCGTCCGGTTTGCGGATCAGGTACTCGTCTAATGATAAGGTATCGACAAGCTCCTCCTCGGCCGGGGAGGGGAACCCGGCCTGGACGTACCCGGCAAGTTGCAGCCCCAACCGTGGGCTGCAGGGACAGAGCCGCCCTGTGCTATCTCGCGTGAAGATACCGGCATCGATCAGCTTCTGAGCCAGCCTGTATGCCGCCTGTTTGGAGGCGTATCCAGCCAGCCTGGCAAGCTCTGAATAGCTAGGCCCACGGCGGTTTGCCTGCCAAAAAGCTTTTAGTTGATTTAGGATTTCATCCATCTGTTCCCTTGGCATGGCTGTAGTATATGTGAACGATCGTTCACAACGCAAGGAAAAAAAGACGCAACATTTTCCTTGCCCCGCCGATAACGCACATGCGAGGAGCGACCTACTTATGCCCGGCGGAAGTACGGCACCCAAAGTTAGTTTTTCATCTCCCACAGGAGGCACCCCATTACGCCCACTACTTGAGGTAGTTACCTCAGACCCTAAGATGCCGGTCAGCGTCAACGTTGACGTCACTGTCAGCCTCTTTAGCCGGATCGGTGGCGTGGCTGGCGCTGTCGGCGCGATCTGGGCCGGTGTAGAGGCAATCCGGGCCATCTTTGCCGTTCCACGGCAGACCCCCTTCTTGCCTGGGCCAGCCGTTACCGCTTCAACCTTTGCAGATCCGCGAAAGATGCTAGCCGAGGCCGAACGGCGCTTTGGGGGGATGACCATACCGGCGCTGCAGCAGCTCCTCCTCATCCGCCATTATCAGGCAATACCACCCAACCCCCTTCAGCCCGCACCAGATGCGCATCTCTTTGTGCCGGCTGCCGATGGCCAATGGGTGGCGGTCCCTACGTCGCAGCAGATAAGCGGGGCCCTTGGCCTA
Source organism: Deltaproteobacteria bacterium (assembly GCA_016183125.1). Lineage (GTDB taxonomy): Bacteria > UBA10199 > UBA10199 > JACPFF01 > JACPFG01. The sequence goes on from JACPFG010000015.1 coordinate 7,749, forward strand.
TACGATTTTCTGGTCACTGGCGACCGGACGCCATTATTTCAACGGGCGGCGGAAGAGGAGCGGTTGCTCGTAGAGTATCTGCGGGCAGAGGAGGCCGAGCGGTTGGAGCGCCTTCGAAGGGAACAGAACGGCGGAAATGTCGCAACGGCGCTAGATGTCCCACTCATTGTTGAGCCTTCGGATGGCGCGTCTGCATCTTCCCGCAGCGTGCCGGGTCAGCGATCCAGATAATGATATAGACAACCTCATCACTGAAGCGGAGAGATGTGATGCTGTGGGCGACATGCGGGAGGCCGCCGATGCCTATTTTCGGGCAGGGCTAATGTTGTATGCACAGGGCGATCCGCCCAGTCTTAATAAGGCAAAGAAGATCTTTATGCTAGGCGTGAGTCGCTATGTCCAGGCCACCCATCCGGAATCGCTTGAACAGACAGAGTTTGATCTAAAGGAAGTCCCCAATGTGGACCAGGCGCTCGGGGAGCAGGCCCTCATGCAGGGGCAATTAGATGAGGCGATGGATCGTCTGGTCTGGGCTGGCCGTCTCTTTTGGTTGACGGGGGATCTTAAAAGGCAGGCCGAGGCAATGGAGCGCCTGGGTGCGGTCCATATGGCACGGGGGCTGCCCGATGAGGCCATGGAGGCCTACGGTATGGCCATCCGGAACTATAGGGGACTTCTTCTGCTGAACGATGCATGGAAAGCGCACCTTGCAGCGGCTAATGCCATGCGCCGACTGGCCGGCGCTTACGCCGCCACTGGAGATATGGAAACCTCGGCGCGGTATTTAACAATGGCGGAAGATATGTCAGCCCTTATGGGCGCAAGGGGGTTGGCATGGCAGGGCGTAAACTGGGGTAGAGTTCAAGAGCGTGGCGGATTGACTGGCGCGCAGAGTAGTCAGATAGGTGGTAGAGAGATCCTGGCGCGTCTGCGCACCGCAAGCGCTTCGGACACCGAGGCACACGATCTGACATTATGGGAGTTTATCGGCTGGCTCAAGGAGAACCTTAGTGGATATTCGGAAGAGGATATTTTGTCAGGGTTGACCGGTCCCGAGGCCCTCGGATTCTGGAAGACTACGATCGAACCGCTTTTGGGTACTCCTCCAGTCCTATCCGGGATCCGCGACACCCTCTTGCGGGTAGCCAATTTAGCGGTGGAGGGGGAAGGGGAGAACCCCAAATCTCCTGTTTATCCATGGATGGATGAACCAGAAGGTCCCAGTGGTGCCGATATCGTGTTCCACTAGGTCTCCCTGTCACATTTCCGATCCGCAGTACCGAAATTAGAACAGTATCATGGCAGTCAGTATTGTAGGCGGATTGGCAAAGTACCCGTGTTTGCGCTGTTTTTTTCGGCGTCTTGATTGGCATGCCGCTTGCTTAGAACGCCATGTGGAGGTGGCACATGGCACTCTTGGCTCGGATGGCAAGCGCTTTTGTTCTCCTGATCGGCTGTATCTGCGTGGCGACCGGCTGTGTTGGCGGCCAGCTGATCTTGCGCAGTCCTACCGCAACGCCGCCACCGGCCGCTAATGAATCGGCCCAACCGGCAGCGGAAGAAGTGTCGGTGGATGATGAGATGACCCAGACAGTCCAGCAGGCAGTGGAGGAGGTCTCTGCCGCTGTCCTGGGCGAGCCACCTCCCGCGCCCTCGGAGGAACAGGCCGCACCTGTGGAGGCCGTATTGCCGGAGGAGGAGACCACTTATCATGTGCCAGGTATGCCGGAGGACCCGGACAATCCGGACTCGGGTGGGGAAGCGGTGGTTATTCGGATCGGGCCGAAGCCGTCGATGAAGCCGGGCGGCGGCGGGATCAAGATCGTCTTCGATGAATACCGCTATGAGGGGACCGGCGCCGGCCCGGTGACGATCACAGGCGAGGTGACGTGTGAGGAAGAGGGCCAGCCGCTAACCGAATGCACCCCGGATAATACCAGTGGCGAGGTGACGGTGACGACGGAGGCCGGTACTGCCACCATGCCGCTGACCGGTACAAGCAATTAATTACCGTTTGCAATTACGCGCCGAATTATCTAGGAGGGCCTACAGTCAGGGGGCCTCATGGACGCGGCACTCACCTACGCCAAACGGCAACAGGATCGGTTTCTAAAAGAGCTCTTCGATCTTTTGCGCATCCCAAGTGTCTCGGCCGATCCGGCGCACGATCCCGATACGCAGCGAGCCGCCAAATGTATGGCCGACCTGCTAACCCGCATCGGGATCGAACATGTGCGCCTCATTCCAACTGCGCATAATCCGATCGTCTATGGCGACTGGCTGCATGCGCCCGGCAAGTCAACCATACTGCTCTACGGGCATTACGATGTCCAGCCGCCCGATCCGTTGGACAAGTGGACCTCGCCACCGTTCGAGCCGACCATACGGGATGGCAAGATCTATGCGCGCGGCAGCGCCGATAACAAGGGGCAGATAGGGGCCGTCTGCTACGCCGTGGAATCGTGGCTGAAAGGGACGGGGACACTGCCGTGTAACGTAAAATTTTTCATCGAAGGGGATGAAGAGGGGGGAATGGCCGGTGTCGAAGCGGTGGCTAAATATCCGCACGAGGTGGCCTGCGACGCGGTCGTGATCTCAGATGCCCACTGGATCGATCGGGAGCATCCGGCGATCTTCTACGGGATGAAAGGTCTTTGCATGATGGATGTTGCCGTGCGGGGGCCGAATCGAGATGTCCACTCCGGCACGTTTGGGAATCTCCTCGCCAATCCGCTCAATGTCCTGGCGCATCTGTTAGGCCAGATGTGCCCGCCGAACGCGCCGATCCAGATCCCCGGTTTTTACGAGGACATTGCCGAACCGGCCCCGGCCGAGCGGGCACTCCTGGCGGAGGCCCCTTTTGACACAGCGGATCTCAAGCGGGAGTATGGGGTGGATGCCATAGGGGTCGGCGAGCCGCAATTTTCCCCCCTCGAACGGAACTGGTTGCGTCCGACGATGGATATCTGCGGCATGTGGGGGGGCTATCAGGGGCCCGGCGGGAAAACTATCATTCCTAGCGAGGCGTATGCAAAAGTTAGTTTCCGGATTGTCCCCAATCAAGATCCGCAAAAGATTGCCGCCGCCTTCGAGCGCCACTTCCGGGCATTGTGTCCCAAAGGGGTGACGGTCGTGCGGTGCGCACTGCTCGGCGGTGCCGAGGCCGCGCTGACGCCATATGACGACCCATTTCTCCAAGCGGCGCTCAAGGCCTTGGCGGTGGCCACGGGGAAGCGGGCGCTCCTTGCTCGCGAACCCGCCTCCATCCCGATCTCCGTCAACTTCCGGAAATACGCCAAGGCCCCCGTCCTTCTCTTCGGCATGGGTTATATCGACAACGACATCCATTCCCCCAACGAACACCTCGAATCCGACCAATTCGCTCAGGGGATCGTCACCTACATCCACGTCCTCCAGGCGATGGGTGCAGTGCGGAAGTAAGCTATGCTATGAGATGGGTGATTACGGTGTATGAGCCGACAGGTGATGTGTGGGAGGTCGGTTATCGGAAAAGGAAAATGCAATGAAGTGTCCGTTATGTAAAGGGACGATGGAACGAGGCGAGACGACGTTGCCATTCGAGTTGGGGGCTGACCGCGTTGTTGTGGTCAAACATGTGCCGGCCCTCACCTGCCAGCAGTGCGGTGATTATTTTGTGGAACTCGATGTCACGAAACGGGTGGAAAAATTCGTGGCCGTAGCTACGAAGGATGGCCTCACATTAGGTTTCCTCGATTACCAGCAAGCCGCGTAAAAGTTCCGGTGCAGGTGCCCGGCGATATAAAAAACACGTAATTTCATATGGTTATATGATCAAAAAAAGTTAAAAAAGTACGCAACTTTTTTTGACAACTGCCGATAATGGAAGTACTAGGAGGAACCTATGGCCGTGACCCACATCATCGACGGAGCATTGCGGATTGACCTTATCGATCCGGCGGAGGCGGAGGCACTAGAGTACTTAGATACGAATGGGGATCAGATCATCAGTCCCGAGGACTTCTTGGACGACTCCCGACTCGCCTCGGTCAGTGGAGCAAGACTGCAGCAAGTTTTTTCTGAAAATGTCGCGGCGGCCTTGAGCGGGGAGTGGGCGCTGAACCCCTTTCAGCATAAAGGTCTCGTCCGCTTTTTTTCCCTCTACACTCAAGTCAAAAGCTTTGATGCCGTGACGACCGAATGGGCGTGGCAGAAGACGAACTACGGCTGCTGCGAGCTGGAATTTGCTCCGGACTATTGGGGAAATAGTGTTCTCCCGATGATCGATGCATGGGGAGAATTTGCGCCTGAATCTTTGACCGCGATGGCGTACGACATGTACTCGACCGTCTATTATCTCGCCGGAATGGATATCCCTGCGAAGGATGTTCAGCTTCCGAGTGGATGGATGGGATGTGGAGAGACGTACATCTCCGCACTGGCATTGCCAATGGCTGATGTCCCGGCCAGTCTCCGGGCCCCGTTATGGGAGATGATGGGCGCCTATGGCCGGAGCGCCCTCTGGCTCTTGCAATATAAGCAGATCGAGTGTGAAGGGGTGGGTTGTGACTCGCCAGCAGAGGTTAGTTTTAAAACGACTCCCTTTTGGCCGCCACCGGCAGGCATCTATCCGGCCATGCCGGGGAATGAGAAGGATTTGCGCCACCAGATCAAGACGATGGTTTTCGCTGGCCGGACGGCTGCCGAGTTCCCGGAACTCGTCATGTTCGATTTCACCACTTTGTGCGGTGGATATGCCGGCCACTGAGTCAGCCTGCTTCGGATAGACCGAGACCATCCCTTCAAGACGGCCCTCTACTTCCACTGCGGAGGACTCAATCTAGACCCATGCTAAACCCGGAAGCCCCGGAAGTTTTTAGAGCCTGGCTAAACACAACCTGGCGAAAAACACTTGCCAAGGGGAGTTAATGCACATACCCTGGAATCGTCTATGGCATCCGCACTGCAGTTCAGCGCGGTTTTTGAAGAAGAGGAAGAGGGGGGCTATACTGTCACGGTCCCTGCATTGCCGGGCTGTGTCTCGTATGGGCGGACCATCGAGGCCGCGAAACACAATATCCAAAAGGCAGTTCGGCTCCATCTTGCCTGTCTGAAGGCGCATTCGAAGTCAAAGACCCATGCTCCGGCACTGAAAAATATCTTCACCGCTATTTTGCATTTGAAGGCTGCGTAGATGGCGCGTCTTCCCTCGTTCAAGGTGCGCGATGTGATTCGCCGATTGGAGCGCGCGGGGTACGTGCGCTGGCGGCAGTCCGGCGGGCATTTATCGCTATATCGCCACATCGATCGGCGAACAGTGACAGTTCCGGTCCACTTCGGTCATGACATTCCCAAGGGCACCTTGCGCGCCATTATCCGAGAAGCAGCCCTCACGGTTGAAGAATTCCTTGCCCTGTGAAGTGTATCGCTAAGACCCGTTGGCCCTCTACTTGTGGGATAGGCATCGCGCGCAGTGCCCCAGACGCTGAACGGTTATCGAAGTAATTTCAGTGTGTCCCGGATCTGTTGCTCGTCATAGAGGCGGCCATGGGCGTAGCGATGGAGCACGCTCGAAACCAACGTCTGATATGGCAGGGTTACGTGAGGGATTAAGCCGCCCATCAGGCTTTGCCTGGGGGCGGCGCAGGGTGTGGGGGCTAACGCAGCAGCAAAGTTGCTAAACCCGATGGGGGTTGTCAGGGGGAGAGCAGGATCTCCCCCTGACTTTAGCGAGCGACCGGCTTTGCCGGCGCGAGCGAATGGTTGGGCAGGAGGGATTTGGCCAGCCGTCCCCGCGCTTGCCGCGCGGGGCGCCCGGCCCGCCCTCGGCCCCCACCCGCCTCTG
>JACPFG010000076.1 GCA_016183125.1 Deltaproteobacteria bacterium
ACAGAGCGTCCCTCATCCGCGTACCTGCGCTCGGACGAGCGTAAAGCAGAAGCAGATAACGATGCAACATAGAAACATCATCCACAGCAAGACACGGCAGACCAAGCCGCGGGAGCGTAACATCTCTTTGCAGGAGACGATGCGTGCCGATCAGTATGTCCACCGTGCCATGGGCCGCGTCGGCTAGCACCTGTCCTATTTCTTTGTGCGGCAAAAACCGCGAGACCATTGCCACGCGGATCGGGGTCGCCGCGAAGCGGCCGGAAAATGTCTGGTAGTGTTGGAACGCCAGCAGCGTTGTCGGCGTCAGCACCGCCACCTGTTTGCCGTCCATTGCCGCCCGGAAGGCAGCGCGCATCGCCACCTCGGTCTTGCCGTATCCTACGTCCCCGCATATCAGCCGGTCCATCGGCCTGTCGCGCTGCATGTCGCGCAGCGTCTCCTCGATCGCTTCCCATTGATCCGGCGTCTCGTCATAGGGGAAGGCCGATTCGAACTCTTCCATGGTCTGGTCTCGCCCCGAAAAGGCGGTGCCGGGGTGAAGCCGGCGTTCCGCATAAATTTTCAGTAGATCGTTGGCCATCAGACGGATCGACCGGAGGGCCTTCTGCGTTGCCTTTAGGAAGCGGGTCCCACCCAAGCGGTCGACGAGGGGGGCCCCATCGCCGGTCCCTATATAGCGCTGGAGCAGATGGAGGCGATAGACCGGCAGATAGAGTTTGTCGCCCCCCAAGTATTCAAGCGTTACATAGTCATTTGGAATCTCGCCGATCGGCATCGTGACCAGGCCGAGGAAGCGGCCGATCCCATGCTCTTCGTGCACAACATGGTCGCCTACGGCCAGTTCGTGGAAGTTGAGGAAGGTCTCTACAGGGGGCCGCTTGGTCGGTCGGCGGGCAATTTTTGTCCCAAAGAGTTCTGCCTCGGTCAGATAGCATAATCGTTCATCCGGCCAGCGGAAACCTGCCGAGAGAGCGCCCACTTCCGTCTGGAGCGCAAGACCATGCCAGCGGAAGAGGTCGACCGTCCGGGCCGCAGCTATCTCGGTATGACAGATTATATGAAGGCGATAACCGTCCGATTGGGCCTGTCGCAGGGTCTCCGCCAAAGGTGTGAGCGGGTCTTGATCGGGACCGGCCGGCGGGAGCGATCCCCGCAGCCGTGCGGTGGATTCTATCCCAACATTCAAAGACACCTGTGTCTCGATAGATTCCAGCCCAAAATAGATGCAGGGGTGCGCGGCGCAGGCGGCAAGGCATTCCCGCCCCGGGCGAAGCGCCTCCTCGGGGGATAGGAGCTTGGCGATCGGTTCCGCCTCCTCCCAGGCAGACATAGTACGTGTGGCCAGGGCATCCGCTGTGGCTGCGACCGCAAGCGGATCGCAGATCACTACGACCGTCTCGCCTGGCAGGTAATCCGTCAGGTATCCGGGCGTGTCGTAAAAAATGGGTAGGAGCGTGTCGCACAACGGGACTCGACGTCCCTGCTGTATCGCGTCTAATAGAGGGCGCCTTGCCGAGGCCGGAAGTCCTGCCGTGTCGGCACGAGCTCGGAGTTGGGCCAATGCGCGGGTTCTCATGGCAGGAGTCAAGCGGAGCTCTGCGGCAGGCCCCATGTTTACGCGATCTAGCGTCCCAAGGCTTCGCTGCGTGGCCGGGTCAAACGCGCGCAGCGAGGCGATGACCTCTCCATCTAGCTCGATTCGCACAGGAAAGGATTCAGTCGGCGGCCAGCAATCGATAAGCCCGCCCCGCACTGCAATCGTCCCGATCTCTTCGACCAGCGGCATGTCGATATATCCAACCCCAATCAACCATTCCCGCAACTCGTGCAACGCGATCGTCTCGCGCAGACGCAACACGCGGTCTGCTTGGCGATGGCACGCCGGCGGCAGCGTCGGATGACTGAGCGCCGCGATCGGGGCGACGCAGATCAGCGGTTCCTCCGGGTCACGGTTATGCAGCGCGGTCAGCGCGCGCAGCCGCCCCGCGACGACATCTGGGCCGCGCGGGACAGGGTGATACAGCGTGATCTCGGGCGCGGGAAAAGGGTAGATCCGCGAACGCCACGCTGACGGGGTGAAAAAAGCCAGGTCCGCGGCAACCCTCGCCGCGTCGGTCGGTGTCGGCGTCAGCACACAGAATGGGCGGCGAGGATGCCGTTGCCAGAGCTGCGCCAACAGATAAGCGGAGGCAGATCCCGCCAAGCCGACGACCTCCGTCCGCGCCGGAAACTGGGACAATTGTTGGAGAAACGATTGTAGGATCACAACTGCATTTCATACCAGTCTTCACGGGCAATTCAATTGAGATTTCCCGTTCCGCATCGTATGATAGAAATTGATATGGCCCGGGATGAACGACCAGCGCCGGTGGATGCCGTTTCGCGTCGCGGTGAGCGTGTCGAGCCTAGGGACGCCACGCCGGAGGCATCAGGCGACGTGCGCGGTGATGGGGTGTCGCGGCGCCCGGTGGAACGGCCGACCGGACCGGAAGGGGGCGATCGATTTCGCCGGGCGGGACGCCTGGAGCAATTCGTCCGTTCCATAGCCGAGCGCGTGGAACACGGGTGGCTCTACCAGACCTTTCGATTGCCGGGGACGAACCGTGTAATACACGATAGGCGAACCGGGGGCGGCCAGCCGGTTGCGGAGGCGACTGAGCGACCCCTCTCCGAGTTCGAGCAATCGCTCATGCAACGGTTCGAACAGGGAGCAGCGCAGGCCCGTCCCGCTGCCGATGGGAAGTCGCACTTTCTGCGAAAGACGGCAGCCCAATGGAAAGAGTTTTTCCTTCAATTCCTTCATCGCGCCGAGAGACGCCAGGTCCCATTTGAGGCCGTGGGGGATGCCGTCACGTTCCGCGGCCTTCTGAAAAAGGTGACCGATCCGGCAATTGGCGTGTTGATAGGAGATCTCCCCTTGACCGATGGGCGTCTCGAGAAATTCGCGCGGATCGAAGTGCCCCTTCAGGCCGTGGCATCCGAAATGGCAGGGCTCCCCCCTGGGACGATGGTGGCAAAACATCTGGTCCAAGATGGGGTCGGCGGGGAGATCTTGCCATATATCGCTATCGGCGCCCCGGCCGAGGCTGCTATAGCAACGGCCCCACGCGAGAGGCCTGGTTTATTTACAAGCCTCAAGACAGAGGCGGAAATAGCGCGGCAGCTGGGGCTTGCCGGCGCCGAGACCGTTGGACTTGCCTCACAAACCGCCGGTGAAGAGGGACGCGTGCATCGTCGCGGCAAGGGATTTGGACGATGGTTCGGCGGCGAGGAGGAATTGTCCGCCAATCAACCCGGCCGCTTCGTCCCCTGGTGGCAATGGTCCCGGGAAGAGCGATACGGCCAACGCCGCTGGTTCACCGCCGTGACCCTCGTCACCCTCCTCACACTGCTTGCCCTCGGCACATGGGCCCTCCTCCGCACGCTACAATAAGACCATGTAACCTCTGAAAAACTCAAATTTTCCGTAACCTCTCAAAAAGGCCCAGATGCAAGGCAGCCGGAGGAGGCCGACTGAGGCGTACTGCAAGGTACGCCGCAAGGAGTGCCGACGAGGGCAACGCAGCAGATGGGCCTTTTTCAGGGGTTACACCATATAATTGTGTTGACCAGTCTGTATTGATTGCATATTATCGCTGTATGTCATTCGGCGGAATTGCCAGGAAGAAAACGCTCGTGCTGCCGCAAGGAATGCTCACGGCGGTCAAATCCTTTTTCAAGGCGCGGACCGAACGCGAGGCGGTCGTGCGCTCGTTGGAAGAGGTGCTCTGGCGCAAAAAGCTCGCGGCGTTTCTCGACCGGCGGCCGCGGCCGGATTTCGCGCTGAGCCAACGAGAGCTGGCGAAGATGCGACGAGAATAACGAATGTACCTTATCGACACTTCGGCGTGGATTGATTTTCTCAAAAAACGGAGCGATCGGTTAGTCCCCTACTTGGAAAGCCGGGAGGCGTGTCTGACGGACATCGTCCTCTTCGAACTCCTCTCCGGGATGCCGGTCGAACACCAGCTCAGCCTTCGCCGCGACCTGGCGCTGTTTCGCCGCCTGCCGTTAACCGAGGAGGTCGCGGTGGCAGCCGCAGCCGTGGCCGCGACTATGCGCCACAAAGGGATGCCCCCGCAAACAACGGACATGCTGATCGCCGGCATCGCGCTGGGATACGAGGCCACGCTGATTCACCGGGACACCGATTTTGAGCAGATCAAGCGGTTTTGCGCCCTCAAGACCCTTTCATTCCTCGAATAACCACACACGAGGTTTAAAAGAGCATGGCTCAGCGACGCTCTCCAAACATACAAAACCCACCGATAATCAGATTAACCCAGCGGCACGAACCGGATACATTGGCCACACCGATAGAAACACCCTTTATGTCCCCGGGAGCTGCGTTGAAACCAATCGCCGGATGAAACCCGGTTATGTCCCCGCTGGCTACGTTGCTACCAATTGCCAACTGAAACCCGCTCATGTCACGTCCGGCTGAGTTGAAACCAATCGTCGGCTGAAACCCGGTCATATCCCCGTGGGCTATGTTGCCAAGAATCGCCGTCTGAACCCCGCTCATGTCACCTTTGGCTGAGTTGAGACCAATCGTCGGCTGAAACCCGATCATGTCCCCATAGGCTGCGTTGCCAATAGCCGCCGGCTGAAACCAGGTTATGTCCCCGCCTGCTCCGTTACCACCAAGTGTCGGCTGAAACCCGGTTATGTCCCCATAGGCTGTGTTGCTAAAAATCGCCGGCTGAAACCCGGTCATATCCCCTGTTATATAATTGACGACGCTCACCTGAAATCCCTCTTGGTTCACCCCCGTCTGCACCACCCCCACGCCGATCCCTCGTTGTATGTAGTAATCGTTCCATACCCCCGCGCTTAACCCCTGCATCTCCTTGCCCTGGTTCACTAATCCGATCAGCATCCCCTCCACCAAACCGGGCTTATTATAGACACCCACCTCCAACCCCCGAAAATCCCCGTCATACGTATTGGCCATGCCAAGACGTACGCCGTTGAGAGACTCCACACACGCTCCGTCCCGCTCGGCTGCCGTCATATACCCCACCTCAATTTGCGGCGGCCACCAATCCGCCCGCACGTGCCAGCCCGGATCTTCACATATGGTGCTCATCGTGATCCTCCCTGGAAGGGTTCACCTAGAACAGATATCGGCCAAAGTCCAAAGAAGTTGCTTCATTTTTTGGCCGTTGTTCATTTTTCGGACCGGCAAGATAATGTCCGTGGAATATCAGTTAGTTAATGGCCTGCCTAGGGAATGGCAAACGCGACGGCGGCCTGGGCGTGGAGAAAGGTCGTGTCGAAAAGCGGGATCTTGTAATCCGATTGGTGGACGATCAGCGGAATTTCGGTGCAGCCGAGGATGATCCCTTCGGCGCCCTGCTCCTGCATGCCCGCGATCAGCGCCTGGTATCCGCGTTTCGTTTCCTCGCGGATGGTCCCGTGGCACAGTTCGTTGTAAATCGTTTCGTGGATCCACTGCCGCTCGCGGGCCGCGGGCGCGATCGTCCGGATCCCGAAGCGCGCAGCGAGCCGGTCCTGAATAAATTCCCCCTCCCGCCGGAATCCCCGCGCCGGTGGCGTCGGCGATATGCAAGAGCGGGATGCCGATCGCCGCCTGGACCTCCTCGGCGATTTTGTGGATCGTGTTGGCGCCGATGATCAGCCCATCCGCTCCCGCCGTCTCGAGTCTCCGCGCGATGTCGATCATCCGCCTCGTCGTCGTTGTCCAGTCACCGGCCTTGGCCAGCGCCACAAACTCCTCGAAGTCGACCGAATAGAGGAGAATCCGCGCCGAATGGAGCCCGCCCAACCGTTTCCGCGCCAGTTGGTTCATGTACTGATAATACAATGCCGTCGATTCGGGGCTGAGTCCGCCAATGAGGCCAATGGTTTTCATCGCAGCACCTTTGTCATCCGGTCAATGATACCCGCGGACTCCATCTGCGCACGCCGAAAACCCCAGATGGTGGATAATTCTCCCTTCCCTGGGCCATATTGAAGCATAGCGACGGCATAAGTTCAAGGTCCCGAAGATGACAGGGCAATATAACAAAGTTTGTGTAATTAGCGGATTACATAATAGCCCTTGTGCGACGTAGTCCGTCCTCTTGTGGTCAACCGGCGGCTTTGCTCCGGGATGTGGCTACGGCCTCCGCGTGGCCCGCGGCCCTGGCATTGGCAAGTCCTC
>JACPFG010000077.1 GCA_016183125.1 Deltaproteobacteria bacterium
GGAACACCGCGCAACATTCGGAACCCTTCACACCTGCCGCCTCGAATGATGGGACCATTGACCGGGGGTGGCGAACGGGGATGCGACTCGCGCTTACGACGGATCCTGGATTGACCCGCATCCCTGATTCGAACGTCCTCTTTCGAGTGACACTCTTGGACGTCACAATCTACGATAACTCCTCACATTCGCTTGGCATTAATGAAGAGACTGATGTCATAGCTAACAATGAAGCAGTAGGTCCGGCCGATAATAGTCATGTAACGGTTCTGGCGGCAGAATGGCAAATTCCATTCTTTGAGAGAAATTTCTTTGAAATCGGGGCCACGTACCTTGACGATGACCTGCTCTGGTGGAAAAGCCGTGCTTTATTTATTATCCTCCCTACTAACGTCCACACGGGATTTAACTGGCAGTTTCAAGGGACGCCCATTACGGTTTCCGACCGTGTTCTTGACGTGACGGGGATGTCACACATCCTCAGCAGTTACACGATGCTTGGAGTACGGGCGGACTTCTCAGCGGTACACACGTTTAGTGATGCAAAAGGGGCGGAATTCTGCAATCGGGTCAGCGAGAACTGCGAAAACCATAAGATCGGGCCAGAAGGTGATCGATCGCTACAAATAGGAGATAACCGCTTTTTCCCTAACAGTAGTGGATTGTCCCAAATCGATCCAGTAGGACATCGTCCCTATAAATTTCAACTCGCCTTGCAGGCCCATCTTTTCGGTGAACAGCGGTGGCATTGGGGCGCCGTCGTTTATCGGGGCTATGCCGATTACTATCCTACATGGAAAAAAACGGAAACCGCCGGTGAGGCAAGCATTCACGTCAATCTGGGGCAGGCAATGGAGTTCTATGTTGAGGGAAGAGGCCGGTGGCTGCATTCGCTGAGAGAAGATCAGGACATCCTCCTTCCTGATTCCGGCTTCGAATATGGTTTCAATACCGGCCTCGCTTTGCGGCCGTCGAGATTTTTTTAGGAGGAACCGATGACGATCGGAGCGATTATATCGCAGATTGCACAAACGATTCACCATCTCACCGAACGGGTCGACACCGGGCTTCGCAACATGCCTGCGCCACCCTTCCGGGATAAGACAGAGGCTCGCGTGACTCAAGCGATCTGTGCGATGCAGATGGGCCCCGCGTATTGCACACGGGCGGAAAACCCCTACGCCAACCTTGTCCTATCACTCTTTCAGCCAATGGCGGCGGCCGCTGCTCCCATGGAAAGGTCGTCTCCAAAGGGCACCGTGGTGGAATTTACCGTTGCCGATGCAGATTACCGGCTCTTCTGTACCGGTGAAGCGTGTTCCCTCCAAAGTCAGCGCCCCCGACCAGCCAAAGGCATCGGAGAAGCCGTGGCTGAGACGCTGGCCGCGATGATCACGTTTGGAGCGACGAGTTGTATCGAGCAGCCCGAACCATTCGATCCAGATTCAATTGAAATTAAAATTAAGGTTGAGGAGGGATGGCTCTTCTGCGCACAGCCTGGCATGGTGGCTGAGGAAGAAGACTGCCATCTGGACCAGAATATAACAAATAAGATCTCCACTTGTGTATATCTTGAGCACATCAAGCAGTGTGAGTATTATTCTTGCGGCGAGGTAGTCCTCGAGCGATCAGACTTATACTACGATGATGATAAGCTGATGACGTTCCTCCTCTCCAGCTCCGGCTACGGGGATTATTTATTTGCGTTTACGGGGAATAATGTATGGCCCGATGGCAAGTTCGATGTGGATTTGTACCTAAAGAACAACAATGATCCGTCAGAGAACCATTATGAATGGGATAAAGACGGCGTGAGGATTGTCATAAACAAGGCCGCCTGGTCTGCCCAAGTATGGTTCCGCCAGCCCCCGGATCTTTGCTGGGCGGTGTATGAAACACCGTGCAGTGCCGAAGCGGCGAAGGCGTGTGGAAAATAGAAACCCGGCATGGCCTGCCGGTGGCAGGTGCCAATATTCAGGGCAAGATCTCTTCATGCGTGTATTTAAATAAGATTGGCGACAATTACTACAATTGTGGTGATGAGCAAAAAGACCTTTATTATGACCACGATAAGCTGATGACTTTTTTATTAACTCCGACTTATGGCAACATCTTTGGGGTGTCATTTTCAGGAAACAATATTTGGCCGGATGGAATGCTGAATACGTGTCTAGAAATCAACCAGAGTGCTGCTAATCTCCACTGGTATGGGGCGGGTATTGCAATAGTACCTGACCAAGATGCGTGGCGTGCACGAGTTGACTTACGCCAACCGCCCGACCTCTGTTGGGCCGTGTATGAATCCTGTAGTCCTGCACAAGCAGAGGCCATTTGCGGTAAATAGGTTTGGCTGCCAAAAAATTCAGTAAAATTATGCCGTAATTCTCGCTGGTTAGCCGCCCACTAAAAAAACCACGCAACTTTTTCCATCTACGTCCGATAACTAATACGGAGGGGAAAGGTTCTTCGAAATACCAGGCACGCAATAGGGCGCGGTCGGTATGACAGGGAGATCGGAGGGAGGCAACAATGGCAGATCTAGGGTGGCTGCGATTTAATCTTGGCTATACAAAATATTTTCCTTTGGATGGTGTGAAGTTTTACGATCAGGAGGCCGAGGGAGGTTTGAGAGAGCGGGAATTCCTCTTAAGCCCCGGAACTCAATTTTCCATTACCAACGGCGATCGAGATGTGGGTGATCTGAATGTTATGTTTCGAGTTTATGCACACCCAAGTGGGTTTGCTGGTTGGATCGGCGCTGGCGTTTCTAAATTATTCTCCAACAAGCGAAATGGCATCAAAGTGGATAAGAAAGAGCTGTTGGAGCAGCACAAACAAGAGTCTGGAGATGCTGAGTGGAAAGAGAAGGGTTACATTATCAATGCTCGATTGGGTGTCTCCTATTCACTGGACATTGATATGGATGCGGGAACCAGATTTGATGTCGATTTCACAGGGTATGTCGGCAAGGGCCTGTTCGACCGCATTGGGAATGGCGGGCAGATGACCCGTGGAAATATTGCTCCCCGCACGGTAAGTGGGGACCAATATAAGCCAAATGCCGATGAGTTTGAGGTCGAGGATGTGCCGATCAATCAGGTCGGGGCAGAGATCTGCTTTGGCATGGCCTTTACGAAGGCACATATGCGGGTGCAACTGTGCGGCGGTATAAATGGCACGGACCCTGATAACACCGACCGCACCAAGGGCACGGACATACTTACCAGCGAGGATGGCAAAGTAAATGCAACAGGGGGGGCAAAGATTGGGGTGGAATTTTAAGCCCTGAGGGGAGCAGATTATGAAGAAACGCAACCGACAGTTATTCTTCTTGCCGATCGCCGTCGGCGTTATGGCGATGGCGACAAATGGGGCAACGAGCTCCGTCGCCTTCGCCGGGACGATCGGATCGGCATCCAAGGATGATTGCATGACGGGAAACGAGTATGACACCTTGGAGCTGGGGTTCTCGATCCGGAACTTCGAGAAATTTTTCAATCGGGAGGATATCAAGACCCAGGCGTGCCAACGAAAGATTGTTATTCAGCACGACATTCAGCTCGAGAAGGGCCTCGTTTTTAAGGGACCGGTAAAGGCACCGGTAAAGGCACCGGTAAAGGCAAAGGTGGATTGCGATAAGGACGGGACCATAGATGATGAGGACAATGACACGGCTAGCTGTACCGAGAAGAAAAAGGATGATAAGCAACCGCCGGCACAAACAACCAAAACGGCGGAGGATCTGGAGAAAGAGGCCTTCTTCGTGATCGAGGGTGGTGGACACACATTGAGGGCTAACAAGATCAAGGAAGGGTGTGTGCTCACGATCGAGGGGAATACGCACAACGTATTTATCAAGGACCTGAAGATCGAGGGGAATCTGGCCAACAAGGTCGACGGCATCTGCATTAAGACTTACGAGAATTCGATATCACAGGTGCGCATTGGCAATATGGGACGTCATGGTATCGTATTAATCGGTCAGCGCAATCAGGTCATTAACGGATCCTCGTCGGTCTATAACCAGGGCTATGGGATCTCCATCGACGGGAATTTCGATACCAACCCCAATTTTATTGATGTCGATACGATCCTCTACTCCAACGAGGGATTGCCGGAGGGATCTACCGACGGCGTGGATGCAGTCGGGGAGGGCCAGCAACTCCATGTAGCGGGCGACACTACGCGCTACGAGATCAACTATAGCGCGTCCATAGGAGGGAGTGGGTACCAGGTGTGGGGTCTCGTGACGCTTGCTAAGGGGATGCCGGTCGGGACCAATTCGATCCTGCTGGTTTACCGAGACAAGCCGGTGCCCATTGGCGCAACGACAGGTAATGAGACCATACCCTTAAAAGAGAGCCTTATCGGTTATCAGGTGATCAGCGGTCAACTCGATGATGCAACGAAGGAGATACTAACTGATGCTGGTGTCTCTGACCTGGGCGGTCTCTTCGCGCAGACAGGGCAGTTTCAGTTTTCCCTTGGGTCGACGGACGAACAAATCTTTATGCGCGTGGTGCCTCTGTTGCAGTCGGCATCCAGTTCAACATCATCCATTACGATCAGCAGTACGGGCGGGAAGGTTGTCTTTGATGGTAATACGATCACGGCAAAAGGGCAGGCGGAGGAGCCCCCTGTGTGCGGTTTTCCGCCACTTCCGGCCTGTCCTACGCCGACGGGAGAGATTGGCACTAATGGAAACGCTAATGGGGCGGTGGCGCTTGGCGAGGCGATCGAACAAGCGACACAGGCATATGCCGGCTTTATCTCCGGGAAGAAGCTTGCCTGCCTGCAGGGAAATACGCTGCCTGGCATTCCGAGCACGTATGATCTCAAAAAAGATACCGATGGCGATGGGATTCCCGATATTCGCGAAAACATCGAGGTACAAGGCGATTGTGACACCAGCACCAAGGAGACCGATCAATTCAACTTCGACACGGACGGAGACGGGCTCCCCGATGGGGAAGAGGATCGCAACAAGAACGGTTTTGTCGATTGCGCCGTCTTTACTTCGGCAAGCCAAGCGAAGGGGGTGCCGATCCTTCCTAAATATCGCGGCCAGAGGACGGCAGATGCCACCGACAAATCCTACAAGAAGGGCGATTTCTGCTCCACGAAGTTGGTAGATGCAAATCCGCAGAAGTGGGAAGATGCCACATGCGAGCCCAACTTCAGCGATCTAAATTTGTTGGGTGTCCTAATCCCTGACGGGAAATCCCTCGGTGGCAAACTTCATGGGAAGCAATGGCATGGGATCCCTCAGCACGACTATGAAGAGGGTCCGGGGACGCTTGTCCGTTGCGAAGAGACCGACCCGCGTGATGATGACTCAGATGACGACGGGCTCAAGGATTCATACGAGCTGCGCCACTTCTATTTCGATCGGTCAAAGCCGGCCTACTTTTATGAAGCGGTGACCGATACGCCTAAGAAAGAGAACGGGAAGGAGATCCCTTGCGATGGGAGTTTGCTCGGCGCGCCATACGAAGATATTGGCATCCGCTATTTTCCCGCATATCTTGGGAAAACGGAAGAAGATCTCCCCCTTATCTCCGTCTTGGTGTGCAAGAGCACCGATGTGCGCAAGGGGGTCGATTTCCCGATCCTGAAGGGCGACTTGAGTTTTGTAAAGGATTCGTGGGGTAGGACCGATCCGCGTAATCCTAATACGGATTTCGAAGGTGGCAAGGACGGCAAAGATGATCTCTGTCCAACTGATCCCAACGATGCATGTACTAAGCCATGTTACTTTGGATGGCGCAAGGCACAGATAGTGGAAGGAGCCGGGATCAAAAGCGTAGCAACGTCGGCGGCCGAAAAGAAGGTAGCGGTCGAGACACGGTACTTCGAACTCAAAGAGGCCTTTGGCCAGGCGACGATGGCGTCGCGGGCGTTATTTGACGGCTCATTTGAAGCCAGCCAGGACGCCGACCTGGACGGCATTCCGGATCTCGTGGAGAGTGGGTTGCCAGCCACTATCGACGAGCAAGTCGAGTATGATTGTTCGGTGCAATCGCTCCAGACCAACCCCTTTAAAGCGTCAACGGACAAGGGGAAATTTGGCGGCCAAGCGAAGTATGAAAATGACCTGGTGCTTACCGATCGGTTTGATCCATGTCCAGGTCTGCAAGACAAGACCTCGGAGGCCTGCAAGGCCAAGCCTGTGATATACAAGAATCTTACGGTGCGTCTCCTGGCCTGTTACGCGGATCGTGATCAGGACGATCTTATGGACTGCGAGGAGGACATCAATCTCGATGGGATCTTCCAGCCGGAAAACACGGTCGATGCCGGAAATGTGACGCGGAAGAAAAAGACCAAGGACGGCAGTCTCGAGATCGAATTGGGCGAGACTAATTATAAGAGTGCCCATTCCGACGCGGATAATATTCCGGATGGTATCGAGCTAAATGAGATGCAAGATACCCAGTGGGGCTTCACCAACCCGATCGATGCGGATACGGATGACGACGGGTTAAACGACGACGTGGAAATCCTGCGCGCAGGGACTAATGGTGTGTTCAAATATGACAACGCCCTGTTGGGCAAGGGGACGTGCGCAGACAGGGAAATAGTTGATACCGATCCGACGACAAACGATACGGACGGCGATGGGATCAGCGATGGATGGGAGATCACAAAGGTCCATACCAACCCGACCAATATAGATAGCGACGGCGACGGACTGTGCGACGGTGATGCCCCGCTCGAGGGGAGCCTCAAGGTCCCCAGCGGGCAGACCTGCGTGGGGGGCGAGGACCTGGGCGGGGACGGTGTCTATCCGCGGTTCGTAGAGGGCCAGCCCAAGGATCTGGCCCAGGGGAAGAAGGGGGAGAGCAACCCAAGGTGATGCCCCCGAGGTCTGCAACGTGATCCTCAACGGTGTTTGCATCACGGTCGGCGGGATGATGGGCTCGGATACCGACGGGGATGGCATCTCCGATACGGAAGAGACCTCGGTTACGCTGACCGACCCGCAGAAAAAGGACACGGACGGTGACGGATTGGTCGACGGGTGTACAAAGGATCCCTCTACCGGTGAGTTTGTCATGGATTCGGGCGAACTGTGCAACCAAGCGGTGACGGGGATCTTTTATCCCGACTATGCGACGCTAAATAGCGCCGATTGCGGTGGGGTGCCATACGTCGGGTGCGACACGAATCCTGGCAAGGCGGGGGATACGGCCGGTAATCAGCTGGCGCAGGATACCGATAGCGACGGGCTGACCGATCGGCAGGAGAAGAAGACCTATCACTCCAACCCGATCAAGCCGGATACCGACGGGGACTGCCTGAAGGACGGCGTGGAGGACACGCGGTTCGATGCCAACGGCAATGTGACCCAGCCGCCAGACGGCTTCTTCACGGCCTGTATGCCGGTTGGCCAAGGGCTGGTCTGCACCGAGACAAATGCGAACGATCCGGATACCGACAAGGACGGGTTGTTTGACGGCGCGGTGGGGACATCCAACGGCGAGGATTTAAACTGCAACGGGTTCCCCGACAAAGGGCTGATCCCGGAGACCAACCCGCGTGTGTGGGACACCGACGGCGATCAGATTGCCGACTTCGAGGAGATGATGGCCTACGGCGGATTCCTCCCGGAGATCAACGCGATCCGGGCGACCACCCCCTATGCCTCCGGCTGTTCGCTGGCAGGCACGGCCCAGGCAACACCGATGGCCAAGCTGATATGGGTCTTGCTGGTGGCCGGTCCGCTGGTTGGGTTGTTTAGGCAACGGAGGGTGAACGGAGAGGAAGGGACGGAGGTCACCTCCATCTCGTAACTTGAAATAAGATCTCCCCCAGGGGCCCTGGTGATGGTGAGCATAAGCTCCCTCCCAGGGCCTGTTTTTTTCTGGATGCGGCCTCGGCCGGGGTCGGTGGATTCGGGCCGCCGTCTCCTCGGCTTACGGGCCTCGTCGCGGCTTATCCTCGCTCGCCGCAACATCAGACACCATCGATGCGGCTCGCTGCGCATATCCCTCATCCCCCGCCCCCGCCTCGCCGCTTTCCGAAAGCACGTCACAGAAGTTACCTCTCTGCCCCACGCATCGGTAGATGCGGTGAGAGGAAAATTGGGGTTACTGTTCATATTTCAGCAACTTAGGGAGGGTGGCCGACCGATAATATGGTTGAAGGGTGGATTCGTCCGCCCTAATTTGGTAATCTATGAATATGCTTAAGAAAATTCGACCGGTTGCAGCGGCGGCGGGGCAGGGGGCGGCCCTTGAACGGCGAGGGGAACCCCGCTCCAGGCGCGCCTTTGGGGATCTCCTTTCCGAGGCGGTCTCGCAGCCGGTCAAGCCGGGTCGTATCGCAGGGCGCGTTATCGGCCGGGCGATGGCCACCTCGCGTGGCCATGTGCCGCGCACGCCACTGCGACCTATCTCCGCCACGCATGCTGCCAGACTTGCGCACTATGCCCCGGTCATCGGCCATTGTGCGGCCAAATACGGCGTCCCGGTCCCGCTTATCTGCGGTGTGATCTTGCAGGAGTCCGGCGGCAATCCGAAGGCGGTCTCGCCGGCCGGCGCACGCGGGCTCATGCAACTGATGCCGGCCACGGCCCGACGGATGGGGGTAACGAACATCATGGATCCCCGGCAGAATATCGAAGGTGGGGTGCGCTATCTCCGGTTTCTGCTCGACCGGTTTAAGGGTAATGTCAAATTGGCGGTCGCCGCGTATAACTGCGGCGAGGGAAATGTGGAGAAATATGGGAACCGGATCCCGCCGTTTCGCGAGACTCAAGGATATGTGCCGAACGTCCTCTCTTATGCCCAGACAGTCCATCAGATCCTTGGCTCTGCGCCTGCGGGTGTAGCGCGCGTTGAACCGGCTAGACCGAGCGGGCCCAGCCTGGCAGGTCGATTTGCAAAGTTGGCATAACAATAGTCCAAACCTTAGTCCAAACCTTGCTTCCGGGCGTTCCCTCCGCTGGTCTCAACTTCGGGAGGGGGCTGTGCCCCTCTCCCCCACACACTCACTAGTCCAAACCTTGCTTCCGGGCGTTCCCTCCGCTGGTCTCAACTTCGGGAGGGGGCTCCGCCCCTCTCCCCCACACACTCACTGGTGAGTGTGTGGTTCCCCCACCCCAGGCCCAGCTACGGGACCGCCCTGCGCAAGGTTTGGGGATTTCCGAGTCTTTTTTACTACTCCGGTAGATTTGGACCTGGGAGTGTGGTTGGTCCCTCGGTAGCAGGTGCCGTCGATCTCTCCGGGGCGGTCGGTACCGGTGGTGTGGCGGGTCGTGGTGTCTCGGATGCCGGCGCCGGTGCTGTTGGCACAGCTGGCGCCTCCGGCGTAGGAGTAGTCGGCGTGGACGGTGTTGGCGCGCTCTCTGGGGCCGGTGGCGTGGGGAGCATAGGTGCCGGAAGGACAGTCGGCCCTGTCGGTGCTGATGTCGGCGGTGGCGCGGATGGAGTGGGGCTAGGACCCGGCAATGCCGGCGCCGGAATGACAGTGGGCGGCGGGAGTGTCTGCTCTATCCGCTCCTGGATCGCTTTCGTCTCCGCCTCCGGTTGCGGCGGCGGCGCCTCGCCCATCACGTCAAACGATTGCTGAAGCATCGTCTGAGTCCCCGCCAGCCTGTCGCGCAGGGTGATGAAGACCTGGTATGTGCCGGGCATGGCGGTGAGCGGCAGGTTCACGTTGTTAATCAACTCGATCGCCCCCGTGCCTCGCACGATCTGTTTGTAATCGATCATATTCTCCTGCCGCAGGCCGAAGCTGCCGTCCGGATAGCGGATAACCAGGTCCTGCTGGATCCAGACCTGGCGGTCGTCCTTTGTGTACCCGTGAACCTCGAAGAGGAAAAATGCCGTCTCGCCGGGCAGGAAGGTAGGCGGTGTCCGCTTCGATTCGGGGCTGCCGGCGGCAGACCGGAAATTGCGGATCGCCAGCGGCTCGGTGGCCTTACGGGCGGGCCAGGACGGCAGACGATCGATCCGCGGGACGATTGCGCGCCATTCGAAATCTGGCCGGCGCATAAGGTTTGCCGGATTGCGCCAGCCAACCCATGCAACCGCCACGGCGCAGGCAAGGGAGACAGCCAGCCCAATGGCGCCGGCTGCGCGACGTGCTCGGCGCACGACGACCGTCCCCGCGACACCGTCGCCGATCCGCTGCCACTTGGGTGACAAGGCGATACACAGGGCGCCTAGTCCCGGCCAATCGAGAGGGAGAAAGATCGTACGCAAGAGCGCCTGGGCGAAACTAATCCGCGATCCATCTTCCGCTACTACCGCCAGACCGAGCAGCCATTTGCCAAGTGAGGACTGTGTGAGCGCCAGGGGGGCCGATACAAAGGCGACGGCTGCAATCGGCCAGGTGAGGAGCAGCCAGGCGCTCTGTACCGGCCGTCCGGGATGGAGACAGAGCAGCCATCCGCCTGCAAAAGCGGCAATAACGCCAAGATCGACCAGCCCCGCCAGCAGGCGCGCTAACGTCCTGCCGTATACTAGATCGGATTGTGCGATATGGCGCCGTTCTCGCCTAATCACGACGGTCCCCGCGACCAGATCGCCCAGGCGCTGACGGCGTATGGTCGCCTCCATGCAGATAAGCGCCACCAGGCAAAGCGGCGCCAGATCGAGCGGCCGAAACAGGTTGCGCACAAGGATCGCCGTAAGCGAAGGATTGCCGCCGTCGGTCCGTCTCACACGGAGGCCGCAGGCCCATTTCCCCGGCGTAGCGAAAAAGACCGACTCGGTTAGCAGATAGAAGCAGAAGAGGAGCAGCGCAAAGACTCCATGAAATACGAGGCCCGCCCAGCCGATCGTTGGGATCGGACCAAGCCAGGCGCCGTGCAGGACGCGATGATAAGAAGCGACCCCCGCGAAATAACAGCACCAGAAGATGGCGGCATCGGCCAGGGAAGCTGCCACGCGCTCGGCAAGCATAGCCGGCCGACTACCTGCGGGAGATTGAGCGGCCCCGGAGGCCTCCGGCGGCAGGCCCAGCGCGGCGGGAGTGGGGGAGCCTAACTGCGTGTCGGTTGACGATACCTCCGGCAGCCGTTCGGCCACGGAGGCGACGTCTATCAGTTCCGTCTGTTCCGGTTCGTCAAACGGCATTGGTGGTCTGTTCCATGACTTCCCGCGCTAATACCGGATCGTCGGTGATGATGCCGTCTACCCCCAACGCGACGGCGCGCGAGATCTCCGTCCGCGTGTTGACCGTCCAGCAGATAATTTTCCATCCTCGCTGGCGAGCTTGGCGCACCAGATCGGGTGTGGTCGTTTCATGAAACGGGTGCAGATTCGTAATGGTCGCGATCGTACCAAAAAAGCTCATCCGAAGGAAGAAAAATGCCCGCGGTTCGATAAGGAGCGCGCGCGGGATCTCCGGGGCGAGTCGCTTGAGCCGCCAGAGGACCAGCGGGCTGAACGATGAGAAGAGGATCTGGCCGGCAAGTCGATGGGCACGCACGACGGCTACAACGCGGTCCTCCATACCGAAGTGCCAGTAAGGTTGCGCCTTCAGTTCGAGATTGATGCAGAAAGATGGATGCGCCCGCGCATGACCGGCCAGGAGGGCTAATACCTCGTCAAGCGCAGGGATCCGTTCGCCGGCGAAGGCGGGGCTAAACGGACTTCCAGCATCGATCGTCTTGAGGGCCCTGAGAGGCGTCGCATGGGCGAAGAGATACGTAGTCGTTAATTCGGTGAGCTTGTCAGAATGGAGGACTACGGGCACCTTATCCTTCGTCAACTGGATGTCGAGCTCGACGCCGTCCACTTCCAGTTCGATCGCCTTTCGAAATGCGGGCAGCGTATTTTCGGGCGCGTATTTCGATGCGCCCCTGTGTGCGAGAATCAGCATGGTACACACTGCAAAACCCCTTCCGGGGGCTGTGCCCCTCTCCCACATACTCACTGGTGAGTGCGCGGTTCCCCCACCCCAGGCCCCGCTTCGGGACCACCCCTTGCGGGGTCTTGCGAAGTCGTAATACATTCCGGTTGAAAAAACAATGGGGGGTCGATACACCGGCGATATGGATGCATGCGCAATCGGCATCGACCTGGGCGGGACTAACTGCCGCGGCGGAGTGGTCGGTGCAGATGGGACCTTGCTTGCCCAGCGCGCCCTTGCCGTGGGCAATCGGCGCTCCGAGGAGGCGATCGTCGCGCTATTGACGGAGCTTATCGAGGCCCTTTCGTCGGATTCGGGGGCGAATGGCGCATCTATTACGGTGGTTGGCGTAGGCGCGCCCGGCTTGGTGAGCCATGAAGAGGGGGTGATATATCAGTGTCCGCACTACCCGTGGCGCTCTTTCCCCTTGAGTCGACTACTGCAAGAGCGCGTTGGACTGCCGGTAGTAATCGATAACGACGCGAATTGTATCGCGCTGGGCGAGGCGCGTTATGGCGCAGCTCGAGGAGATCGAAACTTCTGGATGGTCACCTTCGGCACCGGGATCGGCGGGGGGTTAGTGCATGGCGGCGAGTTGTGGCGCGGGGATCGCGGATTAGCCGGCGAGGTCGGTCACTTCGTTATCGATAAAAATGGCCCGCCGTGCGAATGCGGCGGCGCTGGTTGTTGGGAGCTGTATGCCAGTATTCGCGGGATAAGGCGCATAGTGGCCGAGACCGACACTGCTACGCTGGCGGCGCTGCTTGCCAAGGCGGGCGAAACACTGAACGCGCTGACGCCGGAACGAGTAGCAAGGCTTGCCGATGAGGGGGATCCGGTGGCGCGCAAGGTCTGGGCCGACTTCGGCGCTATGGTAGGTGTCGGGATCGCGTCGCTCGTCAACATCACCGGGATCGAGACGTTTGTCATCGGTGGCGGGCTGGCGGCCGTATGGAATCACTTTATAGGAGCTGCACGGACGACGCTTACCGAGCATATATATAGCACGATTGCGCCGAGGGTTGTGATGAAACGGGCTGGGCTTGGCGACGCGGCAGGGATCCTTGGAGCCGCAGCCATGGCCGCACGTAAGGACGGTGGCAGATGAGCGCCGCACAGATATTGCCGACGGTAAGCGTGATCATCCCCGCGCACAACGAGGCGGTCAATCTGCGCCGCACGCTTCCGTTTTTGCTCGACTTTACCCCGGTTCGTTTTGCAGAGATCGTTGTGGTGGATGACGGGAGCAGTGACGAGACCGCTCGCGTCGTGGAGGGGTTTGCGCTGAAAGACGCGCGAGTGCGCTTGGTCCAGTTCCCGCGCAACCGCGGCAAGGGGGCGGCGGTGAAGGCCGGCCTTCTGGCGGCCACGAGCGAGGTTCTTTTCTACACCGACGCTGACTTGATCTATCAACTGCACGATCTGCCGACATGGGTCGAACTCCTGCGCAGCGCAGACATTGTGAACGGCAACCGGCGCCTGCCCGACTCCGTCTTCAACGTCCCGACTCGCTATTTTCCATATGTCGTAAAGCGGGCGCGGCTGGGCCTCATATTCAATGCATTCGTGAGGCGTGTGCTTCCGGTCGGCACTACCGATACGCAGAGCGGACTCAAACTCTTTCGGCGAGAAGCAGCGCACAGGCTTGCGCGGGCCACCGTTGAGAACCATTTCGCCTTCGACGTGGAGCTATTCGCCTGGGCAGCTCGTTTCGGCTGCCGGATTGCCGAGGTCCCGGTCAGGCTCGATTACCGGGACGAGGTGACGCGCGTTAAGTTGCTGCGCGACGGCTGGCAGATGTTTCTTGCCGTGTGGGCGATCCGCCGGCGGGTGCGCCGCGCGGGTAATCCGCGGATCGTGCTGGTGACTGCCGATGACTTCGGGCTTTCGGCAAAGGTCTCGACGGGGATAATTGAGGCCTGTCGGCACGGGGCCGTTAAAGCAGTATCGGTGATGACTAACTTCCCGGACACCGTAGTGACCCTGCCCGCACTTAGGGCCGTGTCCGAAGTTGCTATCGGTGTACATCTGTCGGCCACGGCCGGTGCGCCGCTGACTACCGAGGGGCGCTTCTTGGCCAAACGGTCCGGCCGGTTTTCGCGCCGAGAATTCCTCTGGCGCTATCTGACATCGCCACGCCGGACAGTAATGGGACTGCGTGCGGAGTGGACTGCACAGATCGAGGCGCTGCGCGCAGCCGGTGTAACCCCGGCGCATCTGGACAGCCATCACCATGTCCATCTCCTTCCGGGCCTGCAACGCTGCGTGCTGGATCTGGCCTTGCGCTTTAATATCCCGCGTGTACGTGCCTCGCATGACCCGGCCTTTCTGCGCTCCCCGGCGACGGTGTGCATTTATCTTCTGGCCCGCTTTTTCGCGCGGCGCGCCCGCAGGCATCGGCTGCTGGTGGCAGATCACTTCAGGGGGAACCTTCTGATGCGGGCGCGAGACAAGCAAGCGGCGCTGGAGCGTATTATGCGATCGCTTCCTGGCGGGATGACGGAGATCTACTGTCATCCGGGCTACGCAGACCCAGACCTTAACGATCCCTATCGCGAGGGCCGCGCCGCAGAACTGGCTGCCCTAGGAGCCTGTCGGGATAACAGTATTTTTGGAGACGCAATTTGAGTTCCCTCCCCCTTGATGGGGGAGGGTGAGGGAGAGGGTGGTCGCGGCAAACCCTTGTCCATCCGTGGTTTCCGGGATCACCCTCCCCTCAATCCCCTCCCATCAAGGGAGGGGGGCCTCTTGAATCAACTATTTCTCCGACAGGCTCCTAGGGGAGGTGCGGTGGTAGATCGGCATGCCATGGATAGTGGCGATCCGCTCATAATGTGCGGCGATTAGGGCCGCTATGCGGGGATAGCGCTCGGTCGGAGGGAGGAGGCGGCCGCTTACCGGATAGCTGGATGTGTCAGCGATCCAGGTAGGCGGATGGGCCGCGAAATCTGAGTCCAACCAATCCCAAAGTCGCGTGGTAACATCGCCCAGTGCTGCGGTGACGTGAACTTCGCGGAGCTGGCCGGTGACAATGTGGCTCTCGATGTGGCGACTGGCATTTGCCAGCCCCGAATAGTAGTGGATCTCCGGATAGTATCCC
Organism: Deltaproteobacteria bacterium; assembly: GCA_016183125.1. Lineage (GTDB taxonomy): Bacteria > UBA10199 > UBA10199 > JACPFF01 > JACPFG01. Next base: position 14,963 of record JACPFG010000077.1, read on the forward strand.
CAGAGGAAAAGCGTGTCGCTTGGTGTGGAATGCTCGCGTAGCCACGTGGCAACCGCGCGGACCTTCGGGCGCGGGCCTCCTCTAACTTCTTGATGCCAGCGATAGTAGCCCTCGGCCATGAACCCGAAAAACGGAACGGCCAGGCAGAGGAGCGACAGCCGCCAGGGCATCGGCCAGCATGATCGGCCGGCGCGCCGATGCCATGCCATCGCCCAGCCGGCAAGAAGCGCTAGTGCGGGGAAGAGTTGGATATAGTAATGATGGCTGAAGCGCCAGCCCACACAGACCGTGCCGACCATTGTTAGAAAGAATAGGACCCAGACGGATCCTTCGCGCCAGAGGGATCGGGCGTGTCCAAACGCGGCCAGCGCCATCCACCAGACAAGCCCACCGGCGGCCACGATCGCCCCGGTCTTCCAGGTCCCCTCCCAGATAATAGCCGTAAGCGGCACCGGTTCACCCACGTAAGCGCGATTGAGCGTCACGTTCCAAAACCAGAGGTCTGCCAACGTGCCGCGCCAGGCAAAATAGGCGCCGATAGCGATCCAGACGATAGCCGTGCCCGATCCGGCAAGCAGCGCCTCGGCTGTCGCCTGTCGCCATGGCCGGCGGGCAAGGGCCGTATGGAGCCAGACAAGGCCCAGCATTGCAATCCCCGTCTGGCGGATTCCGGCCGCGACTCCGATACAGATACCGCACGCCAGGTATCGCCACCACGCCGGACGCTGCTGTGCCGCGACATAACAGGCGAGCGCTGCGACCAGCCAGGGCATCATCAGGTTCTCGCTGTTTGCCGCCAGCAGTTCCTGCGCGATGAAGGCCCCCTGCAGCGTGAGATAGCAGCATGCGACCCCGATCCCGACGGCCTCCCCGTAAGCGCGGCGCGCGAGGCGGTGTAAAATATAAAGAATGAATCCATTGCCGACCGTCACTAGTAGATGAAGCGCTGCCATCGCACCAGTACCGAATAGGCCCACGGCCGCTGCGTAGATGGCAAAAAAGATGGGGGGTTTGTTGTCAGCCGCGTCGCGATAGAGGAGTCCCCCACGCGCCACTGCATTGCCGATCGTCCACCAGTAGCCCTCATCTTTAGTAATGATCGGGACGAACAGGGCCGGGAGATGTTGCGCGATCAATACTGCGTACAACCATGGGAGGAATCGGTTCATGGGACGACGAATCCTGCCAGCCTCATCTCTGCCAACAGAGGTTTGGCCAGTGGATCGGCAGTTAATCGGCGCAGGGCCTCCTGCACCGCCGTGGCGTTTGGTTGATCGCCAAACCGGACCACCTGAGGCGTTGGGAAAAGGGCAGAACGGATCACGGTAGTCAGTTGCGTGGCCCACGGCGCCTTCATGGCGGCCAGAGATCTCCGCTCTGTCTCGGAAAGAATGGCGAGATCGCACGACTGTGTGGTTGCCAATTTTTTTAACGTGTCTAACATGTCTGGCGTCTGCCTAAGGGAAACCTTCGACCAGGCAATCCCATCGGTCGCCGATCCGAAGAGCTCCATAAGCATGGCGCCGGTGACAGCCTTTCCTCTGCCCGGCCATCCGGGAGAAGGCGGGTCGAGGCAAGCCGTGTCATTGAGAGCGACGCGCGGTATTTATAGTAGACCGGATAGCTTACGATTCCGAACGATGGACTCTTGGCGCGGATGAAGGCAAGCCCTTCACTTTCTGTCGGCAGATACGTCGTGCGCCATGAAATGCCAGGGGTATGAGTCGAGAGGAGGGCAGCGAACTGATCTAGCAACGGCTGGGCCTGTGCGGAGGTGCCTGCCTCTCCGGGATACCAGAAACAGAAGAGGAGCAGCGCCGCCTTCACGGTTTCACCGCCAGGCAGAAGACCGTTAGTCCGGCCAGACGGTTTACCCGAAAGAACGGCAGCTCTGCGGCGCAGAACCGATAGAGGAGGCCATTGACGGCTGCGGAAGAAAGGGTCAGATCGGAACGGGGCGTCGAATGTCTGCGCCACCATCTAAGCAGCGCCACCGCCGGGAGGATCCCCGCAAAAAAATAGGAGCCCTGCTCTATTACAAGACCTGCTGCGCGGACTGCCTGCGAGAGACCCGATAATGTATAACGCCTGCGGTGTCCCAAGAATATGTCGTGCCCGCTCCAGAGCCACCTGAAGGCAGGGACCGTGATCAGCACGCGTGCCCCCGCAGGCGCGCGGGCGACATACTCCCTAAGCAGTTGAATATCATCGTCGACATGCTCGAGGACGTCCATGAAAAGGAGGCAGTCGGCCTGCGGTTCCACTGGAGCGCTTAGTCGAAACTGCACCGACTTCCCCGCGAACGCCTCATCCCTGTCGCCCGCATATGCCGGATCGACGCATATCGCGGCGGCGGCATCGGTATGTTTAAGGAGATATTTTGCGAAATAGCCTGAACCGGCGCCGACATCCAGGATCAGGCGAGGCGCGCGAGCAGCCAGCAAGCGCGCAGCCGCGGCGGCCTTGGCCCGGTAATACCAGTGGGTCCAGACCTTTTCACCTAGGATGTCGACTTCCTTGCAATCCATGGGGGTCACCCTTTACTTCCCTTTGCCGGGATGTCAAGGAGGCTCGTTGCTCATTTTGTCTTGCTCCCGCTATGTCCTGCTGTTACATACGGCGTCCATGTTCTGGCGGAGAGAAAAATCTGCATGGGATGAGCGAGCGCTTGAATGGCTGGCACCCTCACCCTGGTGGCGCCGTCTGCTGGCGGTAATGCAACGTGGCGGCCATATCGTTGCCGCCGTTGTAAATGGTCTTCTCTTGAGCATTGTCTACTTCCTCGCAGTAGGGCCTACGGGGTTTGTCCGCCGCACAGGCACACAGCAGTTGCTGGTGCTTCGTCCGGAGCCTAAGGCTAAGTCATACTGGGAGGATTTAAGCTTAGTGCCCGAACCGGTTGAGCGATATCTGAG
>JACPFG010000075.1 GCA_016183125.1 Deltaproteobacteria bacterium
CGTGCAAACGATCCTGGCCATGCGCGATCATCTTCAACGGCTGGTCCCCGAGGCCCGGATCGTAGTGGCCCACGGCCAGATGGAAGAGCGAGCCCTGGAGAGGGCAATGCGCACGTTCGTCGGCAAGGAGGCAAATTGTCTCCTGTGCACCAGCATAATCGAATCTGGTCTCGATATACCGGCAGCCAACACGATTCTGATCAACCGTGCCGACACATTTGGACTGTCCCAGCTCTACCAGATCCGCGGGCGAGTGGGCCGTTCTAACGTTCAGGCCGTCTGTTATCTGCTGACACCGCCTGAGGTCGCACTGCCGACCGCAGCGCAGCAGCGGCTGGCAACGCTGGCCCGCCTAACGGAACTGGGGAGCGGGTTTTCGATCGCGATGCACGACCTCGAGCAACGCGGCGCAGGCAATCTGCTCGGCGCCGAGCAATCGGGCCATATCGCCGCCATCGGCTACGAGATGTTCACGAAGTTGCTGGAGCAGACTATGAGGCGCTGCAAGGGGGAGGCGGAACCCACAGCCGTCGACCCGGAGATTACGCTCCCTGTTCCTGCCTCTCTGCCGGAGGGATATCTCGCCGATCCGCAACAACGACTGGTATGGTATAAGCGCCTCGCTACCATGGAAGACTCCACAGAGCTCGATGCGGCCGCGGCAGAGCTGCAAGACCGCTTTGGGGTCTTGCCGGAGTCAGCCAGGCATCTGTTCCGCATAATCTCCATTAAGCAGGCGGCAAAGGCCCTCGGCGTCGATCTGGTCCGATACGACAAGGGGACGTTCATCTTCAGGTTTCATGCGCAGACACCTGTAGACCCTGGCCGACTGATGGCCTATGTGGACAGGCACAAGGAGACCCACGCGCTGCGCCCGAACGGCATCCTTGCAATCCGCCACCCGTGTACGGAACCGGCGGCACTATGCGACGCGGCACTTGACTACCTTCGGCGCATGACGGAATGGAACAGATAGGAGCGTTGAGATGCCGCAATTCTTTCTTCCGCCATCCGCCCTCTCCCATCGGCCGGTAATTATCCGCGGAGCGGATGCTCGGCATATCGCCGATGTCCTGCGGCTGCAGGTAGGAGACTGGCTACTATTGTGTGATGGCGAAGGGAGGCGCTACGAAGCGGTCATAGAGGCAATCCGTCCGCTTAAGGTGCAATGCACCATCCGCCGGGAGGTCCCTCTCCCGCGGCTGACGTTGGACATTACATTAGCGGCAGCAGTTATCCGGCCGGAGCGCTATGAGTGGCTGATCGAAAAGGCCTTCGAGCTCGGCTGCCGAAGGCTCGTTCCCCTCGTCACCGAGCGCTCCGTAAAAAAATATCTGCCGAAAGACCCCGTAGCAAAACTCGAGCGCTGGCGTGCAATCGCCCTTTCCGCTGCTAAACAATCCGGCCTGCCGTGGACACCTCAAGTTACAGAGATTTTGGCGCTTGCAGAAATACTGAACGACGCACAAGGACATCTATACTATTGTTGGGAGGGGCTTGCCCTGGCGAAGGGGTCCCCGCAGCGGGGCGCTGGGGGCGCGAGGTGGAGACGGCCTCCGGTGGAGGCCGGAAGCACCGAGCGCTGCGGCAGCCTATTCCGAGCTTGCTGGGAGCCCGCCGAAGGCGGGGGGAGGGGGTTTCCCCCTCCCGAGGTATGCGAACCGCGAAGGGGAGCCCCTTCGCCAGGGCCAGCCACCCTGCTTCTTATTGGTCCCGAAGGCGGTTTCACGTCCACTGAGCACGACGCGATCATGGCATATCGGCCAACCCTGCTACCACTCGGACCCCTGATCCTCCGCACCGAGACGGCTGCGTTGACCGCCATCACGCTAATCCAACGGCAATTTGGGTATTTCTCCTGAAGATGCGGCAAAATACCATTTGCAATATTTATAGAGCTAGCTATAATAGCTCTAAAAGGAAAGGGCATGAAGAGGGAAAAGCGGGTCAATACGGTAGAGGCTAAGAACAGGTTCAATGAACTCATTGCTAAGGCCGAGAGGACGAAACAGCCTATTATTGTCGAAAAACGCGGCAGTCCGGTCGCTGTCGTAATTGACTATGCGAGTTACCGTAAAAAGATCGGGCGGCCTGCCAACTCCCCTGCGGGCAAAATCGTGGTTGCATTAGAAACCCTCCACCATTTTCTGAGGGCGAAATATCCATCGGGAACGGGAGATTCTGCCGAGATCCTCCATGAGGTCCGCCGGCAACGGAGCCTTCTGTAATGATCTGCGTAGATGCCTCTTTGGTAATGAAGTGGATCACGCCCGAAGAAGGGAGCGAGATCGCTCTTGCCCTGTTACGCAAATGGACAAAGGAAGAGGAAGAGTTGATTGTGCCGAGCCTGCTCGATTATGAGGTGGGAACGGCCATCAGGCAAAAAATCGTACGGGGACTGCTCCATTCGGAGGATCTCTTCCCGGTATTTGACGCCTACTCTAAACTAGGACTCCAGGCATATCATCTCCCGCGTCTCGTTCCCCTGGCGGTCAGCGCGGCCGAAACCCTTCAACAGCACACCATTTATGATGTTAGCTATCTTCTCCTAGCAAAACGACATGAGGCCCAGCTTGTAACGGCAGATAGGCGCTTCTACGACGCGGCCCGCACCCTCTTTCCAATAGTACGCTATTACAAAGACGACCATTAGGAGACTGTTGACTTTAGGGTCATCGTGGAACTGAGTGGGTGAACTTGAGGGGTTGATGTGCCTCAGAGCCGCGCTGGGAGCCGACGAGAAAGGTGTTGAAGGGGTCAGAAAAGCTGGCATAAGAATCCCCTCCCCTTTGTAAGGGGAGGGCCAGGGTGGGGTAGATCCCTCCGGCTTCTACCTCCCCTTTATCCCCTCCTTACATGTATGAAAGGAGTCAAGACATCCGTTGATGGATGTTGTTTAAAAGTTTTTTCTCATCATGCTTTCCCTCTCGTCAGCGTTTCGTGACGACACGGTCGCGCCGTTTC
>JACPFG010000074.1 GCA_016183125.1 Deltaproteobacteria bacterium
GTATAGGCAGCGCCAGCTCCAAGTAGTCTTTGCGTCCGCCACTGGAGCACCGGCGGACGAGCAGCCCACTGTCGACGTTCCGTTTCCCTAGCGGGCGTCAGGAAGGGAACGTGGCGGATGTTTAGGCCGCCAAGGCCAACTCTTGCGAGTTGTCGTTTGTTTGGTGTGCCATCGGTTTTGCGACGCGATGACAGGTCGGCGCGCGATGATTGTTGCGGAGTCTCCGTCGATTCTATTTCGCCCCCTATTCGCTCGCACCGGCAAAGCCGGATGCTCGCTAAAGCCGGGGGGTGCACCGCTCCCCCCGGCACCCCCCATATTCATAGTGCGGCTCATTTTCCTCGCAGCGCGCGAGCGACCTCGCGCTGCGTCTCGCGCTGCTTTATGGTCTCTCGCTTGTCAAAGAGCTTCTTCCCGCGGGCCAGCGCTAGCTCGCATTTGGCGCGGCCTTTCTTCCAGTATAGCTTGGTTGGGATCAGCGTCAAGCCCTTCTGCTGGAGCTGGCCGGTCATCCGTTCGATCTGCTGTCTATGTAGCAGCAGCTTGCGTGTACGACGTGGAGGGTGATTCATAAAGGCGGCCGGCGCGTATTCGCTGATGTGACAATTGATCAACCAGAGTTCATTTCCCTTGATGAGGGCGTACGCATCCGTCAGATTGGCCCGCCCGTTACGCAGCGATTTGACCTCGCTGCCGGTGAGTGCCAACCCCGCCTCGAAGCGTTCCAGCAGCTCGTAGTTGAAACCGGCCTTCCGATTAGTCGTGATCACCGATTCGGGCATCTAAATATCTTGGGTACGTGCCATAAGGCCGCCGGTGAGTATCAATTTCATCGCCTCGTCGACGGATATGCCCGCCGGCTGCGTCCGTTCTTTGGGCACAAGGAAGAGAAAACCGGTCGTAGGGTTGGGTGTCGTCGGCACGAATACATAGAGCAGCTCCGTGCCGCCATCCGGTGGTCTATATGTGCTTGTTACAAATCCGTAGACGGAGAGGCCCGGTTGAAAGAGATCCACCCGTACCACGCGCGTATAGCGCGGCTGCGCGTTTCCGACGAAGAGGCTCATTAGCTGTTTTAACCCTTGATAGACCCCCCGTCCGATCGGAATCCTGGCCAGTAGATGTTCGCCCAGTTTAAGAAGTTGGCGGGCCAGGACGAGCCGGGTCAAGATGCCGACCACTAGCAGTAGGAGGATTGTCAGGATCAAACCTACACCCGGGATCCGCATGCCGATCAGCTTCTCCGGGAGGAGCGGGGCAGGGACGAAGGCAAAGAAGAAATCTTCCACCGCATATACCAGCACCTTGAGGATCCAGATAGTCCCCATGAGCGGGATCACTACGACCAGACCTGCCAGGAAATATTTGCGAAAGAGCTCTCGAAAGGCGCGCCAAGGTGTCATTTGGGATCAACTCGTCTTTAGCCACTGCCCGCCCACCATCACGTGGCGGACCCGGCCTGGCGTTGTCTGCCGAATAAGCGCGTCTGCTAGGAACGGGGCCTCTGCATCCGGGCAATCGCAGAAGATAAGATCGGCCGACTTGCCGGGCCTGAGCGATCCGCAGCGATGCGCCAAGCCAAGGGTCTGTGCGCCGCCCAACGTCGCCATCTGGAGCAATTGCCTTGCAGGTGCTGCCTGCTGATCGAGCGCCGCTCGTAGCTCCTCCCACATACTGCCGTCGGTCCCGCTCCCCATCGACTCCGTGCCGAGTCCGACCGGGATGGCGTGGGCCGTCAATTTGCCGATCGGGCAGTGCCCGTGGCCGAAACGCGCGTTGGCCCGCGGACAAAAGACGACACCGCTGCCGGAGTGGGCGAGGAGTTCGAAGTCGCTTCCGCCAAGGTGGATGCCGCCGACTATGGCAGGCGCCGCATCGAGAAAACCGATCTCGTTCAGATACTGGATAGGTGTTTTGTGGAATGGAGGAGGGAGCTCGCCGCCCGCGCCGGTTCCCCAACCTATGGCAGGGAAGAGATGCGTGCCGATCGGGCCGGTCGAGTCGAAAAAGAATTCCATCTCGGCGAACGATTCCGCTGCATGGATCTGCAATTGTATGGCAGACTGTTTTGCGTGCTGACTGATAATTCGGAGCAGATGCCGAGAGAGCATATATGGGGCCGTTGGGCAGAGCCCTATCCGAATCCGGTCGTCGTCCCCCGGCTCCTGTTCGTCGCAAATAGCCAAGGCGCTCTCGAAACGGTCCTGCGCTCGGTCACCGGGACCACTGGCATAAATCTCCTGATAGCAGACGGCGCGCAGACCGGCGGAGTCTGCCAGTCCCGCCAGGCCGTCATAACCGGAAAGGAGTCCCGCGCATGTCGTGCCAGAATTGACCAGCTGCCTCAGCCCACGTTGGATCGAGGCCACGCACTGATCGAGGGGTGTCGTTTCCCTGTATGCGATCGCCTGGATCAACCAGTGAAGATGCGCCGAGGGCGGTGGTTCAGCCGGATCCTCACAGACAAAGTTCGTGAGATCTATATGGCAGTGGGCGTTGACGAGCCCCGGCAGTAGGAGCTGCCGCGGAAACTCCCGCACAACCGCCGTGGGAAACTGAGTTGCGAGCCCTGATTTAGCCCCAACCGCTCGGATTGTCCCCATCTCCACCGCCACCGCACCGTCTGGGATCGGTTCCCCCTCGATTGGGACCACATATGCCGCGCAAAGGAGTTCCATGATGCGCGGAGCATAATGAAAAATCGGCCGCTAGGCAATGCGAATTTACCCAAGCGCGATGTTATCTATCAGGCGAGTAGTTCCGACATTTGCTGCGACCAGGGCGCGCGACGGGCGGTCGATCCGTGTGAGCGGTTGTAGCGTAGCGGCGTCTACAATCTCTAGGTAGTCGATGCGGGTTATCCCGGCTGCCGTCAAGACCTCGCGCCCCGTGGCGATCAGCATCGCCGCGTCGGCGGTCTCCCGGGTAAGGAGGGCCATCCGTTGCAGCGCCCGGTTTAGCGCCAACGCCTGCGTCCGTTCAGCCGGCGACAGATACTGGTTGCGCGAGCTTAAGGCCAGCCCGTCGGCCTCCCGGACCGTCTGGACACCGACGATCTCGACCGGGATCATCAGGTCCAGCGCCATCTGCCGGATGACCTGTAATTGTTGATAATCCTTCTCCCCAAAGAGCGCCGCGTGCGGCTGTACGATCTGGAAGAGTTTGCAGACCACAGTTGCAACGCCGCAGAAGTGGCCCGGCCGGTGCTCCCCACAGAGTCCTTTGGAGACCCCGGAGACGTCGATCTCGGTTTGGAATCCTTCCGGAAACATCGTTGCCGTAGTCGGCGCAAATGTAGCGTCCACCGCATGCCCTCGCGCAATGGCAAGGTCCTGCTCCAAGGGGCGCGGATAGCGGTCGTAATCCTCGTTGGGACCGAACTGGATCGGGTTGACAAAGATACTCAGAACCAATTTCGTCGCACGCGCGCGCCCTTCATCCAGAAGCGCGATATGGCCTTCATGCAGGGCCCCCATAGTAGGCACGAAGGCGATAGTTTCGCCCGCCGCCCGCCATGCAAGCGCCGCCTCCTGCATCGCATGAGCCGATTGGATAATCACCTGGAACCCTCGAACTGTTTCACTACAGTGAGATCTCTTGAGAAGGCATGCTGCGGCGCTGGGAACGCCCCCGCCTTTACCTCCTCTGTGTAGGCGCGCACGGCCTCTGTGACGGTGCGGCCGACGTCGGCGTAGCGTTTAACGAAGCGAGGGGTGAACCAGGGGGCCATGTTGAGCAGGTCGTAGAGGACCAGGACCTGGCCGTCACACTGCGGCCCAGCGCCGATGCCGATGGTAGGAATCCGCACCGCTGCCGTGATCTCGGCGGCCGCTTCCATTGCGACCCCTTCCAGCACTATTGCATAGGCCCCGGCGTCTTCTAACTGACGGGCCTCCTTGAGGAGCTGTGTAGCGGCAGTCTCCGATCGACCCTGGATCTTGTATCCGCCCATCCGGTGGATCATCTGCGGCCTCATGCCGATATGGGCCATCACCGGGATGCCCGCGCCGACCATGGCCGCCACGGTCGGGACCAGCTCGGTTCCTCCCTCCACCTTCACTGCCTCGGCGCCGGCCTCTTTCAGGAGGCGGCCGGCGTTGGTCAAGGCCTGCTCGGAAGACGCCTGATAGCTCATGAACGGCATGTCGGCCACAATGTGTGCCCGCTTCGTCACACGGCTGACACAGCGGGTATGATAACAGATGTCGTCTAGTGTGACCGGTAGGGTGTTCTCATGGCCCTGGATCACCATCCCGAGCGAGTCGCCTACCAGCACGACCTCTATCCCGGCGCCGTCGATCAGGCGGGCAAAAGTGGCGTCGTAACAGGTGAGCACCGCGATCTTTTCGCCGCGGCCCTTCATCGCCTGCAGCTTCGGTATCGTCTGTTTCTCGCTCATCGACTCACCAGGTGATAGTGTGCGGTCCCCTGCCGATGCGCCAGGATTGCAGCGCGAAGGTTTTCCCAATCGGAGCGATTCTCCACGATGTCAAGATCGTTGGAGTTGACCACCAGCAACGGTGTGGCGTTGTACTTGAAGAAGTAGCTGTTGTACGCATTGGTCAACTGCTCGAGGTACTCGATAGTTAGCCCCTTCTCGTACGTGAGCGCCCGCTTGCGCGCGCGCTGCAGCATCACCTCCGGCGAGGCCTGGAGGTATACTAAGAGGTCAGGCTTGGGGAGCCGGGCGTCCAGTAGCGTGAAGATCGTATCGTATAGCGAGCGCTCATCGGCCTGGAGATTCACCTCTGCGAATATTCGGTCCTTAGCGAATGTGTAATCGCAGATCGTAATGGTATGAAAAAGATCGTGTTGCTTTAACTCCACCTGCTGTTGATAGCGGTTCAACAGGAAAAATAGCTGCGTTTTGAAGGCGTTGCGCGCTCGATCCTTGTAAAATTCAGGCAGAAAGGGATTCCGATCTACCGGCTCCAACACGGCGCGCCCGCCCAGATCCTTCGCCAACAACTTTACCAGGGTAGTCTTTCCGGCCCCTATGGGGCCGTCCACGGCGATATAACGATGTGGGCTGGTCAGCGGCATCCGGGAGGGCTATAGCAAGGCGCCGCTCATGTGGCAAGCGCACCTGTTAGTGCCGCAAAATGAGCGATCGTCACCGTCTCCGGCCGCAGCACCGGGTCGATCCCGGCGGTGGAGAGCGCAACGTCGATTGCCCGGGGGGTGGGGGTGAAGCCGTATTGTCCCTCAGCGGCTGCCATTACGAGCGCATTGCGAATGGTCTTGCGACGCTTGCCGAAAGCGGCACGGACCACGCGCGTGAAGGCGGCCAGATCCAGCATCGGATACGGTGGAAGCTCCGGAAACCGGAGTCGCACGATCGACGATGTTACCTTGGGGGGCGGCCAGAAAGAACCGGGGGCAACATCGAAGATCCTCTCGCAGGTACCGACCGCTCCCAGGCCGATGGTGAGGAGCCCATACTCCTTGGTGCCGACCCGTGCGGTCAGCCGCTCGGCCACCTCCTTTTGTAGCATGAGGATTGCCTCGGAAAAGAGCTGGCGCTGATCACGCAACAGGAAGAGGATCGGACTGGAGATGTTGTACGGGATATTCCCAACGGCGCGCCAGCGCGGCGTTGGGATGAGGGCATCAAGGTCCACCTCCAATATATCCCCATACACGATCCGCACGTTTGGGCGACCGCCCAATTCCGCCTCCAATAGTTCTACCATCCTCCGATCGGCCTCGATCGCGGTCACGTGGGCGCCAGCCATCGCAAGGAGGCGCGTGAGCGTGCCTAGGCCTGGTCCGATCTCCAATAGCCGCTCACCGGCCTCAGGCGCCACGGCTCGGACGATCTTCTCAAGCACGCCACGGTTGACCAAAAAATTTTGGCCCAACCGTTTCGTCGGCCGGATCCGATATCGCGCTAACAACCGATGCGCCGTATGATTTTGCTGCGCTGCCATAGCCTCCGATACTAATCATATTCGCCGCTGATCGCCATCATGGGATTTTTCCTCTCCTCCTTGCATTTTTCCGCCAGGTGCGTTAGCAAGCCGCCACCTATGACGACAGAAAACCTCAACCCCTTTGCGATGGCGCAGGCCCAGTTAGACGAGGCCGCGGCCATACTAGGCCTAGACAAGGCAACTCATGCGATGCTGCGCGAGCCGATGCGGGAGATCCGGGTCCACTTCCCGGTGAAGATGGATAACGGGAGTGTGCGGGTCTTCCAGGGGTTCCGCGTCCAGTATAACGATGCGCGCGGGCCGACGAAGGGGGGAATCCGTTTTCATCCGGAGGAGACGATCGACACGGTAAGGGCCCTGGCCGCCTGGATGACGTGGAAGACGGCGGTGGTCAATATCCCGCTTGGCGGTGGAAAGGGCGGCGTCATCTGCAATCCGAAAGAGCTCTCAACGAGCGAGATCGAGGAGCAGGATGTCCCCGCCCCAGATGTCTATATGACCCCGCAGATCATGGCCTGGATGATGGACGAGTATTCGACCATGATGGGCCACAACGAGCCTGGAGTCATCACCGGGAAACCGGTTCCGCTAGGCGGTTCACTGGGGAGGGCCGATGCGACGGCGCGCGGCGGTGTCATTACGATCCGCGAGGCGGCAAAGGTCCTCAACTTTAATGCCCCCGAGGCAACCTATGCGATCCAGGGGTTCGGCAACGCCGGTCAGCATGCAGCCCGACTCATGCGCGAGCTGTTGGGGGCGCGCCGGTTATTGGCGGTAAGCGATTCTCGCGGTGGGATCTACAACGCCGACGGGCTAGATTGGCAGGCCGTGCTGGCCCACAAGGAGGAGACCGGAAGCGTGGTCAGCTGCCCAGGCGCGCAAGCGATTACCAACGAGGCCCTTTTGGAACTGCCCGTGCAGATCCTGATCCCATCAGCGCTTGAAAACGTCATTACCGGCGCCAATGCCCCCCGAGTGCAGGCCAAGGTGATAGCGGAGTTGGCCAACGGGCCGAGTACGCCAGAGGCGGACGTCACCCTTCGAAAGAAGGGGGTCTTCACTATTCCGGATTTCTTGTGCAATGCTGGCGGTGTCACTGTCTCATACTTCGAGATGGTCCAGAATCAGACCAACGATTACTGGGAGGAGTCCGATGTCGTCGCCAGGCTCGATCGCAAGATGACACAGTCCTTCCACGATGTCTATCGCGTCCGCGAGGCGCAGAAGACATCCATGTCTACGGCCGCCTATCTCGTCGCCGTCCAGCGCGTGGCCGAGGCGATGAAATTGCGCGGCTGGGTGTAGGCCAGAGGAACTCTCCTTAAAAGGACGAACACTTGCCAAGTGTTCCGCAGATGTGTTACTTTTTTGCTGTGAAACGCAAAGATATCGTTACACGGCTGTTGACAGGACATGGCGCCATGCATCGGAAATACCGCGGGCGCCATGTTATGGTGGCGGGAGAAAAAGTCGTTCCCTTGCGCCGCGGTCGGTCGGGTGTAAAGGATTTTCAGGGATTGACGAAGCAATTTGGAAAGCCGCCGCTATTGCTGTTTGTTCCCCGAGACGATGTAACCTATATTCTGTGGCTATGTCATTGATTGGCCGGTTTCCCTTCAAGCGTGTCGGGGCGTCGTATTTTGGCCCCATTGATCGCCCGCTCGTTCCGGTGGATTTTCGGGCGCGGGGTGATACGCGCATCGTCCCGATCACAATGCTCGTCGATACGGGAGCAGATTTTACCCTACTTCCACTGCGGTACGCATCGCTCCTCGGCATCTCATTGAAGACCGACTGTTGTACAACCCACAGCCAGGGTATCGGAGGAAAGGAGACCGTGCATCTGCTGAAGGATCCAGTGCAACTGCACATAGGCAAATGGTCCGCGCGCATTCCTCTCGGGTTGCTTGCGCGGGACGACATTCCTCCGCTCTTGGGGCGTATCCATTGCCTAGAACGCATCAGTTTGCTCATGCGGCGCAAGGTGACCGTGCTTGTTCGCTAAGGCCCGCTCCGGCCTACCCGCCACATCCCGGAGCAAAGCCGCCGGAGATCATCTCACTGCACGCCGTCGCTTAAGCCCGCCTCCGACACAGGGGATCGGCTGTATTCCCTCCCCTTTGATTGTATGAAAGCTTGTCAATCGACCTCCGTGGTGCATGAAC
>JACPFG010000078.1:0-904 GCA_016183125.1 Deltaproteobacteria bacterium
GCTGCTGGCCGCCTTCGGCCTGGCAGAGCCGGCGGGGGTCCGCTCGACTGTCTCGTCCCTTCGCGCCGACCGCAAATCGTGACCAGATTGATTATCTATACCGACGGTGCAGCGCGGGGGAACCCTGGCCCTGCAGGACTTGGGGTTGCAGTCTGCGATCCGGATGGGAAGGTGGTTGCCGAGCTCTCCACCTACTTGGGTGAATTAACGAACAATCAGGCCGAATATCGGGCGCTTATTGCAGGACTTGAGAAGGCCCTCGCAATGGGGGCGACCATTCTAAATATCCGCGCCGATTCGGAATTGATGGTCAGACAGTTAAATGGGGAATATAAGGTGAAAAACGAGGGGATTCGCCCGTTGTTCGAACAGGCGAAGGGCTTGCTTTCGCGCCTTCAGCGCTATACGATCAATCACGTCCCGCGCGAGCTCAACAAACACGCGGACAAACTAGCGAATCAAGCAATCGACTCCGCAGCTCTTTGACAAGGTCGGTCACATGATCGCTCCTCCTTCGCCTAGTGAACAAGGCTACGGAGGAGAGGAAAGTCCGGACTCCTTGCCCTGCGGAGCTTTAGCGAAGCAGGGCCGAGGGCACCGTACGGGATAACGTCCCGGCCCGCTGCTTACGTGTTGGCGGGACGAACAGTGCAACAGAAAGGATGTACAGGGCGATGATCCGCGGCTGTCGTGGCCGCGGGGAGCTGCTGTAGTGAAATCAGGAAAACTCTACGGGGAGCAAGGCCAAACAGTTGCGGTTCGAGCGCGGCCCGCGCGAGCGTCGCGTGAGGAATTCACACGCGAACACCGAAACGGGTAGGCTGCTAGAGGCGCTTGGCAACAGGCGTCCCAGAGAAATGATCATGGGTGATCCTTCGACTCGCCCGGTGGGCTCGCTCAGGAT
>JACPFG010000078.1:931-2782 GCA_016183125.1 Deltaproteobacteria bacterium
GATCCCTCGGCGATGTCTCGGGATCGTCACAGAATCCGGCTTATCGACCGACCTTGTTAAAGCGCTGTAGATCCGCTGCATCTCGACGAAAAGGTGCGGGGAAAAATTGCGCTGTTTAAAAAGGTGGCCTAAGGCGGTGCTGTAGGATCCTTTCACGGCAATAATCGCAGCGGGGCATAACATGCAATCTGAGGGAAGTGTTTGTCGCGCTGAAGGAGTTGGCAGTCGTAATCTATGGCGATTGTAGCGATGAGGAGGTCGGTGGAAGGTGGTTGCAGCCCCTTGCGTCCCAGCAGGAATCCCAGTTTGGCGGCCGATACCCAATGGCGATCAGCGGTGGGTAGGGCCATCAAAGCGGACAATTCAGCCTGAAGCTCGCAAAATTCGGTCGGGTCTCTCGCACCTCTGGTCACTTCCAGTATGACCAGCTCGGTGGTTGCCAGGCGTTTGGTGTGACGACCTTTTTCGATATGGATGGCAAGGGCCGGATTGGGATGCCGTGAAAAGAAGTCGATCCAGGCGGAGGTGTCCACCAGCAGAGGTTTCATGTCATGCGCCGGAGTTTCTCCAGCCGCGCCTGCGAAAGACTAAACCCCTTCCCCTTGCGTGCAAGCAGGCGGTCCTGACGCAGGAAGCGGACATACTCCTGTAATGCTCGTGAAACGGTCTCCGATTTGGTCCTAGCCCCGCTCAGAGTTCGCGCGGTGCCCAAGAGCTCTTCTGGAATTGTTAGGAGGGTCTTCATAAAATAACGTTAATTGGAGAGATATCCAATGTCAATAGAAATAGATATCCGTAGTCAAGGGGACATAATAGCCCTTGTGCGACACACTCTTCCGATGCGGCCTCGGCCGGGGTCGGGGGATTCGGGCCGCCGTCTCCTCGGCTTACGGGCCTCGTCGCGGCTTATCCTCGCTCGCCGTAACGTCATAACCATCGATGCGGCTCGCTGCGCATATCCCTCATCCCCCGCCCCGGCCTCGCCGCTTTCCGAAAGCTATGTGTGCTATCTACGCCGTGCCCAACGCATCAGACCGGCCCCCGGGCAAAGGCGGACTCAGCGACGGCGGTCGAAAAGAGCCGTGACCTCCGTGAATTCTCTCAGTGCATTCACAAACCCCAAGGAAAATCTGCGTGACTCAGCGGAAGAGCCGTGTCATACTGCTTTTGTTATGCACTATCGGTATACCGTGATCTTAGAGCGTCAGACGGAGGGGGGATATCATGTGTTTTGCCCAACGCTCCCCGGATGCCATAGTGAAGGAGATAACCTGGAGGAAGCCTTGGGCAATATCCGGGAGGCGATTGAGGTCTATGTGGAGAGCCTGAAGGCGCATGGTGAAGCGGTGCCCGTTGAAGACCTGCTCATTAAACCATTGGATATTGCCGTGTGAGCCATCTGCCCGCCGTCAAACCGCGTGAGGTCGCGCGTATCGCTCTGATCGGCAGAAGGGAAGTCATGCCATTTATTACCGGTCGTCGGATCGACGGCGCGTGGTGATTCCGATGCATTCAAATGACCTGAAACGCGGGACCCTGCTTAATGCCGTCGTGGGAGTATGCGCGCGGGCCAGTATTGGAGCCTCTGGCACCGTGGCAACAGGATGCGATTGCGGCGATTGGGGCTGTTACGGCACTGGGGGCCCTGATCATGTCCGGAGGAGCGGCCGCGCCGGCCCTTGCCTTCGCGCTTTAATTTCTCTCCCCTTGCGAAGGTAGTCTGCTGAGCCAAGGGAACATAATAGGCCTTGTGCGACATTCACCGGATGCGGCCTCGGCCGGGGTCGGGGGATTCGGGCCGCCGTCTCCTCGGCTTACGGGCCTCGTCGCGGCTTATCCTCGCTCGCCGCA
>JACPFG010000081.1:0-8556 GCA_016183125.1 Deltaproteobacteria bacterium
GACCGACAGCCTGGTGAAGGTGCCGGCCGGTTTCACTTCACCTTCGGCCATATATTTTAGGTGGTGTCACATAGCCCTTCTTCGACTCATACTTCCGATGCGGCCTCGGCTGGGGTCGGGGGATTCGGGCCGCCGTCTCCTCGGCTTACGGGCCTCGTCGCGGCTTATCCTCGCTCGCCGCAGCGTCATAACCATCGATGCGGCTCGCTGCGCATATCCCTCATCCCCCGCCCCGCCCTCGCCGCTTTCCGAACGCACGCTATAGAAGTTACCTCTCTGCCCCACGCATCAAGTGGATAAAGATACTTCAAGTCTCCCCTCCTTTGTCCTTCGACTTCGCTCAGGACACGGTAAGGGGAGGTAGAAGCCGGAGCGATCTACCCCACCCTAGCCCCCCATCGAAGGGGGAGGGTGCGCCGATCCCCCTGGCGGGGGCTGGCTTAAGCGCCGGCGTGCAGCTAGATGATGCCCGGCGGGTGACGCCGGTGGGGCCCCCTGGCCCGGAGCAGCGCAGCGTCGGCACGATGTGCGTATTCGTGAACGGGGGGTGTCAGCGAGCAGCGAGGGTTGGGGAGCAACCGGCGGCAGGACCCGCCGGTCAACAAAAGAGCCGGAGCGCAGCCCCCGCCAGGGGGATCGGCGCACGAGGCGTCGCACAGGGACTATTATGTCCATCTGGTAGTTTACACAATGTGCGGAACGGCGCTTATATTCTAGCCCGCCTTGACATAATCGCCCCTTTGGGATGTATACGGTCCCATGGCTGCAAAAGCTCAGTTGCATCCGGTCCCCGACCGCCCCGATCAGAAACTGGATAATGCAGTTGATACCTTTATCCAGGGCGCCGGTCAGGTATCGGCTGCGCTGCTCGGGATGATCAACAAGGTCGGAGGACAGATCTACGCACTGCTCTTTTTAAACGAAGAGCCGCTCTCTCTGGACGATCTGGCCGAACGACTGCAGATCAGCAAGAGCAACATCAGCATAAACATCCGGCTGCTGGAAGAGTACAAGCTGGTCCGCAAGGTCTGGGTGAAGGGCTCCCGCAAGGATTACTACGCCGCCGAGCGGACATATCCGAGAAAGGTCATTCGAGATTTCCTCGACCGGATCCAGCGCAACCTGCTGGATGCCATCACCACGATCGAGCGGACCCGCGCGCAGACACGCGAGGCAAAGGTCGACTGCGCCGGGGACGAACGCGTGCGGGCAGATTTCATATTAGGCCAGCTCGACCTGATCGGCAGCTTTTACTACGCCGCCAACCAGTTCATTGCCGACTTCTTCAACGGCAAGGCCGTTAATCTTGACCTATTGCGGATGGCCCTTGCGACACCTGAAGAGTTTATCCGTTAATGGCTCTGGTGGTGCAATTTCTCCAGCAACGCCTCGCGTCCCGCCTTAGTGGATAGCTTGGCCAGCAGTTGCGGGATCGATTCCTCGCCACCCCCCTGCCGATCGGTGGAATCGAGCGTATCCATTATAAGGATCATCCGGTAAAACGCGCTGTATGTACCCAACAGGGCAATGATGCAGACTGCCCCCATCACAAGGATCGCGGGGGGATGGGCAATGACAAGGCGCGCCATGGCATCGGCGATCGGTTGAAAGATGGAGCCGACCCCCAGATAGACGATCCGCTCGGGGCGCTGCATCGGCCCCCTCTTGCAGACAACACCGACCCCCTCGCCGCGCGCGCGCGTATAACTAACGAGCATCGCTGCAATGGACGCCCAGACGATTATCGGGAGCAACCAGCTGGCCCTATAGTGCCACGCCAGGCCCACGAAGACGGCCCCCTCGCCGAATCGGTCCATCACCGAGTCGTAAAAGGCCCCGGAGCGGCTCTCCTTATTGGTCAGACGCGCCACCTTTCCGTCGAAGAGGTCAAATGTGGCCCCGAAGATCATCACCCAGCCGGCATAACCGAACCATCCCTGTGCGAACAGCAGCCCCGCCCCGCAGCTCATCAGAAATCCGATGAACGTAAGCATGTTGGGGCTTAACCTGACTGCCACGAAGAACCGGGCGACCGGGGTCGTCACCCAGTACCAGTACTCCTGAAAAAATCGGCTTAAGAACCTGGTTTGATGTCTGCCGTCAAGATCTGACGGTACCGGCCAGCGCTCCCGCGTGGCGGCAAAATAGAAAAAAGTGCAGAGAAATACGATGTTAATGGCAAGAATCGGTCCAAGCGTTATCCAGACGTTGCTCATAGGCCATTTTGCGACGGAAAAACCAGCCCTTTGAGATCGCCCCACATCTCGCGCAGGATGTAGCGACGCTCGACCCTGGTTCGCAAATAGAACGGCACGATACACCCGCACTTGTCGCAGTCGGCGCCGGGGCCGAACATGCAGAGGGCCTTGCGGTTCCCCATCGGATCTAGCGCGAAACCCCGCTGCAGGAAGACACAGTTCTCCCCAACCGCCACGTGCCGGTTCTTCGCCTTCATCAAATCGAGCGCCCGGGTGGAGACCCCGATGAAGCGCCGATATCGCCTGCTCCGCTTGAGCGCGATCAATTTATCGATCAACTCGTCCCGCTCGGCAAATGGGATCCAGAGATCGTCCGTGATCCCCTTGATCGGCGTGAAGAAATCGAACATAACACCGCGCACGTTGGTCTCAGGGTACCACTCCTCAAGCATCGGCTCGATGCAGTCCCGGTTCATCTTGTTAATGCAGCAGGCGATCGTGATGTGGCAATCCGGGGATGCCTCACGGATCGTCTTTTTAAGCTTGGCATAGCTCCCCTTCCCACGGATGGCGTCGTGCTGTTCCTCCAGACCGTCGACCGAGACGTGGAAAAAGACATCGCGCCAGCCAGGGATGCCGAACCCGCCGTTGGTGACCACCAAATTGAACTGGAAATATTTGCGCGCCCGCTCGATCAGGTTTTTGCGTAGCAGCGGCTCGCCCCCCACCCATGTGCAGCTGCGTAGCGGATGTCCCGCGGCCTTAAGGGCGTCTAGCCGGGCGATCCATTCGTCATCCTTGAGCTCCGGAGGGTAATCCTGGGCGAAGAAGTAGCAGTGCTTGCAGCGCAGGTTGCACTTATTCGTGATGTCTATAGAACCGAACGAGTCCTTCGGGAATCCTGCCGCCAGGAAGGCGAGCTTGGGGAGGAGATACCCCCGCCAAAACGGCGGCCGATCCTCGCGCAGGCGCGGTGTCGCGACCTGGATTTCGAGATTAGCTCTCCGGTCCATCGGAGATGGCCCTAACATGGGGAATAATGAAGCGCAACAAGTTCTCCTTATCGCTCATTTTGTTGTGCATTGTAACCTCTGAAAAACTCAAATTTTCCGTAACCTGTCAAAAAGGCCCAGATGCAAGGCAGTCGGAGGGTGCGACGTACGGGCTGTTAGCGAGACGATCCAGTGAATCGTCGAGCGTTACAGCCCGTAGGAAGCACGACTGAGGCGTACTGCAAGGTACGCCGCAAGGGCACGAGGTGGAGCCGGTCTCCAGTGGAGACCGGACGCACCGAGTGCAGCTAACACTGCCGCCGCAGGCGGCCTCCGAGCTCGCTCCGACGACGGCAACGCAGCAGATGGGCCTTTTTCAGAGGTTACGCGTTAAAATAAAACCGCCCCGCCCATCCGAAGACGAGCGGGGCGGCCTACTCCAACCATTCACGCTACTAGAAGTCGTAGGTGAAGTTAACCAACCCGCCGTGCGCCGTGCCACGCGCTGCCGCGGAGGGCTTGATGATATCGAAGCGATACTCCAACTGGATCTTCGCCCCGTCTGCGATCTGGTACTGCCCGCCGAGCGTAACCTCATGAACCTTGCTCTTTGCACCGGGCGCGGTCGAGTCCACCAGCTGTGTGCTCAACGTACCGGCGCCAGCGTTTTGCTGGGCATAGACGTAACGCAGCGTTCCATCCCACACGTCGTTAAAGACGTAGTTGAGATTTAACTGGCCGGCGAAATACTTCGAATCGGTTGCACCTGCCGCCGCGCTGTCCTGGCGGAAGATCCCCTCACCACCTACCGCGAAGGCATCGGTTAGCCAGACGTTCCAGTCAACATCTCCCATGAACGTCCAGTCACCCATTTTACCTGTAGCGGCCGTGCCGATAACTTCCGGCCCGCCTGCGGCACTGATCCCCAAGGTGCTCCGCTTTCCCTCCTCGCCCCAGTTAAACCCGACCCTGGTCCCAAACGAGGGATATAGATGATCGGTCGCCGTAGCGAACTCGTCCCGGAGGTTGTTGACGATATAGAGGTGCCAGTCAACCATGTCCGAGAAGGGATAATAGACCTTAATACCGGTCGTCTGATGCGGACGGAGCCCGTTGAAGATCAGGCTGTGGGAGAAGAGTGTGTTCTCTCCCCGCTCGACAGACTCGAACCCGATCGGGGTGTCAAACCGCCCGATCAGGAACTCGACCCCGTTGCCGACCGGGATATTCGCCGTGGCATAGGCCTGCTCCAGGTTAAATCCGGCCGCAAACCCGGTGCCGGAATTTAGCCGTCCCATCGACATATCGGCACGCGCCCGGATATTCTCCCCAAAGCTGCGCATCGCATCGAGTTCGAACTCGTCGACGAAGAAGAGGAGGCTCTCCGAACTCACCCCAGCCGCCGTGGTACCTGCCGGGCCGGCCGTGTTCTGAATCGTCAGATCGCCCTGTGGGCCATGGTTCGCAAGAGGCCCGCTATTAGCGGCGTTCACACCGGCAACCACGGCAGTCGAACCAATAACGCTAGCCGAAGCCCCGTTCGCGCCGTTGTGCTGGAAGCTCGCACCGGTGTTCACGTGCCCGGACAGCTCAAACTGCCCCTTGACGTACTCATCGGCCTGCGCCACTGCGGCGCCGCCGACAAATGCCAAGGCTACTGCTAAGATAAGGAATTTCCGCATATCGATACTCTCCTTGTAGTTAACTGCAAACCCGCCCTAGCTTATGGCTGAAGGCAGGCAAGTTTACCATCGCGCGAAGTGGTCATTTTCGGAGAGTCTGCACCTCCCTTCCCGACCGGTTTTCCGCGTGTACTCTCGTTTAGGTTAAATCCCCCAACTCCTTATAATTCCGTTTGGACCCTGGTCCCTAGACCCTATGCCCTACCTTTTTGTCAAGCCCTCGAAATATTATCTCAAACGCTAATTCGTATAAAATTTAATGTCGCGGAGTATAAATTAACTTTAATTATATGGCAACCCCTGATTTTCGACACTTTAACGGATTTTTCATTGACGGATAATCGGTAGTGCTATACTTTTTATCTAGATTATCAGTACAACAGTGCTGTTTATCTAACTATATGAAACGACTATTAAAAATAGATGCCACGAGACACCAAGCGTTCTTTCTTTGGGGTCCCCGAAAGACCGGCAAGACGACTTTACTTCGGGCGCAATTTCCCGACGCCCGGTGGTATGATCTCTTGAATACCGACCTCAAGACCCGCCTCCTCTTGCATCCGGAGCAGCTGCGCCATGAGGTACGCGAGCATCGGCCCCCCTTGGTAATTATTGACGAGGTCCAAAAGGTTCCGGCGCTGCTCGATGAGGTGCATTGGTGCATTGAAAATACGGCAACGCGTTTTATTTTGTCCGGTTCGAGCCCTCGCAAACTGAAGCGCGGCGCCGCCAACCTCCTAGGTGGGCGAGCGATTCGCGTGGAACTCTTTCCCCTAACAACCGTCGAGATTGCGCAACCCGATCTTCTGCAGATCTTTCACCATGGACTCCTTCCCCAACACTATTTGGCGCAAGAGCCGGAGGCGCTTTTACATTCGTATGTTGTGGATTATCTCAATGAAGAAATTCAAGCCGAGGCCCTGACACGGAATATTCCCGCCTTCGCCCGGTTTCTCGATGCCGTGGCCGTCAGTCATGGGGAACTCATCAATTATGCGAACATTGCGCGCGACTGTGGGGTCGCTTCGAAGACGGTGCGGGAATATTATCAAATCTTGGAAGATACCTTGATGGGATATCGGCTGGAACCATGGCGCCGAAAAAAGAAGCGGCGGTTGATTGAAACAGCGAAATTTTATCTGTTTGATGTCGGCGTTGTCCGCGCCCTGAAGCAGATGATCCGCATCCAGCCACGGACCGAGGAATTCGGACGCGCGTTTGAACAATTTATCCTGGGGGAACTCCGCGCCTATCTTTCGTATCGGGACAGCTATCTCCCCATGAGTTTTTGGCGGACGAGCACGGGGCTTGAAGTTGACTGCATCGTGGGACCGATGACCTGTGCCATTGAATGTAAGGGGACAACGGAGGTGAAGGTCGAACACCTGAAGGGATTGCGCGGATTACTGGAGGAACATCATCCCAAACACGCGCTCCTCGTCTGCTGCGAGGCAACCCCACGGCGCATTGAGCAGATCACGATCCTCCCCTGGCAAGAATTTTGCCGCCGCCTCTGGGCGGGAGAGTTGGTATAGTATGTCTTCAACGGGAACCACACCCGAAAACACGACACCCCTGATTTCAGAGCGCTTACGGATCATCAAGCCATGAGGTTCCCCCTCAGGGTTAAAACTCGCCGTAGCCGTTTTGCACCTGGCATGACTTGTTATCCATAAGGGCATCGAGGCCGACCATTTTCTTCGTCGCGGCGGCCGTGAGCAAGATCGCCAGAATGGACTTGTACGACGGATTGGTCGGCATCAGGTACAACGTGACCGCCTGGCTGGGCGGCGTCTGACAGTTGCCGGTCCCATTGGGCAAGGCGCTCGAGGATTCCGGTGCAACGCCAATTTCAACCTTTGGCGTGGTATTCCCGGCGCCCACACCGGACAACCTGGTGATCTTTCCCCGCACAACACCATCGGCGAAGGCCGATGTTGAGACACCCATGACCACCAACAGGACAGTGGCGATGACCCCGCGCTTACATTGCCTCATAACATTTCCTCCTCTCATTGGCCGCACCAACCGGTGCGGCGGTGGTCGCACAGCACATGCCATCGATCAATCAGGGAAATAAAACCACGCCGGATATTCCTTCAGCAGGACCGGCCCGTTGGTGATGATATCGCACGTCGTGAGCGGTGTGCCATCGACAGGGAGACATTCCTCGTTTCCCAGTAGAAAGCTGATGATCGGCGCGAGCAGGGCGGGATTGTCCCACACCAACGGATCGGATCCCTGCGCGAGCTCTTCGCTATCCGACCATTGATCGCCGTCGGTGTCGGCTTCCAGCGGGCTTGTCTTAAGGGTGTAAACCTCTGTCCCATCGATCAGCCCGTCGCCATCCGTATCGGCCTTCATTGGGTTAGTCCCCATCTTGAGCTCATCGGGGTCATCCAGCAAATCTCCATCACTATCCGGCGCCGTCGGGTCCGTATTATATGTCTGGAGCTCTGCCTTGTCATTGAGGCCGTCATCATCGGTATCCTTCTTTGTCGGCGATGTAGCATAGGGAGTGCCGTTGACCTCCGCCCCATCCGTAAGGCCGTCCCCATCGGAGTCCGTCACGAATGCATTCGATCCGAATTGTTGCTCGAGCCCGTTGCTCAGGCCATCGGCATCGGCATCGCCAGACGTTGAGCCATACATCTTCTGTAGGCCGGCAATATCGTCCGAGGCAAGCGTCAGTTGCGGTGCATCCCCTTCACACGCCGGCAGACTATTCATGATCGCGCCGGCAATTTTATATTCATGGTCCAGCCCCAAGACATGCCCGAGTTCGTGGAGGGCCACGCATTGAATGCTGGCCCCGTCGGTAGCATAGCCCGGGCTATAGAATGTAAACTCATGATCACAGAATACGATACGATAGGTCACTAACACGGACTGCGCCACTGGCGACTGGTTCTGAAACATCCAGGAGAGGCCAGTTTTTACGTTAGTCTCCCATTCCGTCCAGGCCAATGTCCCATCACTGCACCCACAGGGCAGATCAGGTGGACATGTGTCTTCCGCTGAATCGTGAATTGCGGAAATCGAACCCGACGCATTGACAGCGGTTGTTGGGTCCCCATTGACAAAATAGAATAGGGACTTGCCCTCGCTCTGCCATGTGTCCATCGCGTTGACGATGGCCTCTACCTGTGCTGATGGGGAGCCGGCTTCCTCATCGGTGAAATTGGGATTGATATGGAGGACCACGGGGATGTCATCCAGCAACCAATATGATTTTATATTGGAGGCCGCGACGGGCGGTGCTATAGCGCTGATGCAAGCCACAATCATACCGGCAAGTCCGCCACGGAGGAAACAGCGTCGTTTCATCGTTCCCCCGTCGTCAGCAGGCCGGAGACCAACTCACGGGCATGGATCAACGGCAGGTTAAATTGTTTGATAAGCTGTTCTTGCAGATGCAATTTGCCGGTCCGCCGCTTCCACACCACATATTTTCCAGACCGCGTCCTTGTCAGGAAGAGGAGGAGGGATTCACCGGCCGTAAACACAGGGGATACACTATAGCGATGCTCCGTCGCGCCAACGCGGCCACCGAGATTGAGAATAGTAATCGTCTCGTTCGGGCCTCCCTTCCAGGTCTCGCGGACAATTATGGGGATTTCGGAGACAATAATCGATTCCCCATTCAGGGCCCGCGACCAATAGCTCTCTTCCGCTTGCACCGTC
>JACPFG010000081.1:8618-15910 GCA_016183125.1 Deltaproteobacteria bacterium
CGCGAAAATACTGTTCGGCGGGGCTCGATACGCTGAACCGTTGCGAACGATTCTGCTGCTCTCGTTTTTGTACATCAGGTGATAATGGGGGTTCTGCCATCGTGTCCTGTTGAGTCACACCCTCTGGAGCAGCTGCGATTACCGCCTCCGTTGACGAACCGGGCGTATCCGCACTCATAGGCAGGGATGCGCCGCCACATGCCAATAAACAGATGGGGAGAAGACAACCGATCCATTTCGTCAAGTGCATGCCGTGGGCCTCTTGTATTGCGCCACATTTCCTTCCGCGCACCCTTACAGCTGCTTATTGTAAAGCATCTTAATTTCCTCGGGCTTGAGGGCGCGTTTGTATATGTGTACGCCACGTAGAAACCCTTTGAACCAGCCAAAGGTATTCCATCCTTCATGTCCAATTGCGAAATCATTTGTCGAAGTCAACATTTCGGCCGGCACTGAACATCCTTCGGAGACCCCATTTTGCACTGCTTCTCCGTCAACGTATATCTTCGCCGAGACACCGTCATATGTCGCCGCCACATGTTGCCACTGATCGTAGATAGGATCGTTAATTGCTGGTTTCATTCCCGCTGTTTCAAACTGGCAACCGCCAGCGGTCGTTGCAGTTCGAAAGCTCAATCGGCGAGGGTTATTGTTCGGATCCGCAACAGAATAACTCAGATACCACCCCTTATCGTTTCCACCCCCTGTGTATTTGTTGAGAAACGAGACGGCCTCGACAGTATCAATATCGCCATCGCCATCGAGATCGACGTTGATGAAAGGAGGGTTGTCTAATTTAATCCATGCAGCAACGGTAAGCTGCGCAGAAAGAATCAAGGCACTTGCTGCATTATTTACACCATCCCCAACGCCAGCAAAATGCAGACCATGCTTTCCTTTCGCATCCTCCCACGTAGGGCTGCCGATTAGAGCGCCGTCATAGCCGTTGAGACTCGAATCATTTGCCACGTCTCCACTCTGCTCGTTCAATTTCCACCGCCCAACCAGATCGCCGTCGCAGATATCGTCAGAATCCTTATCGGGGGAAATGTCCTTTGCATCCGTCAAGCCATCGCAGTCATTGTCCTCCCCATCTGCACAGTCCTCAACAGCGCCAGGATATATTGTCTTATCGTTGTCGGCATTGTCGCAGTCGAGTATGACCTCGCCGCCTTCCTGGCTCTTTTCGAGAGTCTCTTCACCCACATATAGTGTGGCGTCTGGATTGTCACAGGCAAGCAGGAATACGGTACTCTTCGCATATCCGTCCCCATCAGAGTCGATATACCACTTCTTTCTATCAATGGGCACGTTCGCGGTATCTGCGTCGTCCTTACCATTTTTGCAATCATCATCAACGTTATTGCATTTTTCGAGCGCGCCTGGATTGATTGCGCTGGCTGGAACTCCCGTGTCCTTCGTGGTGGGATTGTCTGGGTTGTCGACGCAATCATCCTTTTTGTTCTTGTCCCATGGAATCCATTTCGGATCATCGGGATTGGGCGAAAGACACTGTTTTGGACAAACTGCCTCATTGTAAAAGGCATAGCCGTCTCCATCCTCATCGCGACAGAATGTTTTTTCATCATCTGGGGCACAATAAGGAGTTGTAGCGGCATCTTTAGCGGTGTCTGCCGTCGTCTCCGCCCCATCCAAATCTGGTTGCCCATCTGACGCGCGGCCGGTATCCGTGACCCCGGTGTCCGTGCCCCACTTCGGGTCCGGTGTTGAATCGTAGGCAGAAAAACCGTCGGCCGGATTTTCTGTCTCCTCGGCCGGGGCGCGCGCGCGGGCTGAATCGCCTCCGCACCCGAAATTGAGTTGATCGAGGATATCGCCTTCTCTTTCCCTGCGCCGTCGTTCCACCCCCTCAGCCCGCGCGAGCGCCCCTTCCCAGCTGTCCGACTCATCGAGGAACCGACGGGATTGTTGGTCGAAAGGTCTGGTCATTGACGCAAGGACGATGTCCACGAGTTCCGGTGGGACGTATTGCGCCCCCGGATCGGAGACCGAGATGGGGAGCGTTTCACAGGTCTCGACAGGAACGCTCATCGGATGCACTTGGTCAATCAGATACTCAGGCCATTTGATCTCGCTCATGGTGTTCCTCCTATTGCGATCGGTATTTCATGCCGCGAACTATCAGGCTGTTGACAAACTGTCGTCGCTCCGGGCGGAGTAAATCCGCCCTTCGCAGAACGCCCTCCGCCTGAGGCGGATGGCCCCGCCAATTCTCCTACGGCGAATTGGCCCGTTAACCGGTGGTTTGTCAACAGCTTGCTATATGCATTATCGGGCGTTGTCAAAAAAAGTTGCCTATTTTTTTAGTCCCGTCCTGATGTGCTCGGATTTATATAAGAAATCAATGTGTTACGACGTCTCAGAATAATGAAAACTTTATGGCAATTGCTGTTTCACCCACTCCACGAACCGCTGGACGGATTGGACGAACCGCTGGGCCTCCGCCGCTGTGAGACGGCGCGGTTCATATTCCACTTCGTGCTTCCAGTTGAGGATTTCACCCAGCCGTTTCGCATGGCGCTCGCCCTCCGGGTTATCGCCGACGGCCTGGGCAAATAGCTCCATGGCATCCCGGTGCGATTGTGCCGTGCTCCGTTTCCCCAGTCGAAAGACCGCCACCGCATCCGCGAGGCTGATGGCGGCATGCACGCCATTCAGAAAAACACTGTCCCACCACTGATCTTGAAAACAGAGCTGCATGGCGCAGAAAAACTGCAACCCTTTGTCCCGATAGTTGGCGAATTCGTGTTTGGCGACGGTCGTGGCGCTAATTTTTTTGGCAGTCATATTGGAGCACCTCGGCGATGGTTAATCCCGCAATGCTCGTTCCCTCTTTTAAGATTTGTGGCACAAGGCCATCTTTTGTTTTTGCGCGCCGTTGGATCTCCGACACGATCATGCGGGTCAACATGCCGGGCATCCCATACGTCTGCGCCAGCCACAGCGCGCATTCCCCCCGCTGCTCCCCAAAGGCGTCCGGTGGCGCATTGTCTGCATAGATCAGCAGAAGATCGAGGTCGCTCCTGGGTTCCTCTTCCCCGCGGGCCACGCTGCCATAGAGGATAATGGCGAGTGGTGGAGGGATCAGTCGGGTCCACAGCGCCGCGCCGAGGCCCCGAAGAATCTCTTCTTCAAACCGCAGATTGCCCACAATCAATTCGCGGACAAGGATATGATACGCGTTGAGGCGATACAGATGGGCCCGTCCCACCACGGTTTCGGTCACGATGCCGTTTTGAACGAGGTGGCGCAACACCTGATTGATCTTAAACGGGGAGACCTTGCACAAGGCGCCAAGCTCGCGACCGGTGAACCCCTGTGGGTTCTTGACCAACATTTTGTAGACCCGTACCCTCGCGATGTCCCCGTATATGTATTCAATAATATTGTTAAATCTCATTTACAAATCATATGATATGTTAAAATATCATATGGGTCAATCCTCTTTGTCAACCGGACTTGCTCCCCCCTGATTTCCGACTTGACCTAAAATAACCGCTCGCCTATGGAGATAACCATTCAATAATTAGGGACAAATGGCCTTCCATCTACTAATTGTCGACGATGACCCGCAGGTGCACAAACTCCTGGCCAAGATGCTGCCGGAGCCGACCTACAGGATAACGAGCGCCTTTACCGCCGAGCAGGCCTACACCACGATCCGGTCGCAGAGACCTGACCTGGTGGTACTCGATCTGATGATGCCGAAGGTATCTGGAATCGAGGTCTGCAACTATATAAAGGGAGACCCTGCGCTTAAGGAGATCCTGGTCCTTATCCTCTCCGCCAAGGATGCCCAGGTGGACCGGATCGAGGGGCTGACCCATGGGGCGGATGACTACGTAGCCAAGCCGTTTCACATGCGCCATCTGGTCCGCAAGATCGAGCATATGTTGACGAATAAAACGACGGTTACTTGATCTCCACGATCAACTCGATCTGAACGCAGGCCTGCTGGGGGAGCGCTGTGACACCGATAGCGGTGCGCGTATGGTTACCGGCCGCGCCGAAGAGTTCGACCAGGAGTTGGGAGGCCTGGTCAAGGACTTTGCCCTGCTGGTGGAACTCTGCGCCCGAGGCAATTTGTCCGGTAAGCTGCACGACCTGCCGGACCTTATCTAGACTACCAACCTCTTCGCGGATCATCGCCAAGGCCTGAATGAGCGCTAGTCGCGCGGCTCCCCGCCCCTGATCGAGACTCACCTCCAGGCCGAGCCTCCCCTTCCCCTGGATGCGACCTTCTCCTATCGGGAGGGCGCCGCCGACAAAGAGCAACTTGCCGACCTGTCGGGTATGAAGCGTCCCAGCAGGGGAGGCCGGAGGGACGGGAAAATCGAGAAAGAGCTCGGCTGCCCGTTTCTCAGCGCTCACCTGCCGCCCCTTTCCGCAGGACGCAGCAGAGTAGCAACGGGCTCTCCTTTACCGTGCGGTAGGCCACCTTCTCCTCCGGCGTGGCAAACGCCGCGCGCATCGTCTCGTCTATAAAGGCCTCCCGCAGGTCGCAAAGCTGTAACCCTGCCAGGCGCGCGGCCTTGAAATAATCGCCCGTCCCGCGAAGGGTTGACTCCACCGGTTTGATCCGCGTGGCGCCACGCCGAGCATACCAGCCGAAGGGGTGAAAATCGATCAGCACGACCGTTCCCTCCGGTTGTATCACCCTTGAGACCTCCTTGAGCGCGCGAAGCAGATCGCCCTGTTGTGATGTTGCCAGATTGGCGATGCCGAAATCGAACCGGTCGTCACGGAATGGTAGCCGCCGGACACTCCCTCGAACGACATACATTCGGCGCGTCATGTCGACCAACGGGGAAGTAAAGGCAGCGCCTAGCTCGAAGGCTGCAACTATCTGCGCGCCATGCTCCTTGCAGGCGAGAGTGAACCGACCGGTCCCCTCGCCCACCTCGAGCACAGCGCGGCCAGCCAGATTGGGGAGCAGCGGCGGGACCAGTCGATCGGCGGCCAGTTGTAACAGTTCGCGTAGTTTGGGCAGGCCGAGCAGGGTCTCCAATGCAGGTGGGGCCGGCGCCGCACTCCCCGCCGCGACGGTGGCGCGCGCCTGCTGGGCTGTGCCGATCGCCTTCTCCACCAGCGTTCCGACCCCGCGCATCCCCCGCCGCAAAAGATCCTCCACCCGTCGCGCCATGGCGCCACTCTACAGAATTTTTAGCGATATGCCAACACTTGCATTACCGATCGTTCCATAATAGGAGGTCATCATGCAATTGGTCTGTGGCCGAGGGTCGCTCACCTCCCAGCAAACCGATCTGATAGCCGTCAGCTCTTTTGCCCCTGCAAAACCTGAGGAAGGCCCCCCGATACTTAAGCGAGGTGACGGCGGCGTCGAAGTGGATAAGGCGCTTGGCGGAATGCTGACTGATACATTACGGCGCGGGGCGTTTCGCGCCGAGCCAGGCGCTTTTAGATTGATCCCGACCTGCGGCAAGCTCCCCGCCCGTTACGTCCTTCTGTTAGGCGCTGGAAGGGAGAAGGGCTTTACACTTGAGACCCTGCGCCAACAGGGGGCGGCGATTCAGAAGGCGGCACAGCAGGTGAAGGCCGCAACCGCGGCCGGCGTGCTTCAACCGGAGCGGGTGCAGCGTCTCTCCCCGCGCGATCGGGCGCGCGCCCTGGTGGAGGGGCTTTCCCTTGGCAGCTATCGATTCGATCGGTACAAGGCCAAGGAAGACCGGGCCGAGCCTTCACTTGCCGTAATGACGTTGCTGGTCTGGCGGGAGCGTGCGGCCGTGGAAGGCGCGATGCGCGAGGGCCAGTGGCTGGCCGACGCGGCAATATATGTTCGTGACCTGGTGAACCTCCCCGGAAATGTCTGTACACCGCAATATCTGGCCGAACAGGCGCGTCAAGTCGCCCGCCACGGCAAGTTGCAGTGCACAATCCTCGACCAGAAACAGATCCTGGCGCAACGGATGCACCTCTTGATCGCTGTTTCACAGGGCGCGCCGAACCCGCCGGTATTTTGCCATTTGCGCTACACCCCTCCGAAGAAGCCGACCACCCATATTGCGCTGGTCGGGAAGGGGGTTACATTCGACACCGGCGGGCTCGATCTTAAGACGGCCAAGCATATGGAGCATATGAAAAACGACATGGCGGGGGCCGCAACGGTGTTGGCCGCGATGCGTGTGGCGGCGCTTGCCAAGCCCTCCTGCCTGATCGACGCCTTCCTCCCATGTACGGAGAATGTGATCGACGGCAAGGCCCACCGACCGGGCGATATCGTCACCGCGCGGAGCGGGACCACCGTAGAGCTGCTCAATCTGGATGCGGAGGGCCGGCTGATCCTGGCCGATGCGCTAGATTATGCGCTGGCGCAAAAACCGGATTACCTGATCGACGTGGCAGGTGAATCGGCTGCTTGCGGCGGGCCGCCGAACAGGCGAGCCGATGTGGCAGTTGCCACTCGAACAGGAATACAAAAAAGGGTTCACGTCGGGGCCTGCGCAGCTGCGTAATATAGGAAAGACCTCTGCCAGCACGATCTCGGGCGCCCTTTTTCTTCAGTCGTTCGTAAGGTCCGCTCGCTGGGCCCATCTGGACATCGCGGCCTCCTCCTGGACCGATGAGGAGCGACCATACACGCCACGCGGCGGGACCGGCGTTCCGGCGCGCACCCTGTGCGAATTTCTCCTCGGTTTTTAATCGACCTTAGAGGGACGGCTATAGGATAGCCCCTGTTGAATCAAACGCTGGATTTTCTGACCGTCGGTCGGTTGGGTGGTAAAATCGCTGACTGCGCGTGGGTTAGATGAGGCGGAAAAATCGGCGAGGCGCGCCGCTCGCGTATCGGCATGGACCAGGGACTGAAAAGTGCAGTTGCATTTCCCGCTGAAGGGGTTAATGGGCATCGCCATGGCTACTCAAGTTATCGGCAACGGTGAACCCTCAAGTTGCGTCTATGAACTTAGCAGACGGCTAAATTTTATAACTAATTGATATGACAGGTGTTTTTATCACATTCGAGGGGATCGAGGGCTCCGGCAAGACTACACTTATCAGCCAGGTGGCCAAGGTCCTTCATGCCGAGGGGCATGAAGCGATCGTTACCAGGGAGCCGGGAGGCACACTGATCGGAGATGCAATCCGGCAGATCTTGTTGAGTCCAGAACATGAGGGGATGGAGGCCTTAACCGAGCTGCTCCTCTACGCAGCATCGCGCGCCCAGCATGTCGCAACGGTTATTCGGCCGGCACTGTCGGCTGGAAAGTGGGTGCTATGCGACCGATATGCCGATGCCACGACCGCGTATCAGG
>JACPFG010000082.1 GCA_016183125.1 Deltaproteobacteria bacterium
GCCCTAACGCGAGGTTTTGCATATGACTCCCGGCATCCTCCTCATGAACTTCGGCGGGCCGCCGGTAAGCGATCAGGCGACGATCAGGCGCTATATCGAGAACATCCTGACAGATCCTGCCAATTGGCCGTGGCGCCGTCTACGCGCGTTGCAGCCAGCCGTCGCCCGGACCATCGCCGCGCGCCGTGCGCCCGCGGTAGTTGCCCAATATGCCACAATGAACGGCGGCTCTCCGCTCCTCTCCATAAGCGAGGAGCAGCGCACCCTGTTGCAACAGGCGCTAAACGGCGCGGGGGCGCGCCATCCCATCTTTCTCGGCATGCAGTATTGGCCGCCGCTGATCGAGGAGGTCCTCCCTCAAGTAAGATCGGCGGGACTTACCGACCTGCTCCTCCTGCCGCTCTATCCACACGACTCGGTCGCCACATCGGAGACCTGTTGCGAGCGGGTGGAGCGCTGGTGGCGGCTACATGGGGATGCCACCGTCCGTCTCCATCGATGCACTGGGTGGTATAGTCATCCAAGGTATATTGCCTGTTGCGCTAAGCTGCTTTCATTCACATTATCGCAATGCGAGCATCCGGCTAAGACCACAATCCTCTTCACGGCACATGGCCTGCCGCAGGCAATCGTAGATGGCGGCGACCCGTATCCACATCAGGTCCGTGCTCAGATCGGCAAGATCCTCTCCGAAGGCTGCTTGGCCAATCCCTGGCTGCTCGGCTTTCAGAGCCGGTTGGGACCGGTAAGATGGCTGACACCGGATATCGAGCCGTGCCTTAAGGCCTGCGCCGCGCTCGGTGTTAGGTCGCTGTGCATAATGCCTCTCAGTTTCGTGGCAGAACAGCTGGAGACCCTCTACGAGATCGACGTGACCTATGTCGAGATGGCCCGCCGATTTGGGATCGCAGAGGTGCGCCGCGTTCCGTGCGCAAATACCGATCCTCTCTTTATCGACTCTCTCAAGGATCTCATAATAGGGCATAACTACCATGTCTGAGACCGACATCCTTATAATAGGCGGCGGGATCGCGGGGCTGACCGCCGCCTGGACCTGCCGCCAGGCCGGCCGCGACGTGCGACTACTTGAGGCCAAGGAGTCCGCCGGCGGTGTGATCCGAAGCGTGCGTGATGGACCGTACCTCAAAGAGACGGGGCCCAATGCGTTCTTGGGAGACGCCGAGGAGTTGCTGGCGCTGGCAAGGGCCGTGGGGATAGAGGAGGAGATAGTCGAGCCGCCTAAGACGGCCGCCGCTCGGTTCATCTATTGGCGAGGGGAGCTCCACCTGGTACCGCGAGGGCCACGCGAATTCGCGGCCTCTAAACTGCTCTCGTGGCGGGGGAAGTGCCGACTCCTTGGCGAATGGTTTGTAAGGTCAGGATCGGTGCCGGATGAGACGGTCGCAGCATTCGTCAGGCGCCGTCTGGGGACGGAGGCACTGGAGAGGCTGGTCGATCCGCTCGTGGCAGGGATCTTCGCCGGCGATCCGGAGCGGTTAAGCCTGGCCGCCGCATTCCCGAAGATGGCGGCGCTCGAATCGCGGTATGGTGGACTGATCCGAGGGGCCTTCAAGATGAGGCGCGGCTGGCAGGCCAGGGGCGTGCATGGATTTCGGAACGGGATGGAGACGCTGCCCAGCGCCATTGCGCAAAAACTAGGCGATGCACTGGTGACGAAGACCGCAGTGACGGCGATTTCCCGTCTGTCAGACGGGTCATTTCAGGTAACGGTAGGTCGCGGTGATACTGTCGATCAATGGCGCGCGCGCGTCCTAATATTGGCAACGCCTGCATACGTTACCGCGGGTCTCCTTGCCGGCGTGGCAGCGCAGGCGGTCGCACCGCTTAGGGCCATCCCATACGCACCGATCGTCGTGGCACATGTCGCCATACCGCTGCGTGACTGCCAGGCCGATTTTCAGGGATTTGGATTTTTGGTCCCGCGCCGCTCGGCCGTAAGGTGCCTGGGTGTACTCTGGACCTCCAGCTGTTTTCCGGGTCGCGCCCCCGCGGGTCACCTCTTCGCCACCTGCTTTTACGGAGGCGAGCGCGATCGGGAGGCAACCTTGCTTGGCGAGTCGGCGCTGCGGGAGGTTCTGGCCTATGACCTTCGGCAGACGATGGGGATTAAGACGGCGCCCGAGTATTTAAGCATTACCCGCCACAAGGCAGGGATCCCGCAGTACACTATCGGCCACCAGGAGAGGATCGCGCAGATCGCCTCGGCCGTAGGGGAGGTCCCCGGTCTTTACTTAACCGGCAATTATTTGACCGGCACGAGTGTGGCCGACACGATCGCACATGCCACCCGCGCGGCCCACTTTCTCCTTGGCACGACGCGGTGAATCCAGTAGACGACCAATAATGGATCTCGAGATGACAGCGGAACAGCGGCAGTTGCAAAGGCTTGTTCGCGATTTTGCCGAAGGGGAGATCCGTCCCGCAATACGAGAGCTGGATGCCAAGGAGGAGTTTTCCTACGCACTCACTAGCAAGATGGGCGATCTGGGGTTTATGGGCCTCATGGTCGACCCGGAGCACGGAGGTCTCGGCCTCGACCCGCTCTCCTATATCCTAGTTGTTGAAGGGCTTGCTCGTGTCTCCGCCTCGCAGGCTGCAACCGTGGCCGCGCACAACACGTTGGGGGTCGGCCCAATCGCTAGGTGGGGGAGCAAGCAGCAGAGAGAGAGATATCTCCCGGACCTATGTGCCGGGAAAAAACTGTGGGGGTTTGGACTCACGGAGGCCGAGTCCGGCTCTGACGCGGGCGATTCTCGAACGGTCGCTGAATTGAGAAACGGTCTGTGGATCTTAAACGGCGCCAAGGCCTTTATCACAAACGCTGCGACTAATATAACCGCCGGGTCCACCGTCCAGTGCGCAACCGGCGTCAGTTCCGGTGGGAAGAAGGAGATCAGTTGCGTCCTCGTGCCACAGGGTGTCCCAGGGTTTACCGTCCGGACGATGCATGGCAAGATGGTCTGGCGCTCGTCTAACACCGCGGAGCTTTTCTTAGACAACGTACGTGTGCCAGAGGAGAATCTGCTAGGAAAGCGGGGCGACGGGTTTCGGCAGATGTTGGAGACACTCGATAGCGGCCGGCTCGGTATCGCCGCGATGGCGCTTGGTGGGGCGCAGGGGGCATACGAGGAGGGTCTGAAATACGCCAAGACGCGCAAGGCCTTCGGCCAGACGGTGGCTTCATTCCAGGCCAATGCCTTCAAGCTCGCCGATTGCGCCACACAGATCGAGGCCGCGCGGTCGCTACTTTACCGGGCCTGCTGGCTCAAATCGACCGGACAGTCGTTTGCCAAAGAGTCTGCCATGGCCAAGCTCTTCTGCTCACAGGTCTTCAAACTGGTGGCCGATCATGCCCTCCAGCTACATGGCGGATATGGCTGCATGGAGGAGTATCCTGTCGCCACCTTTTACCGCGATGCCAAGTTTCTGGAGATCGGGGAGGGGACATCCGAGATCCAGCGCCTAGTCATCGCCCGCCAGATCGGTTGCTTCGAGTAGTCTCCCCAACGTTAGGGGTCCACAGACCCCACTTTTTGACCTGCTCACCCCTGTTAAGCAAGCAACTAATTGAAATTACATACGTTTATTATTTCACATCATTGGCACGTGGCTTGCTCTCTTAACTTTAGCAGATGGAGGAGCCATCGATATGGGACGATACCTACTGAGCCGCTTGATCATATTGACGATTAGCTGCCTGGCAACACCGATTGCTTGGGCATGGTCCTCGTCGGAGGGTTCGTTCTATCCTCAGGCGCCCGGTTCCGTTTATGAATCGAGCAAAGATGGATTGATCCAGCCGACGTATCCGGTGACCGAGGAGGTCCAGCCGGAGTGCAAGACCCAGGCGATGAAATCGGCCGAGGATCCGGACAAAGACGGGGATGGGATAATAGACCTGTGCGAGCAGGTGGCCGGCTTTGGCAATGATCCGGTAAGTGACGTGCCACAGATCAATCCGGCCAGCGGCCCTATTCCGGTTCCAGTCCCTGTAATTGATCCTCTGCCCGATCCGGACGCGGAGGCTCCGCAAGTACAAGTGGAACCACCTGTAGATATCCAACCGCCGGTCTTTGACCCGGCCGTCCCTCTCTGCGAAGAGGGGAAGACCTGGTCCGAGGTGGACGAGGCCTGTGTAGACAAGTTTATAGCGAGCAATGGGACGGATGAGTTCACGTTGGCCGATCCACAAGGCGAAGACGCCAGTTTCGGAGGATTCAAACCGGACGCATTTAACCTCGTTAACGATTTCACGCCGCAACAGGAGACCGGTGGGTGCAGTCTGTTTGCCGCTGCCGGTGCCTCCGGGGCAACCGGGGCGCTCGTACCGCTCTGGATTGTCGTCAGCCTAGGATCACTGTTGGCCCTACGCGTGCGCGGACGGAGATCGGCGCGCCTCGTCGTCCTTCTGATCGGCGGGATGGTCATGACCAGTTCGACGGTGTGGGCCTCTGAGTGCACGGTAACGGACGGCGCTACATTGGTAAGCCGGGTGACCCTGGCCGGTACCAGCCCGTTAACGAACGGTATTGTGCTTAAGGGGGGCGGTGGTATTCACCTGCGCGGTCCGGCAAAAATCGAGTTGCCCAGTAATGTTAAATCAACAAAATGTGTGATCGATCTTGCCAGCGCAAATCATGTCATCGAGCAGCTGGTGATCGGTTTTAACCTCAATGCGACCGCGGGGCTGTGCGTGAGCGGCGCCAAGAATATAATTTTTAAGAATACTATTGTCGGATATGGGGCAGGTATTTGGCTCAGCAATTTCACCGAGAACACCATAAAGGCAAACCTCATCGACAATGGCGGCTTCTACGGTATCTATCTTGTCGGTCAGAAGGACGAGCCCCTCGCCAAGGAGCTGATAGAGTGCAATTTAATCAAGAATAAGGAGGACCTTGCCACGAATTGGGCCGATTCTTCACTGGATGAGTGCATGCAACAGGGAAGCGAAGCGCAGTGTAAGGATTGGTTGAACAAATGCTATCTGCTCTGGAATGGCAAGGAGCTTTTCCCCGATCTGTTGGCTATAAGCGATGTCGCTGGGGCATCAGACGAAGACGATCCGATCGATGGCGATTTGGATGATGAGCTAGGCACCGGCGGTAGTGACACGAGCGACAACAGTGGCACGGTCACCGACGCGAGCGGTTGTCCGGCCGAGGCGCCGTTTTACGATGAAAGCTCAGCTACCTGCTATGCCGATCAGGATCAGGATGGACTGAAAGATTACGTAGATCACTGTCCCACGATCCCAGATCCGACGAACGCCTGTGCGACCACGGAGAAAGGCGTTTCAGGCGCTGTCGACGGGACGGGACCTAACGATGCTGAGATAGGCTACGACGGCGGCGGCGGGTGCTCCGTGGTTAAGGAGGCCCAACTCCCCGGCGCCCTCTATGCGCTCCTCATGGTCCTGGTCGTGACTACCGCGCTGGCCGCCAATTTCGCTCTTAGTGGCTCTCTACCCCTTCCATCCTCCCCTTATAAAGGGGAGGAGAAATTTTTTTGACTCTTCTGTTGCATTGACCGACTAATTGGCTATGACTCCGGTCCACACAAGGAGGGCCTATGGCCGTCAGCGCAAATTTAGGATTTCCGAGGATCGGCAGTCAGCGTGAGCTTAAAAAGGCAACCGAAGGGTATTGGAAAGGGACCGTTACCGCAGAGGCGCTTCATCAGACGGCCTTGGCGCTCAAACGGATCCATTGGGCCTGGCAGAAGTCGGCCGGAATCGCCCATATCGCATCAAACGATTTTTCGTTTTACGATCATGTGCTCGATACTGCTGTGTGGCTTGGCGCGTTGCCTGCGCGCTATCAGGGTGCCGGCATATCGCAGCTTGGCGCCTATTTCGCAGCTGCGCGCGGGATGCAGCGGGCCGGCACCGACGTCACGGCGCTGCCGATGAAGAAGTGGTTCGACACTAACTATCACTATATCGTCCCGGAACTTACACCGGGGCAGACGTTCCGGTTACAAGAGCCAAGCCCTGTGGCGGCCTTTCTCGAGGCCAAGAAGGAGGGGGTGACAACCCGGCCGGTCCTGCTAGGTCCTGTCTCATTCCTCCTTCTCGCGCGTGGAACAGATGGATGCCGTCCTCTGGCAGATCACTTAGGTGCCGTGACGGCCATCTATTCGGACGTGATAAGTCAACTGGCGCGGGCCGGTGCCGAGTGGATCCAGTTAGACGAGCCTTGTTTCGTGCAGGACCGGACCGCGGCCGAGCGCGCCGCTTTAACTACCGCATACACTACGCTGGCCAAGGCCAAGGGGGGCGCCAAACTGATGGTGCAAACCTACTTCGGTCCGGTGGGCGAGTCCTACGAAACGCTCTGCAGCCTGCCGGTTGATGGCCTCGGGTTTGACCTCGTGCGGGGGGCGGCGACACTTGAGCAGATCCGTCGCGAATTTCCGAAGGGTAAATATTTAGGCGCCGGTGTCGTAGACGGTCGCAACATCTGGATAAACGATCTTGCCCGCTCGCTTGCGACCCTGGAAGAGTTGGCAGGCCGTGTCGGCGAAGATCGCCTGATCGTTCAACCTTCCTGTTCGCTCCTCCATGTGCCGATCGATCTAGAGCTAGAAACGACACTTGATAGCGAGCTAAAGGGTTGGCTGGCGTTTGCCAAACAGAAATTGACCGAAGTTGCGTTGTTAACCAGGGCCGTGAACGATGGCCGCGCGGCTATTGCCGATCAACTGGCAGCCAACCAGGCAGCGCTTCTCAGACGACAGACATCGCCACGGACGAACAACCCGGCCGTACGCCGCCTTGCGGATGGTTTGACCGCGGCGGAGAGGCGCCGGGCCGTTCCGTATGCAGAGCGCTCACCCCAACAGCAGCAACGGCTTAAATTGCCCCTATACCCGACCACCACGATCGGTTCATATCCGCAGACGCCGGAGGTTCGGCAGACACGGCGTCAATTCCTGGATGGACAATTGACGGCGGCCCAGTACGACCAGTTTCTAGAGTCGCAGATAGCCTCAATCGTCGGGTTTCAGGAGAAGCTTGGTTTAGACGTGTTGGTTCACGGCGAGTTCGAGCGCAACGACATGGTGGAGTATTTCGGCGAGCAGCTGGAGGGATTCGCCTTCACGCAGAACGGCTGGGTCCAGTCCTACTCCGATGACGGTCCGCTGGTGGCACTATGCACAGTCACAGACAGACCGACCGGTGAAGGGGATGCTGACCGGCCCGGTGACTATCCTTCAATGGTCCTTCGTGCGGGACGATCAACCAAGATCCGCCACCTGTCGACAGATAGCGCTTGCGATTAGGGATGAGGTGGCAGAC
Source organism: Deltaproteobacteria bacterium (assembly GCA_016183125.1). Taxonomy (GTDB): domain Bacteria; phylum UBA10199; class UBA10199; family JACPFF01; genus JACPFG01. Next base: position 7,322 of record JACPFG010000082.1, read on the forward strand.
CTAGAGAAGGGGGGCGCCCGCGTCATTCAGGTGGATGAGCCGGCCATCCGCGAGGGGTTGCCGCTGCGCCAGGCCGAACGTGGGGAGTATCTAGACTGGGCGGTGGAGTCCTTCCGGATCGCGACGAGCGGTGTCAAGCCTGAGACACAGATCCAGACGCATATGTGCTATTCCGAGTTCGGCGATATTATCGACGCCATCGCCGACATGGATGCGGATGTCCTGCTGATCGAGAACGCCCGCTCCGGTGCGGAGCTGCTCCGCATCTTCCGCGAGCGTAAATACGCCCAGGCGATCGGGTTGGGTGTCTACGATATCCACTCGCCGCGCATCCCGACAACGGCCGAGCTAGTCAGCCATGTCATGGCAGCAGCTGGGGTCTTGCGCCCAGACCAGTTGTGGGTAAATCCCGATTGCGGGCTAAAGACGCGCGCGTTTGCCGAGGTCGAGCCGGCGCTTAAAAATATGGTGGCGGCCGCCAGAGAGTTGCGCGGTTAAGAGCGTTTCTTCATCTTGGCCAGGTAGTGGCGATACCAATAGGCTACCTTAGGGATATACTGTACCGTCTCGTAGTAGGGCGGGATCGTCCCATAGCGCTGAACGGCGTCGGGACCGGCGTTGTAGGCAGCTAGTGCGAGCAGGTAGTTCCCGCGGAAGGTATCTAGCATCTGCCGCAGGTACTTAACCCCGCCCATTACGTTCTCCTCGATGTCGAACGGCTGATGCACGCCCAAATGCCTCGCCGTCTGCGGCATCAGTTGCATCAGCCCCATTGCCCCCTTGGGTGAGCGGGCATAAGGTCTATAGCCCGATTCGACCTCGATCATTGCGGCGATAAGTGCAGGGTGGATCTTATATTGCAGCGCGGCTTCGAGGATGATCCGTTCAAGGCCCTTCGGTTCTGGCGGGTTCTGCGCTATCCAGAGAGGGATCGGCCGGACCAACGCGCTATTGGCCACCGGCTGGGGGAAGAATAGTCCCCCGCCAATCAGGCACCATATCAGAAGCCACCAACTGTACCGCCGCTTGAAAGACATGTGCGCTGGTAAAGCAAAGGGAGGACACTCTTGTCAAAGCGAAAATCAAGGAGTGGGGATCCTCACATACAACTAGTCGGAATGACCAATACTTTTACCTGCCGTTCGATGTCGCGCAAGCCAGCCGGGCCAGGCAACCTCTGTGAATTGCCAGTTCTCGGTCCTGGGGGAAAACCGTGCCTGTAGGGCCTCCCTCGTGAGATAAACCTCCGCCCCCCCGCCCGGTTGTATATAGGTAGAGATAAAATCAGGCCCTTGCTTTCCCACCACGGCTTTGGCCAGCAGGTTGCCCTCTGCATCGTACGCCCGGATCTGCAGCCCCAACTGGTTTACCTGATATCTGGCCTGCTGCTCTGGATTTGTACTTACAAGTGAATCGGTCTTCAGGTCCCGCCAGGCATTAAGGGCCTCGGTGACCTTGACAGGATCGGCTGGATCGCCAAAACCCCCTTTCGGGGCGGTTCCCTCCGCGGGTCTCGAACCTCGGGAGGGGGCTACGCCCCTCTCCCCCGCCACCTCCGGTGGCGGCTCCCCCACCCCAGGCCCCGCTTCGGAACCGCCCCTAGCGGGGGTTTTAGCATCTTGCGCCTCAAATTGTTTGCGCATCGTAGTGGTCAATGGCCGGACCATCCATTGATCGCCCTCACGCAACAGTTCCACACCGTCAAGGAGCCTCTCTATTTCGATCCGGACGACCTTGGCTTGATCTAGCGCGACAAATGGCTGCTTGGCAGATTTTTCGGCGACATGCTTACTGCCTACCCGCTCCAGCGCAAACACGGCTGCGGCAAGGCCGATCGCGATAAGAAGATATGTAAAGGCGCGGTTCATGAGGGGAGGTTATATGCTATCCTAAGGGCCCGTCGCCGTGCCCGTCGCCAGACGAGACCCAGCAGCCCGGCAACTATGACCATGATTGGGACTCCGAATGTGTTTAAATATTTGATCGCCGCCCGGCCGGTATCGGAAAGCGGCGCAATCGGGCGGGCCGTCACCTGACGGGACCTAATCCCGATCAACTGTTCGCCAAGGGCAACGTAATCGACCGCGTTTTCGAAGAATATAACGCCATCGACGAATTGCCGTGCGGTTCGGTCCTCGATTATCCGCGAGGTCCCGACCACCAGTAGCTGGCCGGAGGTCCCGCCTGACAGTGCGCCCGACACCACTACGGCCAGCGGCCGTTCAGGTGATGGCATAGCTGGCAACAGCCCCATCCCCGTATCAGGATCGACACGGAACGGAGGCTCCTCGGTTGTGAGGCCGCTCTGTTTACTGCTTCGCACCAGGGCCGTGGCCGTAAGTCCTTCCGGCAGAGGGTCGGCCAGTGTTAGTGAACTTACCCAGGGAAAGGTTAGCTGTTCGAGTCGCGCCACGATCGGATGATAGATCGTCATTGTCCCGCCGCCAAAGGCCGCGTAAGCACTCGAGGCGTCCGCCACCAGATCGGCGTTAAGCGTAACGCCGTACTTGGCAAAGAGCGACTCCAACCCGCTCGTTACTGCCGTGGCGGTCAGCGTGCGCGGATCGACCGCCATCCGGTCAACTAAGGCCACTACCTTTCCCCCCTCTGCCAGGTACCGTTCGACCGCACCGGCCTGCGCTGCCGTAAAGTTTTTAGGTGCCACGAGGAGGAGGGCTTGCAACTCCTTTGTCGACACCGATGCGCCATCATGTGTAATCGTACGGACGGTATAGCGCTGTTCTAGCTGCCTGTGAACCGTTTCGTATTGCCCGGCGCCGGATTCCGCCACTTCTCCTCCTGATGCGGTCGGTCCCCACCAGCCGATCGTCGGCTGGTGCTCCTTAGTGACCCTAAGGAGCCCGGCGCTTAGCTCGTATTCGAGGTTGTCCGGTCGGTCGATCACGGGGATCACGTGCAATTTGTCGGCATGCATGATCGCGATACCGAGGTAGACGCGGGCCACCTCGCGCTTGTCCTTCGCGACGACATT
>JACPFG010000079.1 GCA_016183125.1 Deltaproteobacteria bacterium
GACTTTCCTCTGTTGGGGCGGGCCGGATGAAACCGGTTTCCAGACGCTTAACATCGGCTATCGGCTCTTCAGCGCCCAACTGGTAGAGAAGCAGGGAGTGCAGCTCTGGTCGATGAACCAGCCGCTCCTGGAGAAGGCCCTGCGGAAATGGGAACAGCAGACCGGTCAGAGCATCAATGTGGTGGAGGGGAATAGCCCCGATCTGTCGCTCTACCGGCATGGGTTCAGCAAGCCGGCACCGACTGCTCCGAGTCGTTCGCCGACACCTCCGCCACCCAGGCCAGCCGCCCCGACCGAGGACCTCATCCCCGATCTGGAAGACTTAAAACTGTAACGCGAAGACCCTGTATTTTTTCTAAGGCCTAAAGATGGTCAAACCCATCTTAGCGAAATCTCGATCGAAGGTGACAATTGATATGTTTCGCAAAGGGCCCTTGATCAGGACATACGTAAGACAGTCATTGAACGAGAGCTTTTGATCTCGGTTGAACTCCTGAAACAACGCCGCTGCCTGATAGTAATCTCCTTCACTTGGCGTGGCTAGTTCAAAGGCTGCAAGGGTCTGGAGAAGGGCGGAGGCATAGAAATAACCATAATGGTAAAAAAGAAGTGTCACTGCCTCGGACACAGTGGGCCAGCTCGTATAGAGACGGATGGGGCAACCGGCTAGACGTCGACGGATGTGTATTGCCCGTGCATGATCCTGGTCCTTGGGGCAGAGATAAGCGATCAGGAAACTAGCGTCGCAGAAGAGTGCGTTGGGTGTCTCACGCCGACTACCTCTTTTTACCATAGAGGTGCCTTTTATAGTTGCGCGCGAGGGTCTTGGGCACGCGTTGAAACGGCGGAGGGACCTTATGCAATGCCGCATCAAGGATCGCGAAAGGATCGTTGCTGGAGGGCCCGCCCAGGCGCGTCAACTTCATTACCGGTCGCCGATGCCGATAAATCTCGACCCCTTCCCCTGGCCGAAGGATGTCCGGCAGGGCCAGCAAGCGCTGTCGTGCAGTTGTGATGCTCAGTCCGCGTGTCATTGGTACAACGTATAACGGTAATGTACGTTTTGTCAATGACTAAGTGTACACTTACTAAGTATCTATTTCACCCTTGCCCCGTTCGGCACCTCTCGCTGGGGAGAGACGATACTCAGCTGCTCCCCCTGGCTCGCGGCGAGAAGCATCCCTTGGGATTCCACGCCGCGAAGCTTCGCCGGTTTCAGATTTGCCACAACCACTATCTGTCTGCCGATCAGTTCTTCAGGCGGATAGTGTTTTGCGATCCCGGCGACCAGCTGCCGCTGCTCTGTGCCCAGGTCGACCTGGAGTTTGAGCAACTTGTCTGTCCCCTCGATCTGCTCCGCAGCGGTCACTGTGGCGATACGCAGATCCAGCTTCGCGAAATCGGCGATATCGATAAGCTCTGATTCCATAGTCCCTCTCTCTTCTCCCCTCGCCTTGTGGGAGGGGGCTTGTGGGGAAATTTTCGATTCCTGTTCAATTCGTGGAAACAAGGGGCGCGGGTCGCGCACCATCACCGGTTTTTTAAGCATCGCAAATTTTACCAGATGCCGCCATTGCATTGCGGCGATAGGCGCCGCCGCATCTAGCCCCATTTGTGCCCAGATCCGTTCCGCCGTCTCCGGGCAGAAGGGGCTTAAGCCGACGGCCAGTATTCGGATCGCCTCGACGACTTGGTAGAGTACGAATGCCACGGCCTCCGATTCGCCCCGCTTCTGTCGTTCCCACGGAGCCGTGTCGTTAATATACTGGTCGGCATCCGTCATCAGCGCCCAGATTGCAGAGAGCGCCTCATGGAACGCGAGGTCGTCATGTCGGCGATCGATAGCGAAGGCCGAGGACATCGTCTTCAAGATCCGCGCGCGACCTTTTCGCAGACCCGCAAATGTCGGAAGTCCTTTTGGCGCCGCGCGTGCCGGGCGGACGGTCCCTTGACAGTATCGGTGAATCATCCCCACGGTTCGGTTGACCAGGTTCCCGATCCCGTTGGCCAGGTCGCTGTTGTACCGCTCGATGAACCGCTCCCAGGTAAAATCCGCGTCCCGTCCGAAACTATTTTCCCGCAGTAGGAAATAGCGCACCGGATCTGCCCCGAACCGTTCGACCAGTTGCAACGGGTCGACGACATTGCCCAGCGTCTTGCTCATCTTTTCGCCGCGCTGATAGACGAACCCGTGACTGAAGATCGTGCGCGGCAGCGATAGCCCGGCCGCCTTGAGCATGGCCGGCCAGATGACACAGTGGAACCTAGTGATATCCTTCCCGATGATATGAACGACCTCGGCCTGTTTCCACCACGAGGCGAACCGCCCGGGGATCCCCCACCCGCGTTGCATCCGTGATATGCTTACGTCTTCCAGACCCGATGCGATCAGCTTAGTGATCTCGTTTCGCCGCACCTCCGGCAGGATAAACTCTGGATGGCGGCGCAGGTGAGAGGCGAGCCACTCCTGATAGTGCGATAGGGCGAAGAAATAATTCTCCTCCTCCACCCACTGGGTGGGGAGCCGGTGGGTGGGGCAAGAACGTCCCTCCCCCATCTCCTTTTCCTGATAGAATGCCTCGCAGGCGTCGCAATACCAGCCGGCATACGGTTTCTTGTAGATGTTGGGAGCCCTACGAGGCGTCTTCCCTTTCGCGATGGAGCGGAAACAGGCCGTGACTGCACGCCGATGGGCGGCGTTTGTGGTTCGAATAAAACCGTCATATGAGATATTGAGCCGCTGCCAGACATTCGTAAAGGCCCCTGCCATCCCGTCACAATAGGCAAGCGGATCTAACCCTTGAGCCTCTGCTGCCTTACGGACGTTGACTGAGGGCTCGTCGTTGCCCATCTGGAACCGGACCTTGCTTCCCTGCAGCCGCGCGAATCGCGCGATAACATCTGCGCCGATCTTTTCGTAGGCGGTCCCGATGTGCGGGAGGCTGTTTACGTAATCGATGGCGGTCGTGAGATAGAGACGTTTGTGTCGGAGGGCCATGATCCGGCGAAGGTAAAAAGTAATGACTCGCAAAGCAACTGTTTATTAAGGGTGGTAGACTCAACCTCGCGCGCTAGAGTCAAGGTTCGCTGCAAAAGCGTCTGTAGCCTTCTCGGCGGGCGATTTACCAACGCCGCGGCGATCTCGGCAAGCGGGGAAGGCGCAGCGGATTCACCAGCCAGCCGCCGTCCTAGCGCCGTGCGAAGGGCTGCGACTAAGCAGCGGAGCCGCGCCGGCAGGGCAGCTCCATCCGCAGCCCACCGTTCGGAGGTCGCAAGCACACTGGCGGCAGTCGGGGCCCAGCATAGCGCTGCCAGATCGGCGGACGTCTCTGCAATCAGCACAGGTTCGCACGCAAGCGCAAAGCCGATCGATCCATCGGACAGGGCCGCGATCTGCGCCGCCGCCGCAGGTGCCGCTTGCTGCCTTGTAACGAGCCATTCCGCAACCATGGATGTAGAGAGCGGATGAAATGTAACCGATCGACACCTGGAACGGATGGTCGGCAGCAACCGATGCGGATTGGCGCTTATCAGGATGAAGTGCGTGGCGGTGGGCGGTTCCTCCAAGATCTTGAGACAGGCGTTGGCCGCAGCCGGGTGCATCGCCTCCGCCACGTCGATCAGCGCCAGCTTGACATTCCCCTCCAGCGCGTGCAGTTGCAGGCGCGCCTGCATTGTCCGGACCTGTTCTATCCGGATCTCCTGTTTTTCAGGAGCGATGATCAGGACGTCCGGGTGGGTCCCGGCGGCAATACGGGTGCATGTAGCGCACTCCCCGCAAGGTCCATCCTTCGACTCGCTTCGTCCTTCGGCAAGCTCAGGACTTCGCTCACTCAGGACTAGCGTACAGTTAATGGCCTGCGCCAGCGTCAGGGCTGTCCGGAACTTGCCGATGCCGGCCGGGCCTGCGAACAGGTATGCGGGCGCCAACCGATCTGCCGACAGATCGGCCCGCAACGAGGCGACCGGCCGGTCATGTCCGATCAGTTGCTGCCACATGGCGAATCTGCTCCATCGTCTGCTTTAATACGATCGGGATCCCCTGGGCAGCATCGATCACCTTGATTCGTGCTGGCTCCCGCTTGGCCAGCCGTAAATAACCATTCCGCACACGTTCGTGAAATGTCAGTTCCTCCCGTTCCAATCGGTCTGGCCCGCCGCGATCTGCTATCCGTTGCAACCCCTCTTGCGGTGAACAGTCGAGCAGTATCGTCAATGCAGGTTCCACGCCGCCTGTTGCGATCGCACGCAAGCG